>JBIOTO010000155.1:0-21993 GCA_044865945.1 Solirubrobacterales bacterium
GGGGGACCTCGTCGATCTCGAAGACCTCGTCGGGGACGTGGCGAGGCGAGCACTGCTCGCGCACCCGGTGGGCGATCTCCCGCGGCAGCTCTTCGTCCAGCTCGGCGCCCTCGCGCATCACCACGAAGAGCGGCATCCAGCCGTCGGTTCCCGGGCGCGGCACGTCGACCACCAAGGCGTCGACGATCGCGTCGATGCCGAGCACCGCCCGGTAGATCTCGCTCGTTCCCATGCGGATCCCGCCGCGGTTGATGGTCGAGTCGGAGCGGCCGTAGATGACCGCCGTCCCGCGCCGGGTCAGTTCGATCCAGTCGCCGTGGCGCCAGGTGCCGGGGAACATCTCGAAGTAGCTCTCGCGGTAGCGGCTGCCGTCCTCGTCGCTCCAGAAGTAGATCGGCATCGAGGGCATCGGCTCGGTCACGACCAGCTCGCCGACCTCCTCGACCACCGGCCGGCCGTCTTCGTCCCAGGCCTCGACCGCCGCCCCCAGCGCCCGCGCCTGCAGCTCGCCGCGGTAGACCGGCAACGTCGCCACCCCGCCGACGAAGGCGGTGCAGAGGTCGGTGCCGCCGCTGGTCGAGAACAGCCAGGTGTCGGAGCCGAGGTGCTCGTAGATCCAGTCGAAGCCCTCGGGGGAGAGAGGGGAGCCAGTCGAGCCGACCGCCTTCAGGCGGCTGAGGTCGCGCCCCGCGCCCGGCTCGACACCGGCCTTCATGCAGGCGCCGATGTAGGCGGCGCTGGTCCCGAACATCGTCACCCCGGCCCGCTCGGCCAGGTCCCACAGCGCCGTCATGTCGGGATGGCCGGGATTGCCGTCGTAGAGGACGATTGCCGCTTTCGTCAGTAGCCCGGAGACGAGGAAGTTCCACATCATCCAGCCGGTCGTCGTGAACCAGAAGAGGCGGTCGCCGGGGTGGGCGTCGACGTGGAGGTGGAGCTTCTTCAGGTGCTCAAGCAGGATCCCGCCCTGGCCCTGGACGATCGCCTTCGGCAGCCCGGTGGTGCCGGAGGAGTAGAGGACCCAGAGCGGGTGGTCGAAGGGGACGCGATCGAAACTCAGCTCGGCGCCCGCGCCATCCGCCTCCAACTCCCCCCAGGTGATCGCGTCGCGCAGCGGCGAGAGGTCGGGATCGGGGTCGAGGTATGGGAGGACGACGGTGCGCTCCAGGCTCGGCATCGCCTCCCGCAGCTGGGCGAGGGTCTCGCGGCGGTCAAAGTCCTTGCCGCCGTAGCGGTAGCCGTCGACCGCGAACAGCACCTTCGGTTCGATCTGGGCGAAGCGGTCGACAACGCTGGCCGGGCCGAAGTCGGGCGAGCAGCTCGACCAGACCGCGCCGATCGAGGCGGTGGCGAGGAAAGCGACGATCGCCTCGGGGATGTTCGGTAGGTAGGCCACCACCCGGTCGCCGCGCTCGACCCCGAGGCCGCGCAGCCCCGCCGCGGTCGCCGCGACCGCTCGCCGCAGCTCGCCCCAGCTCAGCTCGCCGAGCTCGCGCAGCTCGGAGGCGTGGAGGATCGCCGTCTCGCCGTCGTCCTTGCCGGCGAAGACGTGCTCGGCGTAGTTCAGCCGCGTGCCGGGGAACCACTCGGCGCCGGGCATCTCGCGGCTGCCGAGCACCGCGCCGCGCTCGCCGTCGGCCTGGACCCCGAAGAACTCCCAGATCGCGTCCCAGAACGCCTCGACCTCGTCGACCGACCACTGCCAGAGCTCGGCGTAGCCGTCGAAGGAGAGGCCGCGCTCACGCTCCAGCCAGCGCGTGAACTCGGTCAGGCGCGAGCGCTCGACTATCTCGGCCGATGGCTCCCAGAGCAGCTCCCCCGCGGACGCGTTCACGGCGTCACCCTATTCGCGGACGCAGATGCCGGAGGTGGGATTCGAACCCACAAGCCCGCAAGGGCAATCGATTTTGAGTCGATCGCGTATGCCAGTTCCGCCACTCCGGCTCAGGCGGGAACGATAGAGCCAGGGCGGGTGGGCGACTAAGCCGGCTGGGGCGAGGCGCCGGCGCCGTAGTCCTCGCCGGAGCCGATCGGGCGCTCCTCCTCCACGTGCCACTCCTGGTTGAAGGCGTAGAGCGCCGCGGCGACCAGCACGATCTGCAGCAGGCCGAGGAGGATCACCAGCAGCCCGATCAGGTCGGACGGGAGGAGGGCCTCGTCGAAGCCGGCGCGGTCGCGGTTGAACCAGCTTTCGGCGCCGACCGCGCAGAAGATCGCCAGGATCATCGAGAGCGCCGCCGCCACCGGCAGGATGCCGCGGTTCCAGCGAGCGACGAGGAAGGCGAAGAAGGCGTAGAGGAGGGCGTAGATCGCGCAGACGATTCCCATCCCGCCGCCGCCCTTCAAAAGCGACCAGCCGCCGATCGTGATCAGCCCCGCGATCACCGCCGTCGCCGCGAGCAGCAGGACGACGACGAACTTGGTCGAGACCGAGCTCGCTTTTTCCCGATTTGGCCGCCACAGTTCGTAGCCGGGCCTTACCTCTCCTACCGCCACGGCTCCGATCATAGAATCTGTCAGCGACGCGGCGCCGTTGGCCGCGCGTTAAGGCCCATTCGGGTCAGCCACGCGGGCGTGGCGGAATTTGGCAGACGCGCCAGGTTTAGGTCCTGGTGGGCTTCGGCCCGTGGGGGTTCAAGTCCCTCCGCCCGCATCGATGTTGGCTCTCCGCCTGTCGGGCCGTTAGGGTCGGGAAGTCACCGACCGGAGGAGTATTTTTGTCCCGTCTGCGCCGTCATTCCAAGCCCCTGATCGCCCTCGCCGCCCTCGCCGCGCTGGCGCTCGTCCTCAGCGCTTGCGCCTTCTTCAAGCCGGGCAGCCTCGCGCTGTCCCAGCCGGGAGGCGTCGGTTCCGTCAGGGTGCACTTCGCGCTCTGCACCGAACCCGAACCGAACTGCAGCCCTTCGGAAGACACCGAAGAAGTGCAGTACCTGCTCGGCATCGCCGTGCCGCCCGGTTCTGTCCCGCCCTCCACGGTGACCGCGGTTCCGGTCGGTGGCGGCAGCCCTCTCGTCTTCACGCTCAACAACGAAGTCGCGACGGAAATCGCCGCCGCCTCGGAAAATCTGAAAAAACTCGCCGAAAAAGAAGGGGAAGGGGACGCGGTCCCGCCCCCCTGGCCGCCCGCCGGTCTCCAGGGGGTCGGCTACCTCTCCAACGCGCACCTGGAACAGAAAGGCGTCCAGTACGAATGGAGCGTGGATGCCGACTTCGGTCTCCCGGCGGCAGCGGACGGCAGCCCGTTCCCAGGACCGTTCGGGACCGGCATCTCTCTCGGCTTCCGCCAGGTCAACCCGGGCCAGTCGGCCAGTCGCCCCGTCGATTGCTGGCGCTTCGAAAGCGAACCACCGGAAAGCGATGCCTTCTGCTTCGGCACCGTGGCGCAGAGTCAGGTCGGTACCTCTGACCTGAAAATCGCCGCCCCGGCGAAGACCTCGGTCTTCCTCGGCGGCAAGGCGAAAATTCCATTCCCGCTGAACTTCGCGACCACCACCTCGCCAACCCCCAGCTTTGCCCTCTCGGCGACCTCGACGTTGCCGAAAGCGAAGCTGTCGCTGGCGAGCCCGACGTTCACGCCCGGGGTGATCGACCCGACCACCCATCGCGCGCCGACGTCGAACCAGAAGGTCACCGTATCCGTGCCGAAGAACGCCAAGCCAGGCACCTATGAAGTCACCCTGACCGCGAAAACGCCCCAGGGGGGCACCGTCTCCCAGGTGGCGAAACTGAAGGTCAGCAAAGCGAAGCTCAGCCTCGGCGGGGCGAAGCTGAACAAAGCCAAAGGCACCGCGACGCTTTCGGTGAAGATCCCCGGCGGGGGCACCGTGACCGCCTCCGGCAACGGGATCGTGAAGGCGAAGAAGTCGGCCAAGCAGGCGAAGAAGCCGAAGACCCTGAAGCTGACGATCAAGACCAAGGGCAAGGCCAAGACGCAGCTCGCCGAGGAAGGCGCGGCCAAGGTCAAAGTCAAGGTCACCTTCAAGCCGACCTCGGGCACCCCGGTGACCAAGACCAAGAAGATCACCCTGAAGCAGAACTAGGACGACCGGGCGCCGGGCCCCCGGGGGCCCGGCGCTCACAAAGTACGCAGGTCCCCGCCGAGGGACTCCCATCCCGACCAGTCCCAATGCGCCCAGCCTCCGCCTGGCGAGTCCTGCCGGATGTGCCAGAGGGCGTTGTCGGTGCCGCGAGCGAAGACCTCGAGGCGGCCGTCGGCGTTGAGGGCGCAGGTGGGCTCGCTGGTGATCTGGCCGCCGAGCGACCACCACTCCGACCATCCGTTGCTCGGCGCGGTCTGCCAGATGTGCCAGAGCGCGTTGTCGGTGCCGCGGGCGAAGACCTCAAGGCGACCGTCGGCGTTCACGCCGACGGCTGGCTTCGTCGTGATCTGTCCCCCGCGCGAGTCCAGGTTCGACCAGCCGTTGTTCGGAGCCAGCTGCCAGACATGGCGCAGCGTCCCGTCGTCGCCTCGCGCGAAGACCTCGAGGCGGCCATCCGCGTTGCGAGCGCATACAGGATCACTCCCGAGCAGGCGTCCCAGCGAGGGCTCCCACTCGCGTATCCAGTATTGGCCCGAATCGGCTTGCCAAATGTGCGTGAGCGCGTTTGACGAGTCGCGGGCAAACAGCTCCAGGCGACCATCGAGGTTTTCGCCGACCGTCGGGACGCCGAGGACCTTGCCGCCCACCGACGTCGGGCCGGTCCATTGATCGCCGTCCACCGCCTGCTGCGCCATGTAGCGAACCTGGCCGAAGAGAACCTGGCCGAACACCTCCAGGCGCCCGTCGCGGTTGCTGGCCGCCGCCGGCGCCGAGAGGGTTTCATCGATGGGGGTCCAGGGAGTCCAACCGCTGTCCGGCGTCTTCTGGACCCTGAACCAGAGGCCGTCGCTGTCGTTGCGGGTGAAGACGTACAGGCGACCGGTCTGGCTGAGGACCACCGCCGGTGCGCTGCTGTGGCTTTGCGCTCCCATTCTCGTCCAACCCGACCAGTCGCCGTTCGGCACCTGCTGACGGATGTGGCGGATGGATCTGTCCTCCCAGACGCAGAAGACCTCCAGGCACTGAGCGGCGTTGCGGCAAGCCACGCCGGTACTGAGGTTGGACGGTATGGGCCCCATTGGCAACAAACTCTCCCTTTACTCCTCCAAATTTTGACTGTACTTGGCGGCCCGAGGAGTTGCAAAATTCGACCAGCGCCGTTGGCGCATTCCCCTGGCGACGGGGTCAACTAGGATTTGGCTCCGCAGCACCCTGGGGCACTGGCCAAACTGGCTAAGGCACCGGTCTCCAAAACCGGCGATTCTAGGTTCGAGTCCTAGGTGCCCCGTCGCAGTTCGAGTCGGTTGCTTGTGTGGTGCGCGGCGTCGCGGTAGCTTCCTTCCGTCCGGTGCCTGCTCCAACCTTCATCTCCAATGCCTGAGCCAGTAACGGAGTCGGAGCCCACCCGGGCCAAGCTCGCCGAGAAGGTCGATGCCGCCGAGGCGGCGATACGCGGCTACGTGCGGGAGCATCCCGGCCAAACCCCCGGCGAGGTGCAGGCTGGAGCCAGGAATGGCTGGTCGCCATCGGTCATGGCAATCGCCTTCTGGAGTCTCGTCAACCAGCGGGTGCTCCGGGTGGACGACTCGCTCCGCGTCCAAGCCGAGGACTAGTCGCCGGTTTCGACATGCGCCACGAGTTGACGCCCCCGGTGGGCGACAGCGCGTTTCTCGACGAACGCCTCCTCAAGGAGGATCCTCCGGAGACCAGAACCGAGGCGCAGCGGGATCGCGACCGGGTCCTCTACTCGTCGGCGCTGCAGAGGCTGGGGGGCATTACCCAGGTGAGCCCGCCGGAGAGCGGCTATGCCTTCCATACCCGGCTGATCCACTCGGTCAAGGTCGCGCAGGTGGCCCAGAGGATCGCTCAGCGCCTGAAGAAACGGAGCGGGGGTGGGGCCGCGATTGAGGCGCTCCTCGCCGCTCTCGACGTCGACGCGGTGGAAGCCGCGGGGTTGGCGCACGATTTGGGGCACCCGCCGTTCGGTCACATCGCCGAGACGGAGCTGAAGCTGCTCGCGGTGGGAGCCGAACTGGACGGTTTCGAGGGGAACGCCCAGTCCTTCAGGATTCTCTCGCGGCTCGGCACCGCCGGCCCGTTCACCGCCAAATCGACCGGCCTCAACCTGACCCGGCGCACGCTGAACGGGACCCTGAAGTACCCGTGGCTGCGCAATTCCGAGGAACCGGCTCGCAAGGAGAAGTGGGGCGCGTATCCGCCGGACAGCGAGTCCTTCGCCTGGGTGAGACGGGGCTGGCCAGCGGAGGCGGAAAAAACAAAGTCGCTGGAGGCGGAGATCATGGACTGGGCCGACGACGTCACCTACGCCGTCCACGACGTCGACGATTTCTATTGCGCCGGCCTCATCCCGCTCGATCGCCTGCGCAGCGACCGCGAAGAGCTTCTGAGGTTTCAGGAGTACATGCGCGCGAAGGGGATTCGCGCCGAGGTGGTGGCGGCGGCGGAGCGCCTATACGAGGACAACCTGGGTCTCGGGATCGCCGACCCGTACGAGGGTCGCCTCGACCAGCGAGCCGGGCTGCGCGCTGCCGGGGGTGGCCTGATCGGGCGCTACGTGCAGGCGGTGACCCTGCTCGAAGAGGGCGGAGGAGTCTTCTTCTCGGTGCCCGAGGAGCTGGTCAGCGAGGTGGGGATGCTGAAGCAGCTGACCTGGTTCTACGTCATCGATCGACCGTCCTTGGCGATCATCCAGGAAGGTCAGCGGCGGGTCATCCGCACCCTGTTCGAGAGCTACAACGACGCCATCGAGCGCAAGCAGTACAGGCTCTTTCCTCCCGGCTACGTCGAGCGGCTCGAGGGAGCCGAGACCGATCCTGCCAAGGTGCGCGCGGTGATCGACCTGATCGCGGGGTTGACGGAGGCGGCTGCCGTCCAGATCTACCAGCGTCTTTGCGGCCATTCCACCGGTTCTCTGCTGGGCGCCGCTGGCCAGCTTCCCTAATGGCGGCGGGAGCTACGAGCGGGTCGGGTTCCGGCCCTTCGACCGTCAGCTGCTGGCCGAGGTCTGAGCCGCGGGGCAGATTCCGAGCCCGTCGGCGAGGGCGAAGAAGGCGACCGCGAAGGGGCTGGCGGCGGTCTCCTCGCGCAGCCGCGCCCAGTCGATCTGCTCGCGCAGCGAGCGGGTGATGAGGATCAGGTCGCCGTAGTCGGCGCTGTGCTCGTCGAGCGCCATCAGCTTGGTGATCAGGATGTCGTCGAGGTCCATCACCCGGGTCCGCATCGCCATCACGCTGAGCTCCTCGCCGCGGGCCAGCACCTCGTCGTCGATCCGCATCCCCGACGGTTCGAAGATCAGGTCGACGAGGATCTCGCCGTCCCAGGCCTTCAGCAGCCACTGCTCGGGTGGCGTCTCCGGGCGCATCCCAGCCGCGGCCAGGGCCTCTTGGGCGCGCTCGGCGTCCTCGCGCTTGACCATCAGGTCGATGTCGTTGCTCGACGGCGGCCCGCCGCGCGCCCAGCAGCCGAGTCCGCCGCCGAGCAGGTAGGGGACGCCGCGCTCGTCCAGCGCCGCGACGGCGCGTTTGAGGCTCTCGATCAGCTCCTCGGCGACCTCGCTCTTGCCCAGGTTCTCGGCCATGCACCATTCGCTGCCCCGTCCGCGAGCCGGATAAACGCGGGCGCCGGGCGGGTAGGGGAGCGGCGATGCTGCGGATTGCCGCCACCGGCGACATCCACTGTCGCGACTCCAACCGCGAGGCGGTCGTCTCCGCCTTCGCCGCGCTCGACGACGACGTCGACCTCGTCCTCGTCGCCGGCGACCTGACCAGCCATGGCCGGCTCGACGAGGCGGAAATCCTCTGCGAGGCCGCCGCCGCGACCGGCGCTCCGGTCTACGCCGTGCTCGGCAACCACGACTGGCATGCCGACGAAGCCGAGGCGATCCTGCGGCGGCTGGAGGAGGGGGGAGTACGGATGCTCGACCGCCGCGCCGCGGTCTGTCAGGTCGGCGAGGTCGAGGTCGGGATCGTCGGCGTCAAGGGCTTCGTCGGCGGCTTCGCGCCGCGCCACCTGCCGGACTTCGGGGAGCCCTCGCTGCGCGCCGTCTACGCCGAGGCGACCGCCGAAGTGCAGGCGCTGGACGCGGGGCTGCACGAGGTCGCCACCTGCCCGGTGCGGATCGTCCTCCTCCACTACGCGCCCTGCGAAGCGACGCTGGAGGGGGAGCCGCGGGAGATCTTCGTCTTCATGGGCTCCGACCGGCTGGCGGCGCCGATCCTCGAGCACGGCCCCGACCTCGTCCTCCACGGCCACGCCCACGCCGGCTCGCCCGACGGGACGATCGGCGAGACCCCGGTCCACAACGTCTCCCAGCCGGTGCTCGGCACCGACTTCCGCGTCTTCGAGCTCGATGCGAGCCGAGCCCACAGCCCGATCCCCTGACCGGGCGGGCGCCTTCCGGCGCCCTAGCGCTGGCGCGGTTCGAGCCCGATCAGGTCGTAGTAGCCGACCAGGTAGAGGCGCTTGCCGTCGGAGACCATCGGCGTGTAGCCGGACTCCTTGATGTGGAAGGTGCGCTTGTGGGTGTGGACGTCGAAGCCGGTGGTTTCTTCGGTTTCGAAGCTGGAGGTGTAGACGGTGTGGCCGATGACGATCGCGGTGCCGGGGATCGGGCCGCCGACGTTCTTCTGCCAGCGGACCTTGCCGCTGCGGGCGTCGAGGGCGAAGAAGCGACCGTTTTCTGCGCCGATGTAGACGGTCGGCGGGGTGCCGGGAACCTGGGCGACGGCGGGCGAGCCGTAGACGTAGTCGCCGGTGTCGAAGTGCCACGCGACCTTGCCGGTCCTCTCGTCGAAGGCGTAGACGGTGCCGTCGTCGCGGGCGGCGTAGACGCGGCCGAAGGCGACGGAGGGGGAGGAGAAGAAGCCGCCGTGGCCGTAGGGCGGGACCTTGCTGGTGTTGGTCCGCCAGACCGGCTTGCCGCTCTTCGCGTCGAGGGCGAACATCGAGCTCTGGTAGTCGGCGAAGAAGACCCTGCCGTCGTTGTAGCTGGGGCTGGCTTTGATCGCGCCGGGGGCGTTGAAGCTCCAGCGGGTCCTGCCGTCGGAGGCGTCAAGCGCGAGCAGGTCGGTGGTGTCGGTGCCGAGGTAGAGGGTGCCGTCCACCGCGAGCGGCGTCGATTCGAGGTGGGCGTCGAACCTGCGGACCCAGTCTTTCTTGCCGGTCGCGGCGTCGCCGGCGACGAGGTGGCCGGTGAGGAAGGCGCCATAGACGCGGCCTTCGTAATAGACGGGGGCGGTGACGAAGTTCGGCTTGCCCTTGTCGCTGGGCCGGATGTTGATTTCCCACAGCACCTTGCGGTCATCGAGCCGCACCGCCTTGCCGTTGCCGTACTTGTTGATCACGTAGGCGACCCCTTCGTGGACGGCGGGCGGGAACTCGATCAGCGCGTGCGTATTGATCGACCACGCCTGCTTCAGCGGCGGGTCCAGGGCGCGCTCCGTGGCGGGCAGGTAGTGCGTCCGCTGCGGCACCCGGCCGAAGTTCGGCCAGTCGACGTAGCCGGAGGAGGTGGCCGCGGCGCCGGGGCTATCGGCACCCGAGTCGGACCCACTTCGACCGAAGAAGAGGGGAGAGGCAGCGGCCAGTGCGACGAGCAGGGCAAGGGCCAAGCCGGCCACCACAAGACGTTTCGAAGACGGGGACATCCGTCTTCCTATCGGCAGCGCGCGAGCCGATCTGAACGCCGGTTGGCGGGCGTTCAGATGGCCAACGAAGAGAAGCGGCGGACGAGAATCGAACTCGCGTCATTGCCTTGGAAGGGCAAGGCTCTACCGTTGAGCTACCGCCGCACGAGCGAAGCCGCCCCGCATCGCGGTGCGGCGTCGATGACAGTTTGCACAAACCACGTCGCACTTTGCAATCTCGTCGAGTACGTCCTGCCACCGGCGGCCCTGAATCCCCGCCGAGATCGAGAATTTCTTGTCCCGCAGATGGTCGAACTCGAGCACGATCGGATCGCCCTCGCCGCAGTCGACGCAAGGATGTTCTCGAAGGAAATCAACGAGATAGAGAGTTCGTTCCTCGACCAGCGCTTTCTTCCGCTGTCCCGCCAAGGCAACGTAGCGCTCTTTATTCGCCAGGTAGTGCTCCCGGTGATAGGCGGACCGGCACGGCCGGCAGTAGTTATCCCGCTGCCCGCGTGCACGCCGTCGCCAGGCGAATTCGTCCAGCGCCTTTTCCTCTTTGCAGCGTCCGCATCGCCTCATAAACCAGACCATACAAAGTAGACAAGGCGTTCCCAACGACACCCCGTCCGCCAATCCGTCAAAATGAAAGACCCACGGGGAGTGGCGCAGTCTGGTAGCGCACTCGGCTGGGGGCCGAGCGGTCGCAGGTTCAAATCCTGTCTCCCCGATTCAGACCTTCCCCCGCGTCGTCCCTATCCCGACGCTGACCCCGATCGACCTAGACTGCGGGTGAACGTGGGGGAAAGGGAGCAATATCTCGGGTTGCTCGTGGAGGAGTACCGGCTTCTCGGCTCCGCGGGAATTCAGGCTGGTCAACACACCTACACCGCGCTGCAGTGGGGAACGGCGGTCGTAGGCATCCTTGCTGGAGCGGCGATCAGTCAGTGGGGAAATCACGACGCGGTCGTCGAGCTGGTTTTCCTGGTCGGGATTCCGGTTCTGGTCGCCGTGGGCATGCTCTATTGGGTTGGGGAGCTCGCTCGAATCAGTCGACTCACCGACTACCTCTGCGCGGTCGAAGCCAAGATCGAACTCGCCCTCGAGCATCCCGACGGCGATTCGTCTGGCGAGTGGGTGGCGTCGTTCTCTGAGCGATGGGCAGATGCCCGGCATGACCTTCTCGCCGCGGCCTCCGTGACCATGCCCAGTGGTCCCGATGGGGAGGTCGAGGTGGCTGGGGGCCCGGTCGCTTTCGAGCGCTGGCTGCGGGACATCCGCGTGGGACGGGCAAGCAACAATCTCGTCTGGGTTTACCTCGTACGGGTTCTTCTCTTCCCGTCGGTTATGGCGGCGTCATGGGCCGCTGGCCTCTACTACGTCTTTCACAGCGCCTCTTCGGGTCACGGTTTGGAGAACGCTCTGGCGGCGCTGGTCGGACTGCTCGTCTCGACGGCGTCGATCTGGTTCGCGGCCGAGATCATCAGCGGGCTGAGTCATTCGTCGGCGAAGCCGTCGCCCTCCCTTTCGTGGCCAAGGAGAAGGTTTCGCCAGTTGGCCGCTCGACCGTTGCGGATCACCGAGTGGCGATCCAGCGACCGAGAATCGCCATAGTCGAACCCGGTTCCACGAGTTTGAGAACTGTCGAGTACTTGACTGATCCTGGGGTGGCCCATAGCGTCGGCCCCCGACCATGGGGCTCGGAGAGAAACTGAAATCCCATCTGCGCCGGTGGCTCGGCATCGAACCGTGCCCGGAGGGCACGGCCGCGCCGCGACCCTGCGGCGACACCGGGCTGGCGGAGAAGGTGAGCGCTCCCCGGCGCCACGACTTTGAAACGGCGCGGTGGGGGATGCGGGAGCGATGGCTCTACTTCCTGCTCGGCAGGCGGCCAGACCCGCTTCCCTCCTTCTCCGGCCTGGTAGAGGCGGCCGAGAAGGGCAAGATCGGGATCGCCTGTTCGGGTGGGGGCATCCGCTCGGCCTCCTTCAACCTCGGCGCCCTGCAGGCGCTGCAGGAGAAGGGCACCCTGAGCAGGAGCCGTTATCTCTCCGCTGTATCCGGCGGCTCCTACATCGCCGCCGCCTTCTGCATGGTCCGCAAAACCTGGACGCCAGGTCAGCCTAAGTCACTGGGCAGCGACGACTCCGACCCGAGCGTGGTCAACGAGCGGCACCCACCCTTCTTCCCCGGCTCCCCAGAGGAGCAGTACCTGCTCAACCGCAGTTCCTACCTCGCTCCGGACGGAAAGGGAAAGGCCGCTTTCGTGCTGCGTCTGCTGCTCGGCCTCGCCTTCAACCTGCTTGTGATCGCCTTCTTCATCGCGGCTGTCGCGATTTTGCTCGGGGCCCTCTACGGCCTGCTCTATCCGAATCTCGACCAGACGATCGCCCAGTGCGAAAGCGCCGGGCAACCCTGTGACTTCAGCGTTTGGCCGCCTCCTTCAGGCATCTGGATCCCGATAGCCGGGGTCGCCGCCGCCGGCCTGTTGCTCGGAGGGGGCGGGATGCTCGCCTTCCGCTGGGGCGGGGGCCTGCGCGACTTCGCGACGACCTGGTCACTGCGGCTGGTGACCCTCGCCGCCGCCGCGGCGGTGCTGCTGATCGCGATCCCGCTGCTGCTCGAATGGTTCCGTGGTATCGGCAACGTCCCCCAGGGAAACGAGGAAATCGGGACGGTGGCCGAAGCGACCACGGAGAGCCCCGGCCTGTTGAGCGCGCTGATCGGCGCCGGCAGCGTCACCAGCGTGCTGGGCGCGCTGTTCCTCCAGCTACGGGCCGACTGGCTGGAGGCGCAGAAGCTGGCGAAGCAGGCCAGCGGCACGATCAAGTGGTACACCGGTCTCAACCAACGCCTGAGGCGAGGGCTTGCGTATCTGATCGCCGCCCTGGTCGGACCGGCACTGGCCCTAGCCCTGGCGCTGGTCGTGATGTCCGCGACCCTCAACGTCGAAGAGCCGGGTCGGGTCTGGCTGTACTTCGCGGGTCTGGCCGGGCTGTTTGGCTTCTTCTACGCGACCGCCGACCTGACGACCTGGTCACTGCACCCCTTCTACCGGCGGCGCCTCGCCTCCGCCTTCGCCTTGAAGCGGATCGCGCGACCGCCGGGCACGCCGCCGATCGCGAGCGAAGATGCGGGCATCGCGGTCGAACGCGACTACGACCGCTTGGTCAAGCTCTCGACGACCGCGATCGACCGCGATGCCGCGGGGAACTGCCAGTGGCCCACCCTGCTCGTCTGCGCCGCGGCCAACGTCTCGGACAGCGTCGCCACGCCCGCTGGCCGAGCGGTCAGCAGCTTCACCTTCAGCCCGACCTCGATCGGCGGCCCGCTGATCGGCGCCGTCGAGACCGCGAAGCTCGAGCAAAGCTGCGACCGCCACCGTCAAGCCTCCTTCACCCTGCCTGCCGCGGTGGCGATCTCGGGCGCCGCGATCTCGCCGTCGATGGGCAAGATGACTCGCCGGCCGCTGCGCTTCCTGATGGGCCTCGCCAATGTCCGGCTCGGCGTCTGGGTGCCGAATCCGCGCCGACTGGAGACCTTCGAGAAACGCAGCAAGCTCTATCCGCGACCGCGTCCCTACTACCTGCTGCGCGAGCTGCTCGGTCTCAACCAGCTCAACCTGCCCTTCCTCTACGTGACCGACGGCGGGCACTACGACAATCTCGGCGCGATGGAGCTGCTGCGCCGCGGCTGCACCGAGGTCTACTGCTTCGACGCCAGCAAAGACGAACTCGACGCGCTCGGGGACATGGTCTCTCTGGCGCGCAGCGAGCTCGATGTCGAGGTGGAGATCGACCCCGAGGAACTGCGCCCTGACGACAAAGGGATCTCTAAGAAGGACTGCGTGAAGGGGACGATTCGATATCCCGACGGCACCGAGGGACGCATCTACTACGCCAGGCCGGCGATCACTGGAAACGCACCGGCCGATGTCACCGTCTACCACCGTCAGAACCCACGCTTCCCACGCGACCCGACCGGGGATCAGCTCTACACCGGCCAGCGGTTCGAGGCCTACCGAGCGCTCGGGCTGGCGGCCGGCAGGAGCGCCATCAAGGCCGCCGAGCAGGCGCCTGCGCCCGCCGCTCCAGCGCCCGCAGCCACTCGCGCCTGATTAGGCCGCTGCCGGGGCGGATTAGCAGCCAGTAGAAGCCGAAGAGACGGCGGGATCGGGCATCCGTTCCCGCGATGCGGGTCTCGGTCGAGAGCTCGCCGCCTTGGATTCGGAGGTTGAAGGCGACCTTGGCGTAGCCGGGCTCTTCGAAGGCGAGGAACTGCTCTTTGCTCGTCACCTTGCGCAGGCCGCCGGAGGGCTTCCAGAACTGGCCGATGCCGGCGACGACCAGCTCCTGCCCTGGCTCTTCGGCGATCGGGCGGAATCCCATTTTTTCGAATCCCGCGAGGACCGTTCGGTCGCCGCTCTCGGCCCGGCGGCCGAGGGTGCGGATGCCCATCAGGACTCGCATCAGGGTGAGGTCACGGGCTTGGAGCTCGTGGATGGCCTCCCAGACTGCGGCTGGCGGGGCGGTGGTCTGGCGGCGGTGGACCTCGCCGCGATCGAAGGAGGGCATGACCTGGTCGATTAGAATCATGTTCTAGAATAGAATTCTAGCCGATGACCCGCCGCGAGACGATCCTGGAGGCGGCCCTCGAATCGCTCGAGGCCGGAGAGGAAGTCACGATCGAGAGCGTGCGCGAGCGCTCCGGTGCCAGCGTCGGCTCGATCTACCACCACTTCGGCGACAAGGACGGGATCCTGGGCGCCCTTTACGCGCAGGTTCTGGCCGACTATCAGGCTGGCGTCCTGCGGACCTTGAAGGACACCCCCGACGCCGAGGACGGCGTCAAGGCCCTAGTTCGACACCACCTGCGGTGGGTCGAGCGGAATCCCGAGCGGGCACGGCTCCTTCTTGACGGAGGCGCTCGCGAGCGGGCGGGGGAAGAGGTCGAGGCGCTGAACCAGCCCCTGTTCGCCGCGATCGCCGACTGGGTCGAGAGCCAGGAGGAGATTCGCTCCGTGCGCCTCGACGTCTTCTTCGTCGCCGTCTTCGGGCCGGCCCAGGCGCTCTCCCGATCCTGGTTGGCACGCCGGACCGGGTCCCTGCGGGAGGCGGAGGACGACCTGGCCGACGCCGCCTGGCGAGCGGTGCGGTCCGACTAGCGAGTCTCCGTCCGGACCGATATTTTCGAACCGTGATTCCTGTCCTTTTGGCGGTCGACGAAGACGAACGGGCGCTGCGCGCGGTCGAGCGCGAGCTGATCGATCGCTACTCGCGGAGCTACCGCGTCGTCTGCGTCTCCTCGGTCGCGGAGGCGATGGCGGAACTGCGAGCGCTGAAGGAGGCGGGGGAGGACGTGGCACTGGTGCTCGCCGCGCAGTCCTTCGAGGGAATGACCGGGCCCGAGTTGCTGGGCAGGGCGCGGGAGCTGCACGCGCACGTCCAGCGCGGGCTGTTGATCGAGTGGGCCAGCTGGGGCGACGGCCAGACGGCGGGGGAAATCTTCGAAGCGATGGCGCGGCGGCAGATCGAGTACTACGTGATCCGGCCCTCGCAGGCGCCCGACGAGCTCTTCCACCAGTCGGTCTCGACCTTTCTGCTCGAGTGGGCGCACGCGCGGCGGGTCTCGCCGCACACCGTCCACATCGTCAGCGAGTCGTGGATCGGCCGGGCGCAGGAGCTGAAAGAGGTCCTCGGCCGCTGCGCGGTGCCGCACTCCTTCGTCCTCGCCGACTCGCCGGAGGGCCAGGCGCTGGTGGCGGAGACCGGCAGCGGGGAGCCGTTGCCCCTGGTGGTCATGTCGAACGGCACAGTCCTGGCGAACCCGACCAACCTGGAACTGGCGAGCGCGGTCGGCGCGACGATCGATCCCGACCGGCGCGAGTTCGACGTGATCATCGTCGGCGGCGGTCCGGCCGGGCTCTCGGCCGCGGTCTACGGCGCCTCCGAGGGATTCCGCACGCTGGTCATCGACAACGGCGGCATCGGTGGGCAGGCGACCTCGAGCTCGCTGATCCGCAACTACCTTGGCTTTCCCCGTGGCGTCAGCGGCCGCCGGCTGGCCGAGGCCGCCTACGAGCAGGCCTGGGTCTTCGGCGCCAAGTTCGCCTTCATGCACGACGCGACCGCGATCCGGCGCGAGGGTGATCGCCTCCACCTCAGCCTCTCCGACGGCGGCGAGGTCAGCGCCCGCGCGGTGATCCTCGCCGTCGGCGTCAACTACCGCCGGCTCGAAGTCGAGGAGATCGAGGACCTGGTCGGGGCGGGCGTCTTCTACGGCGGTCCCGCCTCCGAGGCGCCGACCACGGTCGACGAGGAAGTGCACGTCGTCGGCGGCGCCAACTCGGCCGGCCAGGCGGCCCTGAACCTGGCCGAATACGCCCGCCGGGTAACGCTCGTGGTGCGGGCCGACTCGCTCGAGAAGGGGATGTCCCACTACCTGGTGCGCCAGCTCGAAGCGACGCCCAACGTCGAGGTGCGGCTCGGGACCGAGGTGGTCGGAGGCGACGCCGGCGAGGACGGCTGGCTGCGCAGCCTGGTCCTGCGCGACGGCGACGGGGCCACCGAGACCGTGCCCTCCGACGGGCTCTTCCTGATGATCGGCGCCGACCCGAACACGAGCTGGCTGCCGACCGAGTGCGCGCTGGGCGAAGGTGGCTTCATCCGCACCGGGGCCGAAGCCGAGGCGCGGGGGGAGTGGCCGCTGGAGCGCGGCCCGTTCTCGCTTGAGACCAGCATGCCGGGAGTGTTCGCCGCCGGCGACGTCCGCCATGGGTCGATGAACCGCGTCGCCTCAGCCGTCGGCGAGGGATCGATCGCGATCCGGCTCGTCCACGAGCTGCTCGCGGCCGAAGACAGCAAGCCCCGCGACCTGGTCTAGCCATCGGCGGCGCGGCGGGCAGGCCCGCAACCGACGCCGCCGGGATCGCGACGGCCAAGGTGGCCGCCGTCCGCGACGATCCCCAAGCGCGCCTGGCGCTCGCCAGCGAGACCTACCGGGGCCCGACCGGCAGCGCCCCGCGTCACCTCCCATTCCGCCGGGCGGCGATGTCCTTCATGCGCTGGGAGGCGCGGCGCGGCGTGCTCAACGCGCTCGACGCCGAACCGCCGGGCAGCAGGTGGTGGCGGGCGATGAACGAGCGGCTGCTGCGGGACGGGTGCGAGGCGGTTGCCCGCGCCGGCGGTCACGGCGGCCCGCCGTCGGCGGCGGCGATCGCGCTCTGGGACGCCTTCGTCGCGAGGCCCACGGCCAGGACCTGGTACCGGGCCCACAACGCGAGCATCGTCGGCGCCTACCTGGAGCACCGCGACCTCGCCGAGGAGGAGAGCCGCACCGAGCGGTTCTTCCTCAACGTCGTCCTCCTCCGCGTGCTGTACGCCCACGCCCTCGTCGCCGCGCCGCGGCTGGCGCTGGGACGCATGGCTCCCCTCGCCCGGCCGCTCGGCGACCCGCGGCTGGGAATGGCCGGCATCTTCCTCTCGCTGGGGAGGGTGCTGCCGGATCGCTATCCGGCCGACGAGGACCTCGACGTCTACCTCCGCGCCGAGCACGGTTTTGGCCGCCTGCTCGACTACGCGGTGATCCTGCCGCGGCTGGGCCGTCTCTACGAGTGGTCCGCGCGGGAGCTGCGGCGGCCGGAGCTGGCGGAGCTCGTGGTCGACGGCACGCCGGCCTACGCCTGGTCCCCCGCCGACCGGCGCGAGTGGCTGCCACCACCGCTCTCGGCCGTCGGGAGGGCGATCAAAGCTGCGACCGCCTAGCGGTGCAGAGATCCGCGCGACGCATGTCTTACGGATAGGTCCCGGCTTCCACCGCGCCGATGCACATTCGTTTCGCGGTGCTTTCGGGCAGTCCCCGGCACGGAGCCGGGACGGCCAGTTCCGCCGCTTCGGCGGCAGCCGCTTCTTCCGCGGCACGTTCTTCTTCGATCCGCGCCAGCTCGGCCGCGGCCGCGGCGCTGCCCGCGTCGGCTCCGGCCGTCATCCCCCGCGCTCTACCCTGTCGGCGACCCGCCGAACGGCCTGCCGCCGTTCCCTCGCGCGCCGAGCGTGCCCGGGCGCGGTCGGCCCCCTGTTCGTACCCCGCCTTGAACGCGATGGCGCGTTCGCTGTCGAATTCCCCCTGGTCAGGGGCGGCCGCCTGCCCCAACAGGTAGCCGGCGACGGCGAGCCCGGCGATCAGCAGGGCGCTGGATATCGCTGCTGCCAGAGGGCGCATCGGGGAGCGAATCGCCGCTAGGGCGAGGACACCTTGATGTCCTTGGCCTCCGGGGCTTCCAGTCCCGCTTCCTCGAACGCCTCCGCGTAGCTCTTGCGGTAGGCCCTCGGATAGGTGCGCTTGAAGCCGGCCTCACGACCCTTCTTGAAGCCGATGGCATATCCCTGGGCCGCTCCCTTCGCGGCGCCCTCGCGCTGGCCCGCCGCCGTGCCTTCCTTGCGCGCCGCCTCCAGATCCTCACCGGTGCTCTTGCCATAGAAGAAGGCGCCGGCGCCAAGCGCGATCGCGACCGCCAGGACGCCGATAACCCACCCGATGGTCGAGAGGCGCACCTCGATGCTTCGCGACTGCCCGTTGCCGGGATCGTTCACCGGCTCCTCCTCAGGCTCAGCATTCGATTCCATACAGTTCTTCTTCCGCGGCCGATTCGGGGTCCGGCGACCCGCACACCGACTCCGCCAGGTTCTCCTGTTCGATCTCCTCGTCGGTCGGGCAATAGCCCTCGACGAACAGCGGTGCCCCGCAGTTTTCGGCCCGCTCTTCGGCTTCCGCTTGCGCGGCCGCTTCCGCTTCTTCCTGGGCGATCTCCGCCAGCACGACACCCGCCTCCTTCGTGCCGGCGTCGTCGCCGCGCCGCAGCCCGACCCGCTCGGCCCTTGCCCTGCCCTGTTTGAGTCCCCTCACCGTTCCCCGGTGACTTGCCTGCCGGAAGGCGGCTGCCTTCGAGCTCGCGAAAGCCGTCCCGAAGCTCTCCGCCCGGGCATCGTCCGCTTCCCGTCCGTCGGGCGCTGCCGAAGAACCCAGGGCTAACCCGATCGCGGCGAAGGCTAGGAAGGCCAGTCCGGCAGCGGCGATTCGCGGACCTCTGGACACGGGGACGATTCGGGAACCCTATGAGTTCTGTCGACCGAGACGGTCGCGCTCGCCGATCTCGCGGGCGACCCGGGCGGGGTTGCCATAGGCGACGACGCCGGCGGGGAGGTCCTTGGTGACGATCGCGCCGGCGCCGACGACGGTGTTCTCGCCGATCGAGACGCCGGGGCAGACGATCGCGCCGGCGCCGAGCCAGACCCCGTCCCCGATCGCGATCGGCAGCGCCTGCTCCCAGGCGGCGCGGCGGGGGACCGGGTCGATCGGATGGGTGGCGGTGATCAGCTGCACCCCGGAGGCGATCAGGCACTCGTCGCCGACCGTGATCGGCGCTCCGTCGAGCATCGTGCCGTTGAAGTTGACGAAGGTGCGGGCGCCGATCCGGATCCCGTCGCCGTAGTCGCAGTAGAAGGGCGAGCGGATGAAGGTGTCCTCGCCGATCTCGGCGAGCAGATCCTCCAGGGCCGACTGGCGCTCGTCGGCCCGGTCGGGAGGGATCGCGTTGAGGGCCGCGAGCATCGCCTGGCGGCGGTCGAGCTCCCGGTTCAGCTCGGGGTCGGCACCGGGGTAGAGCTCCCCGGCGCGCATCAGCTCCTTCGCGGTCGGCACCGGGCCATGGTAGGCGCGCGGTGGGCGGCTGATCCGGCAGCGGTCGATTACCGTGCGCCGAGCCGATGGACGCCAGCCGGATCGAGAGCACCACCGTCAAGGGCCGCCGCCTCGCCTGGCGCCTGGTCGGCAGCGGCCCGCCGCTGCTGTTGGTCAACGGCTACGCCGCCACCGGGGCCGACTGGGACCCCAGCTTCCTCGCGGCGCTGGCCGAGACCCACGAGGTGATCTGCCCCGACAACCGCGGCGTCGGCGAGTCGGATCCGCGCCCGGGAGAGCTGACCGTCGACGCGATCGCCGCAGACCTGGAAGCGACCCTGGCGGCGCGGGGAATCGACTCCTGTCCGGTGGTCGGCTGGTCGATGGGGGGCTTCGCCGCCCAGCGCTTGGCGGAGACCTCCCCCCAGCGGGTCAGCGCCCTCGGGCTGCTCGCCACCGACCCCGGCGGCGCGTCGTCGGTGGATGCCGACCCCGCCGACTGGGCGCGGCTGACCGACCACTCCGGCTCCCCGCGCGAGCAGGCGAGTCGCCTGATCTCGCTGCTCTTCCCGCCGCCGCGAGCGGAGGAGATCGATCGCCAGTTCGGCGAGGTGGTCGCCGCCGCTCGTGCCGACCTCTCGCCGGCGGTGCTGGTCGCTCAGGAGGAGGCGATGGGGGCCTGGCACCGCGAGGACCGCCCGCCGCCTGCCGATCCCCCGCCGACTTTCGTCCTCCACGGGCGGGAGGACCGGGTAATCCCCGCCGCCAACGCCGAGCCCCTGGCCGCGCGCTGGGGTGCCGCCGGGGCAGAGGTGTTCGCCGGCTGTGGCCACGCCGTGATGGCGCAAGAACCGGCCGCGGTTGCCTCAAGGCTGCGCGAGTTCTTCGCCCGGACCTGAGGGCCGCTCAGCCCCCGGTCTCGCGGTAGCTACCGTTTCAAGCGTGTTTCGGCCCACCGACATGCTGTCGCTGGTCCCCGGCCTGGCGCCGGAGCGGGATCCGCGCGCGGCGGAGGTGGACGGGTTCTTCGCGCCCGATTCGGCGGTCCGCAGGCTGCACCGGGAGCGCCTCGTCCTCTTCTCGGGCGTGCGGGCGCTGCTGATGCAGGCCTGCGATCCGCTCGCCGTGGTCGGCTTCCAGCGCCACTCGATCATCTTCGACGACCCCCAGACCCGGCTGCGGCGCACCGACGAGTGGATGTCGCGGATCTACTTCGGGACGGTCGGCGACGCCGCGAAGGCCGGCCAGGCGGTGCGGCGGATGCACTCGCGGGTGAAGGGAAAGACGCCCGCCGACTACGGGCCGATCCCGAAGGGGACGCCCTACGCGGCTTCGGACCCGAAGCTCGGCCTCTGGGTGCTGGCGAGCCTCGCCGATTCCGCCGTCGTCTACTACGAGCGCATCTTCGGCGGCCTCGCCGACGCCGATCGCGAGCGCTACTGGAGCGAATACCGGCAGGTGGGCGAGCTGTTCGGCCTGCCGTCCAGCTCGATGCCCACGACCTTCGCGGAGCTCCGCGAATACGTCGACGGCCGGCTTGGCGACGGCAGCCTCTGGATCTCCGACGATCGCCGCGAGCAGGCGGAGCGGATGATTCTCGAGCCGCCCTACTCGGGGTGGATGCGCGCGGCGCTCCTGCCGGTGACGGAGACGGTGCGGCTGATCTCGGTCGGGCTGCTGCCGCCGGAGATCCGCCGCCTCTTCGGATTCTCCTGGGACCCGGGTCGCGAGGCGCTTCTGCGCTCGGCCCTTGTGCAGCTGCGGGTCGGCACCCGCCTCTGGCCGGACCCCGTCCGCCTTCATCCCGCGGCGCGGGTCGCGATTGGCGAGCGTTACGGCAAGCTGGCGAGCTAGATGTGGGCACAGCGGACGATTCGCTTCTCGGCGCGGCCGCGCGGTTTTCACCTCGTCACCGCTGAGGTCGAGGAGGCGCTGCCGGAGCTGGCGCGGGTCGAGGTCGGCCTGCTGCACCTCCTGATCCAGCACACCTCGGCTTCGCTGGCGCTGAACGAGAACGCTTCGGGCGACGTACGGCGCGACTTCGAGTCCTGGTTCGACCGCGCGGTGCCCGAAGGCGCCCCGTACTGGACCCACACCCTGGAGGGCGACGACGACATGCCGGCCCATGTCAAGGCTGCCCTGCTCGGACCCTCCCTGACCCTGCCGGTCAGCCGCGGCCGCCTTGCCCTCGGTACCTGGCAGGGCATCTTCCTCTGCGAGCACCGCGACCAAGGCGGCCCGCGCTCGGTGGTCGCGACGCTTCGGGGGGAGAGGGCGGACTAGGAAGTCGCTTCGAGGTCCTCGAGGTCGGCCAGGTCACGGGTACGCCCGGCCGCTCGCTTCATCGCTTTGAGGTCCTCCAAGGCGCAGACCGCAACCGCTACGCCGAGGATCTCCGTCTTAGTGGCGCGCGAGCGCAATTCGTCATAGCCCGGGACCCCGTCGAGTCCCTGCACTACGTCCAAGCGCCCGAGGTCAGTCTCGATCGCAACCTGTTCGCCGCTCGCCAATGCCGCGGCGATCGAGATCGGGGTGCCGAGCAAGGCCTCTCCCCGCTGGACGTGTCCGCCCGCCGCGACGGCCACCTCCGCCAGGTCTTTGAGGTTGCTGGAGTCGCTCGCCACCACCAC
>JBIOTO010000156.1:0-6214 GCA_044865945.1 Solirubrobacterales bacterium
CAGGCGTCCAGTTGCTCGCGGCCTCCGAGCAGTGCCGCCACCCGTTCCTGCGGGCGCAGCTCCTCGTCGCGCTGGCGGCGACGCGTGGCGCGGGGGCCGACGTCGACCGCCCGGGCGTCGCGGAAGCGGCTGGCGGCAACCTCCTCGCCGCTGCCGTAGCCGATCAGGATGCGCTCGGCGGTCTCGGCGCTGAGCTCGGCAATGGCTCGCGGCGCGGCAGCCGCGACCGCCTGGGCGTGGAGGGCGCGGTTGAGCAGGGCCAGGCCCTCGTCGACCAGGACGTCGACGGTGTCCTCTGCCTCGCAGGCCTCGTCCAGCCAGCGCGCCGCCTCGCCCTCGTCGGCCAGGGGCGCGAAGGCGCGGATCGCGGTCACCCGGGTCAGGGTCAGCGCCGCCGGCTCGTCGTCGGCCTCGACCCGGCGAGGACGGCGCCGGCGTCGTCCGGCGGCCGGAGCGCCGACCGTCAGCAGGACGAGGACGCTCTCAGCGCCTTCGGGGCCATCGGCGCGCGCCAGGTAGCGGCCGTCGGCCAGCGGCAGCGCCCCGGCGAAGTCGAACCGCACGAATCCGAATAGCTTGGACAGGGCCTGGATTCTCGTCGCTCGCGGCGAGCGGCGCTACTTCAGTCGCCGCTGCCGGCGGAGAGGCCGCCGTTGGCGTGGTCCGGTTCCGCGTATTTGGAGGGGTTGACCGGCACGTTCGGGTTTTCGATCTCGCCGAGGCGGTCGATCAGCCGCTGCCACTGGTTCGGTTTCAGCAGCGCCGCGAACTTGGCTTCCGGCCCGCCTTCGAGCGGGTGGTAGCCGACGTGGACGTGGTCGTAGTGGTCGCCCATCGCGAAGCTGGTCGGGCCCGGCATGTCCTCGAGCGAGATCACCTGGTGGGGGTGCATCGTCCCCTGCAGCTGCAACACCGTCTGGATCAGTTCGTCGGTGACGGTGCCCGGGCCCTGGTTGCCGGTCACCGGGGTGCCGTTGATCACGGCGATGTCGACCGCGTCGCCGGTCGAGTGCTCGGAGACGTTGCCCGAGGTGGTCAGCAGCCCGTGGCCGCACTGCAGCGAGGTGATCGTCAGGTCGTAGCCCTTGACGGTCAGGTACTCGAGCATCGCCAGCAGGCGGCGGTCGATCCGGCCGCTGGCGATGTCTTCGCGGCCGCATTCGTAGATTTCGAGTTTCTTGTTGGCGAGGACCCGCTTCTGCAGCGCCTCCTTGGAGAGCAGCAGGACGCCGGCGCCGCTCAGCTTGGCGAACGGGCTCTTGCCCTTGGCGCGGTAGATCGCCGTCGCCTCGAGCAGCTTCCAGCCGTCGAGGATCGGCTTCGGGTCGATCCGCGGCGCGCCTTTGCCGGCCGGGCGGATCGAGAAGTTGATGTGGGAGTCGACCCCGTCGCCGCTCTCGCCGACCCGGGCGAGGACGGTGCCGGCGATCACCTTGGAGCCGACCCGCAGCGAGCCGTCGGAGCTGGCGGCGACGGCGGCTTCGACCGCGTCGCTTGCGGTCTCGCCCTCGCTGTCGGTCCGCTCCGGGAGGGCCCGCAGCCGCGGCCGCAGGTTCTCGCTTTCGACCGGGACGCGCTTCTCCTTGCCGGTCGGCATCACCACCAGACGGTGGTGGCGGACCAGGCTGCCCAGTTCGGCGTAGGTGTAGCGGTTGCCGTAGGTGTCTTCGAGGACGACGAAGTTGCCGAGGTTGTCGGAGCGGCCGAGCTTGCGGATCACGCCGTCGTTGACGGCGACCACCGGCGCGCCTTTCTTGCTGAAGATGTTGATCCCACGCGGGGTGGGGGAGGAGGAGATGACTTCGGCGGCGTTTCCGTATTCGGGGCTCTCGCCCTTCTTCAGCGCCGCGCGGGCGGCGACGTCGTCGGCGTAGCGGGCGTCGGCGGCGATCGGGAAGTGGGCGCCCTCGGTCAGCCCGGTCAGCGAGCCGACCAGGTCGGAGGGGAGGCGGCCGTAGGCGCGGGCGTAGAGGAGGACCTCCTGTACGTACCAGTCGGCGTGGTTGTAGGCGAAGATCGCCTGGTAGAGGTCCTCGTGGGCGCCGGCCAGCTTCAGGTAGTGGGCCGCGGCGCAGATCGCGTCGACCGGGTTGTAGGGGTCTTTGCGCCCGTCGCCGTTGGCGTCGAGGCCGAACGCTTCCCAGCTGGAGGGGAGGAACTGCATCCAGCCGAGGGCGCCGGCGCTGGAGATGTTGAGGTTGGTGCCGAAGCCGGTCTCGATTTTGTTGATCGAGGCGAGCACCTCCCAGGGGATCCCGTATTCGGTTCCGCAGGCCTGGTAGATCGGCAGCAGGAAGGGCGGGATTTCGAAGGAGTCGATGACGAAGTTGGGGACCCCGATCGGCGCCGGCCCGAAGGGGGCGAAGGTCGTCGTCGGATTGGTCGCGGTCGGGGCGCCGCCGTCGTCGTACTGCGAGCCGCCGTCGGGACCCTTCGCCAGCGGCTGGTCGCCGCCGCCGTTGACGCCGGGGGCGGTCACCGCGCCGGTGCTGCCTCCGCCGCCGCTGGTGTCGCCGAGGGCGTCGTTCCGGGTGGCGCCGCCCTTGCCGGCGGAGCCGCCGACGATCGTGCTGCCCTGCTTGATGCCGCCACCCTGCTTTTCCGGAGCGGGGGAGTTGGCGGGCGCGGGGCTGGGGACGGGCGCCGATTCGCTCGGCGCGGTGGAGGGGCTGGTCGGGGCCGGTGCCTCGCTGGTGTCCTCGGGGTCTTCGCAGTCCGGGTCTTTTTCGTCGGCCAGGCCGTCGCCGTCGTCGTCGACGCCGTTGGCGCAGGCCGGTGCCTGCAGCGAGGGGATCGCGGTGGTCGTGGTCGCCGAGGGGTCGACGGCCGCGCCTTCAGAAAGCGGCTCGGCGCCGGCAAAGGCGGTGCCCAGCGCGAGGACCGCCAAGAAGCTGGCGCAAGCGAGGATTAGTGCGAACTTGGTTCTCATCCGTAAGCGTCCCTGCCCACGCTCGAATACCCCTCCCTGGGCAGTGGATGGAAGCTACCCACTAGTACGTGCGTCCGCAACGCAAACGGGCGCCCCCAACATGGCCTTAATCAATCGCTGAAACATCGCTGTAACGGCAGATTTTCAGCCGAGCCGGATGTGCTCGTTAAGCTGCTGTGACTTTGAGCTACGAGGACTACGAGCAGGACGGCCTGCGGGCACGGGCGGAGCAGGCGCTGGGAGAGCTGGCGCAGGCGCTGGTCGACAACCCGACCCTGCACGATGCCTTCACCGCCGCGCTGGGCGCGCGGGAGAAGGCGATCGAGGCTCAGCAGGCGGCGATGAGCGCCCTCAACCTGCCCTCGGGGACCGACGTCGAACGGTTGGAGCGCCGCCTGCGCTCGTTTTCGCAGCGCTTGGAGGACGTCGAGGAGGCGATCGACGACCTCAGCCGCGAGCTCGGAGCGTTGCGCCGGGAGAACGCCAAGAAGGACGTCAAAAAAGCGCCCAAGAAGAGCAAAGAGGGCAAAGCCTAACCCTCGACTTGAGGGTTAGAGTAGCGCGACGGCGGCGAGGCCGGCCCGTTTCGCCGCCGCTTCCAAGTCCTCGTCGCGTAGCTGTCCCGAGTCGCTCCGCTCGGTGACGATCAGCAGGGCCGCGGCGGCGACCCCGAGCTCCGTGGCGGCCTCGAGCAGCGCCGCGGTTTGCATGTCAGCCGCCTCGGCGAGAACGCTGGGCCGCTCGCGCTCGGGGTCGTGGAGAGAGTCGAGGCTGACCGCGACGCCGAGGTGGGCTTCGGGGAGGGATCGGTTCAGCCCTTCGGTCAGCTCCTGGTCCGGCCGCGCCGAGGCCCCCGCCGGCGTCCTCGCCGCCGAGACGACCAGCAGCTGACCCAGCTCCAACTCGCCGAGCGAGGCGCAGGTGCCGATCCGGATCGCCCGCCGCACGCCCAGCTCCGCCAGGTCGGCCAGCACCACCGAGGCGCTCGGCCCGCCCATCCCGGTCGACTGGACCGTCAGCTCCCTGGCGTCCGCGGTCTGCCCGCCGTACCCCCAGAGCCCGCGCGCGTGGTTGCTCATCTTCGGTTGCTCCAGCAGCATCTGGGCCAGCATCAGTGCTCGGCCGGGGTCGCCGACGAGGATCGCGTCGGGCGCGATCGGGGCGGTGGGTCGGAGGCGGGCCGGCATTTCCGGGGCCGACCTTAGTGGGGACTGGCTGGCCGCCCAGGCACGGCGCCGACATCGGGGAGAAACCGCCCCCGCCGAATTTGCTCCAGCCGTCCAAAGACCCCTTGGACACCCGTCCATAGCTTGGGAGCGAGTAATCCAAACGCGACCGGCGGGGCCGTGAACCCCGGCGGGCAAGGAGGAATGGAATGAAAAGGAGGTTGATGATCGCCGCTCCGGTGGCCGCGATCGCCTCGTTGGTGGTGCCGGGAATGGCCTTCGGCGCCGAACCGACGCCGATTCTGGAAACCCCGGAGGCCAGCATCAACGCGATGTGGGTGATCGTCGCCGCCTGTCTGGTGATGTTCATGCAGGCTGGCTTCCTGCTCTTGGAGGTCGGGTTCTCGCGGGCCAAGAACGCGGGGGCCGGTGTCGCCAAGGTCCTGGTGAACTTCTCGATCGCCTCGCTCTGTTACTGGGCGTGCGGCTTCGCGCTGGCGTTCGGGGGGCTCGGGGAGATCGCCGGCACGCACGGCTTCTTCCTCGACGTCGGCTCTTCGGTCGAAGAGGCCGGGGCGAGCATCCCCTTCGTCGAAACGTATTCGATCAGTCCCGCCGCGTTCATGTTCTTCCAGTTCGTGTTCTGCGCGGTCTCGCTGGCGATCGTCTGGGGCGCGACCCTGGAGCGGATCAAATTCGGCGCTTACGTCATCTACGCGATCGTCTTCAGCGCGGTCCTGTACCCGATCCTCAGTCACTGGATCTTCGGTGGTGGCTGGCTGCAGGTGAACGTCGGGATGCAGGACTTCGCCGGCTCCACGGTGGTCCACCTGATCGGCGCGACCGGTGCCTTCGCGGCGCTGCTGCTGCTCGGCCCGCGGATCGGCAAGTACACGAAAGACGGCAAACCGCGGGCGATCCCCGGGCACTCGATGCCCCTGGTCGGCCTCGGCGTGCTGATCCTCTGGCTCGGTTGGTTCGGGTTCAACCCGGGTTCGACCCTGGGGGCAATCGGCGGCCGCTTCGCTGAAGTCGTCGTCGTCACCAACCTGGCCGCCGCCGCCGGCGTCGTCGCCGCGGTCGCGATCATGTGGCTGAAGACGAAGACGATCGACATCGGCATGGCCGGTAACGGCGCGATCGCGGGTCTGGTCGCGATCACCGCTCCATCCGGTTACGTCGAGTACTGGGCCGCTCCGATCATCGGCGCGATCGCCGGTGTGATTGTCGTCTACGGCGTCCTCGCGATCGAGAAGCTCATCGACGATCCGGTCGGTGCCCTCTCGGCCCACGGTCTCGCCGGTATCTGGGGCACCCTCTCCTGCGGCATCTTCACCTCGCCGCGGTTGGCCGAATTCAACGAAGTCGGCGATCCGGGCCTCTGGTACAGCGGCTCCTTCCACCAGCTTGGCGCCCAGGCGCTCGGGGTGGCGGTCGCCTTCGCCTGTGTGTTCGTCGTCTCCTACGCGATCTTCTTCCTGATTAAGAAGACGATCGGTCTGCGGGTGACGGCCGAGGAGGAGGACGCCGGTCTCGACATCTCCGAGCACGGGATGTACGGGTACCCGGAGCAGTTCATCCCACAGCCGGAGTACTCGACCGGGGCGGTCTACGGCAACTCGCCGAAAGCCGCGCCGGCCCCGTCGCCGGCTGCCGCGACCCCAATGGCCAGCGAGTCCTAGGAGGCATGAGCGCATGAAAAAGGTAGAGGCGTACATTCGCCACGAGGCGTTCGAGCCGATTCGGACCGAGTTGCTCGACAAGGGGTTCCCCTCCTTGTCGATCCTCGAGGCCAAGGGCTCGGGCCGTCAGAAAGGCATCGTCGAGCGTTATCGCGGCTCGACCCTCACCGTCAACGTCCGGCCGAAAATCAAGCTGGAGGTCGTCGTCGAGGACAAAGACAAAGACGTGGTCGTCGAGACGATCCTCAAGCACGCCCGTACGGGTGAGGTCGGCGACGGCAAGATCTTCGTGCTGCCGGTGGAGGAAGCGATTCGCATCCGCACCGGCGAGGACGGGCAGTCCGTCCTCCAGCTGCACGAGGAGTCGGAGATCCCCACCTAACCCCTGCCGGGTTTCCGACAACCCCCCAGAACAAGAGCCAGCGGGGCGGCCTCCG
>JBIOTO010000157.1:0-29222 GCA_044865945.1 Solirubrobacterales bacterium
TACGTCGTCCACGAGGACCACGGCGTCGCCCGCTTCGCCGGCTTCGAGACGCGCGAGGTCGGCGGCGTCACCCGCGACTACCTCTACCTCGAATACAAAGGCGAGGACCGCGTCTACGTCCCCACCGACCAGCTGGCGAAGCTGAGCCGCTATGTCGGCGCCGGCGGCTCGCCGACCCTCTCGGCGCTGGGCGGCAAACGCTGGCAGAACATGAAGGCGCGGGCGCGCAAAGCGGCCGGCGCCCTGGCCGGCGAGCTGCTCAACCTCTACGCCGAGCGCCGCGCCCGCAGGGGCCATCCGTTCCCGCCCGACGGCGAATGGCAGATCGCGATGGAGACCGCCTTCCCCTACCGGGAGACGGCCGACCAGGTCGAAGCGATCGAGGCGGTCAAGGGCGACATGGAATCGGAGCGGCCGATGGACCGGCTGGTCTGCGGCGACGTCGGCTTCGGCAAGACCGAGGTGGCGCTGCGCGCCGCGGTCAAGGCCGCCTCCGACGGCAAGCAGGTGATGGTCCTGGTGCCGACCACGATCCTCGCCCAGCAGCACTTCGGCACCTTCCGCGAGCGGCTCGCCGACCTCCCCTTCCGGGTCGAGGGCGTCTCCCGCCTGCGCCCGGCGGCCGAGGTGAAAGCGGTGCTGAAGGACTTCGAGGCCGGCAAGGTCGACGTCCTGATCGGCACCCACCGGCTGCTCTCGCGCGACGTCCGCGCCAAAGACCTCGGCCTGGTCGTGGTTGACGAGGAGCAGCGCTTCGGGGTCAAACAGAAGGAGCTGCTGCGCCAGCTGAAGCTGAAGGTCGACGTGCTGGCGCTCTCGGCGACGCCGATCCCGCGCACCCTGCAGATGAGCCTCGCCGGCCTGCGCGACATCTCGGTGATCGAGACCGCGCCCGAGGGCCGCCGCCCGGTCCGCACCTACGTCGGCCCCTACGACGAGGACCTGGTCGCCAAGGCGGTCAACCGCGAGCTGGAGCGCAAGGGGCAGGCCTTCGTCCTCCACAACCGGATCGAGTCGCTGCCGGAAACGACCGAGCGGCTGCGGGCGCTGGTCCCCGGCGCGCGCTGCCTCGAAGCCCACGGGCAGATGGACGAGCACCAGCTGGAGGAGACGATGCTGACCTTCCTGCGCGGCGAGGCCGACGTGCTGGTGACGACGACGATCATCGAGTCCGGCCTCGACATCCCCACCGCCAACACCCTGATCGTCGAGCGCGCCGACCAGCTCGGGCTCTCGCAGGCCTACCAGATCCGCGGCCGGGTCGGGCGCTCTCGCGAGCGCGCCTTCGCCTACCTGCTCTACCCCTCGGCCGAGGCGCTGACCGAGGAGGCGGCGGCGCGCCTCTCGACCCTGGCCGACCACACCGAGCTCGGCTCCGGCTTCCGGATCGCGATGCGGGACCTCGACATCCGCGGCGCCGGCAACCTGCTCGGCGACGAGCAGTCCGGCCACGTCGCCGCGGTCGGCTTCGAGCTCTACTGCCAGATGATCGACGAAGCGGTCGCCGAGGCGGCGGGCGCGGAGGGGGAGGAGCGCGAGGAGGCGCCGGAGCCGGTCCGCCTCGACGTCCCCGTCGACGCCTACCTGCCGGCGACCTTCGTCCCCTTCGAGGCGGCCAAGATCGACGTCCACCGCCGCGTCGTCGCCGCCCGCGAGCCGGGACAGCTGCGGGCGATCCGCGACGAGCTGACCGACCGCTTCGGGCCGCTGCCGCCGCAGGCCGAGAACCTGCTGAAGCTGCAGAAGGCGCGGATCGAGCTGGGGCTGGCCGGCGCCCGCAGCGTCGAGTTCCGCGGCGGCAAACTCAGCGTCACCGGGGTCGAGCTCGATTCCGAGGCCGCCGGAGTGCTGGCCGAGCGGGTCGAGGGGGCGCTCTACGAATGGCGTGAGCAGACCGCCGCGCTGCGGGTCGCCGGCGACCCGCAGGAGCGGCTGGAGGCGGTCCTGGCGATGGCCGAGGGCCTGCGCGAGGCGCGGCGGGCGGCTGAACCGGCGGCTGCCTGATTCCCCGGTTAAGCCTGGCGTTAGGTGATTTGACTATGCTGCCGGCTTCGTGGGAGCGAAAGCTGGGCAGAGAGGTAAACCCGGGGGTAACCGCGCGGCGGGCCGCCAGCGCTTGGCCCTGATCGTCTTCGGCGCCCTTCTCGTCCTGCTCTTCGCCGGCTTCGCGATCGCGCAGGGGATCGGTTCTCCGAGCGTGCCCTCCGGCGACGTCGCCCTGATCGAAGACGTCCCCGACGAAGTCGGGCACATCAGCCAGGAGGACTTCGACCGGGCGGTGGCGCAGCAGATCGCCCAGGCGAAACTGAAAAAAGCCCCGGAGCCCGGCAGCGACAAATTCGAAGAACTGAAGACCGCCGCCCTGGGCGAACTGCTCGACCAGGCCTGGATCGAGGGTCAGGCCGAAGAACTCGACATCTCGGTCACCGACAAACAGGTCGAAGACGAACTGGCGACGATCAAAAAACAGAGCTTCGGGACCGAGAAGGCGTACCAGAAATTCCTCGATGAATCGAAATTCACCCAGGAGGACGTCGACAGTCGCGTCCGCCTCCAGCTGCTGAGCACCCAGATCCAGGAAAAGGTCAACGGCGAAGCCCCGAAACCCTCCAGCGAGGAGATCCAGGCCTACTACGACGCCGAAAAGGAAAGCCAGTTCACGACCAAAGAGAGTCGTGACGTGCGCATCATCCTCAACAAAGACGAGAGCAAAGTCGAAGCCGCGAAGAAGGAGCTGGAAGGGGACCAGACTCCGGACGGCTGGAAAAAGGTCGCGGCCAAGTACTCAAGCGACCCGACCAGCAAAAGCAAAGGCGGCCTGCAGGAAGGGATCACCGAAGAATTCCTCCAGGGCCCGCTGAAAGAGGCGGTCTTCACCGCCGCCACCGGTGAACTCGTCGGCCCGGTCAAATTCCAGAGCAACTACGTCGTGCTCGAAGTCGTGAAATTGAACTCGGCCAAAGAACAGAAACTGCCCGAAGTGAAAGCGCAGATCGAATCGACCCTCGGCCAGGAAACGCAGCAGGAATTCTTCTCCGAATTCGTCACCGAGTACCAGGTGAAGTGGACCCAACGGACCCAGTGCGCGTCCAGTGTCACCGACGGGATCAGCAAAGCCTCGTTGCTGGACGAACTCTCGCGGCGCTGCGCCAACGTCAAGTCCTCGGGCCGGCCCGCCAACGCCCCCGAAGCCTGCTACGAAGCCGATCCGAAAACCCCGGCGACCGAATGCCCGTCGCCGGTGACGCCGATCTCTCCCGCCCTGCCGGGATCGGTGACCGAGGCGAAACCGAAAGGCGAACCGTTCCCGCAGCGGCCGCGGCCCGAAGGCAACGGCGAAGCGGGCGAAGAAGTTCCCCCGGGTTCCGCCGGCGTTCCGCCCGCCGGCGCCACCGGCGAATAGGTCGCCGGGCTCCGCGTCGCAATCCGCCGCGGCCGGTGAATAGACTCACGCGCCCGTGAGCGCTATCTCCTCGATCCACGCGCGCCAGATCCTCGACTCGCGCGGCAACCCGACCGTCGAGGTCGAGGTCGTGCTGGAGTCGGGCGCGCGCGGCTTGGCCGCGGTCCCCTCCGGCGCCTCGACCGGCGAGTTCGAGGCGGTCGAGCTGCGCGACGGCGGCGATGCCTGGGCCGGCAAGGGCGTCGGCCGCGCCGTCGCCAACGTAAACGGCGAGATCGCCGCCGCCCTGACCGGTGCCCGCGCCGCCGAGCAGGGCGCGCTCGACCGGACGATGATCGAGCTCGACGGCACCCCGAACAAGGGCCGGCTGGGGGCCAACGCGCTGCTCGGTGTCTCGCTGGCCGCCGCCAAGGCCGCCGCGGCCGACTCGCGGCAGCCGCTCTACCGCTACCTGGCCGAGCTCTACGGCGGTGGCGAGCCGACCGTGCTGCCGGTGCCGATGATGAACGTGCTGAACGGCGGCGCCCACGCTGACAACTCGGTCGACTTCCAGGAGTTCATGATCGTCCCGGCCGGCGCCGAGAGCTTCTCCGAGTGCCTGCGGGTCGGGGCCGAGGTCTTCCACGCGCTGAAGAAGTCCCTCTCCTCGCAGGGGCTCTCTACCGCCGGCGGCGATGAGGGCGGCTTCGCGCCCAACCTCGATTCCAACGAGGCCGCCCTGCAGGCGGTCTTGGCGGGCGTCGAGGCGGCCGGCTACCAGCCCGGCGAGGACGTCTTCATTGCCCTCGACCCGGCGACCAGCGAGGTCTTCGAGGGCGGCTCCTACGACCTCGAGCACGAGGGCCGCAGCCTCTCCTCCGAGGAGATGGCCGCCTACTGGGCCGACGCCTGCGCCCGCTACCCGATCGTCTCGATCGAGGACGGGATGGACGAGGAGGACTGGGACGGCTGGAAGCTGCTGACCGAGAAGGTCGGCGAGAGGGTCCAGCTGGTTGGCGACGACCTGTTCGTCACCAACCCGGAGCGCCTGCGCCGCGGCATCGAGCTCGGCGTCGGCAACTCGATCCTGGTCAAGGTCAACCAGATCGGCACTCTTTCGGAGACCCTGGAGGCGATCCGCATCGCCCGCGAGGCCGGCTACACGGCGGTCATCTCCCACCGCTCGGGCGAGACCGAGGACACGACGATCGCCGACCTGGCGGTGGCGACTGGCGCGGGCCAGATCAAGACCGGCGCACCCTCGCGCTCGGACCGGGTCGCCAAGTACAACCGGCTGCTGCGGATCGAGGAGGAGCTGGGCGACGCCGCGCGGTTCCCCGGCCTGCAGGCATTCGTCCAGCGGCGATCCTGACCCACCTGCCGATGCAGGAAAGCGGGACCCGGCCGCGTAGCACCGGGTATGGCAGCGAGCGCTCACGCCGCCCGACGCTCCGCACCGGCGCGGCGGCGGCCGGCGGCCCGCAAACGGCACCCCGCGGCGCGCGTCGGCCCGAGCCGGATCAAGTGGGACCGGGTCGGCCGCATCGCCCTCACCCTCGTCCTCTTCGCGGTCCTCTACTCCTACCTGCACCCGTCGATCGACTTCGTCAAGACCTACACCGGCACGACCGCCGCCAAGGAGAAGCTGCACGGCCTGCTGAAGGAAAACCGCCAGCTCCACAACCGCATCCAGTCCTCAGACGATCCGATGGTCATCCAGGCGGAAGCGCGCAAGCAGGGCATGGTCGCCGAAGGCGAGAAGCCGAACGTGATCCGCGGCCTCGGCGGCTGAGCCCGGGGGGCACTCCCAATGGTTGACCTGGGCGGCTACCTGTTGGCGGCCGTCCAGCTGGCGCTGGTGGTCGTTCCGGTCGGGTTCAGCGCTTGGAGGTTGCGTCAACGGTTGCTGCCGGCGTGGGAAGGAGCGCCGGCGCGGCTGGTCGAGACGATCGTCGCGGTTGCGCTGGTCATTTGGCTCTCCGAGCTCCTAGGGCTCTTCGGGTTGTTCTATGCCGGGGCTTTGATCGTCGGGGCGCTGCTAACTGCAGGGACGGTGGCGTTGTGGCCGGCGGGTCCTGTCACGGCAGGGGACCCACCTCCCCTTCCGGTAGCTAAAGCTTCCTCAGGGGAGGTCCCCCCTACCGTGCCACCCGCCGGAGGGGCGCTGATTTCCTGGCTCGTGATGCTTGTGGTGATCTCGGCCACGGTGTTCAGCTACGCCGTGACTACGAAGCACGCGCTTGACAGAGGGGTCTTCAACTTCGATTCGCTCTGGTACCACCTGCCGTTCGCGGTGGACATGGTGCAGACGCATTCGGTGGTGGGGATGCACCACACGGACACCGTTTTCACGAACTGGTTCTACCCGCAGAATTCCGAGCTTCTCCATGCAGTGGGGATCCTGCTGACGGGCAGGGACACGCTGAGCTTGTTCCTGAACTTCGGATGGTTGGCGGTGGCCTTCTTGGCCGCCTACTGCGTGGGCCGCCCCTACGGCCGTGGTGCAGTCACCGTGGTCGCCGCGGCGATCCTCCTCGAGTGCCACACCCTGGTCGTCCGCGATCCCGGGGCCGCCAAGAACGATTTGGCGGCGGCCGCCCTACTGCTCGCCTCGATCGCGATTCTGGTCGAGGCCTGGTCACATCGAGAGCGCGCCCGTCATTTGTACCGCTATGCGGAACAAAAGACGGGAGCACCCCCGGCTGACCGTAGTTGGGAGCGTTGGGCCCTTGCGGCGGCTGGGCTGGCGGCTGGGCTGGCGGCTGGGACTCGGGTTACGGCCCTGGCCATGGCGGCGGCTCTGACGCTGGCGGTGGTGGTTCTGGCGCCTCGGGGGCGTCGTTTGGCTGCTGCCGGGTGGTGGTTCCTGCCGGCTTTGGCTGGTGGGGCCTTCTGGTACCTGCGCAACCTGGTCGTTGCCGGCAACCCGATCCCCGAGGTGCACTCGCTGGGGCCGATCTCGCTGCCGCACCCCGACCGGCCGCAGGAAGGGCGGCCGGACTTCAACATCGTCCACTACGCGACCGACACCGGCGTCTGGCGCGAGTACTTCGGCCCGGGGCTGCACGAGGCCTTCGGGGCGCTGTGGCCGCTGGTCGTCCTCGGAGCCTCCCTGGCGGCGCTCCTCGCCGTCCTGCGGGGCCGTGACCGGGTCGTCCGCTGGATGGGCGCCGTTGCCCTCTTCGGGCTCGTCGCTTACCTCTTCACGCCGCTCAGCGCCGCCGGGGCGGAGGGGGAACCGGTCGGTTTCGGGATCAACATCCGCTATGTGATCCCGGCCCTGCTGGCGGGGATCGTGCTCTTGCCGTTGGACCGCTGGCTGGATGGCGAGAAGCGCCAGTGGTGGCTGCTGGGGGCGCTGGCCGTGGTCTTCCTCGTCACCGACCGCCCCGACGACTCGCTCCACGACAAGGCCCGGGTCTTCGCCTTCTTCCTGGTCGTCCTCGCCGTCCTGCTGCCGGCGCTGCTGCTCTACCTGCGCGGCCGGGGTACCGCCGCGGGTCTCACCGCCGCGGCAGGTGTTGGCCTGCTCCTGCTGCTGGTCGCGGTCGGCTACCCGGTCCAGCGCGACTACCTCGAGGCGCGCTTCGCCAACGACGGGCCGTCGAGCGAACGCATTCCCGGGATGAACCTCGACGACGCCTACCGCTGGGCGCGCGGCGTCGAGGACGCCCGGATCGGCCTCGCCGGCACCACCGCCGGCTTCGCCGGCTACGGCTTCTACGGCACCGACCTCAGCAACCGCGTCCACTACCTGGGCGAAGACGGCCCCCACGGCGCCTTCAACGCGATCCCCACCTGCGCCGAGTTCCGCGCCGCCGTCAACGCCGCCGAGCTCGACTACCTCGTCACCTCTCCCTACCTCAACTTCCTCCACCCGGGCGACCCGGTCCCCTCGCCGGAGGCCCGCTGGCTGCGCGGCGAGGGCGCCGTCAGCCCGGTCCTGCGCAGCGGCCCGGCGACCGTCTGGCGGGTGAACGGCGAGCTCGACCCCGCCGCCTGCGGCCCGCGCAACGCGCCGCTCCGCGAAGTTCCCCAGACGCCGACCGGTTGATTGCCGGCGAATCCGGCCGGGTAATCTCGGCCCCGTGAGCTATCCAATCGAGAACGCGCTCTTCCAGTGGGAGGAGGGACGGCGGGCGCTGCAGGCGATCGAGGACCCGCGCCAGCGGCGGCTCGCGGACCGCGTCGTCGACGCGATCCGCGAAGAACTCCGCCGCCGGATCGGCCCGACCTTCACCGCGGCCGAACTGGCCGACCTCTACGGCGAGGGGACCGACTGGGCGCAGACGGTGGCGCTGGACGTGGCGCCGTCGATCGAGGGCGACGCCCAGGCGCTCGCCGACGCGGCCTTCTGGCTCTACCTTCGCGGCGCTACGGACTTCGCTGGCGGACGCCAGCTGCCGGTCTAGCTACTCGTCGTCGGAGTCGTCGTCGGACCCGTTGGATCCGGCGTTCGAGCTGCCGCCGCCCTCACCGGCGCGGCGGATGACGATCTGGTCGGCCTCGATGCGGACGGTGACGTCGCGTTTGCCGGCCCAGTGCTCGGTGTAGACGGGGTTGTCCTTGACCGCGGCGTCGAGCCAGAGGCCGTAGCCGTCGGTCTCGCCGTGGTCGAAGGTCGCCTCGATCTCTTTGCGGCGGCTGCGCCCGCCCCGGCGGCCGCGACGACGGCGGCGGCGACGGCCGGCTCCCGGCTCGCCCTGGGAACGCTCCTCGCGCCCCTCCTCGTCCTCGTCGTCGCCCTCACTCTCACTCTCGTTCTCGGGCTCCTCGGCTTCTTCAGCCTCGGTCGCCGCCTCGATCTCCGCTTCGATCTCGTCGCGGAGGTCGATTTCGCTGGCGCCGGCGCTCTCGTCGTCGGGCGAGAGGTCGTACTGCTTGCGGAACTCCCGCAGCTCGGTCGCGGTGACTTCGAGCTGGTGGGCGATCCAGGCGTCCGTCCGGCCCTGGTGGACCCAGGCGCGGATCTGGTTCAGCTGCGGCTTCAGTGAGCGTCGAGCCATCGGCGCGCGAGTCTATTGAAGGAGGACACTTGGGAGCAGGCAGCCAGGGGAACTACGCCATCAGGAAGGCGAGCGCCTCGAACATCGCGACCACGACGACGACCACCGTCGCGGTCAGGCAGACGGCCAGAACGCTGAAGCGGACCTTGCCCTCCTGCTCGACACGGTTGATTTTCCGCGCCCGCGAACGATTGGCCGCGCGGCGGCGCAACTGCTCGCGCCGACGGCGCTCGAGGTAGGTCTCCTGCTCGAAGGCGTTCTCGAACTGGGAGATGCTCTGTCGCATTCTCATAAGGAAAAGGCCCTGGGGCCAGCGGGCACCGTAGCAAAAGATCTTGCAGGGCTTACACGGCACTCACATTTCAGCAGGCGCCCCAGAGCCCCCGTCCGGCCCGCGATGCCGCTATCTCAAGCCGCTTGAAGCGCCCCGCGTAGCGGTCGTTGGGAGGGATCGTCAGCGTCCGCGCCAGCCCGCGCCGGAGCAGCTCGGCGTTGACGAAGCGGTCGCCGAGGTAGACGTAGGCGAGCAGCCGGTCGTGGACGTCGCGCCGCTCGACGCCGAGCACGAGCCGCACCTGCCGGCCCTCGACCAGCTGGTGGTTGAAGGCCGAGGCCTGTGGGCCGAAGCAGTCGACCGGCGCTCCGGGCTTGACCGTCTCCGGCGTGTCGACGCCGATGTAGCGGACATCCTCGGTCCGCCCGTCGAGGTTCACCTCGACCGTGTCGCCGTCGACGACGCGGGTGACCCGCGCCACGGCCGTCTCCGGCGGTTCGCCCCCACCCAGCCCATCGACCGACTCCCACGGCCGCAGCAGGACCAAGGCGACGAGGAGGAGCAGCACGAGGCTGCCCCACCCACCACCGGATCTCATCGACCTACCCCGTCGCTACGGCGTGCGGCGCACGTTGGAGAGCAGCGTCTCCTTGATCTGCTCGACGATCGAGATCGCCTCGTTCCACTCGCGCTGCCAGACGTTGCGGCCGAAGATGACGCCGGAGCCGCCGGCCTCCATCACCTCGCGGGTGTTGGTCAGGACGGTCTCGTCGTCGGTCTTGGAGCCGCCGGAGAGGACGACGAGCGCCCGGCCGGCCGATTCGACGCACTGGCGGATCGCCTCGGTCTGGTCGACCTCCATCTCGTTGTAGGGCGCCGGGGCGTCCTTGTCCTTGGAGGCGTCGATCTTCGGCATGTTGAGCTTGACCACGTCGGCGCCCATCTCCATCGCCATCCGGGCGGCGTAGTCGATCGCGTAGAAGGAGTTCTGGCCACCCTTGGCCTCGACCGCTTCGCCGCGCGGGTAGGACCAGACGACCAGCGGCATCCCGAAGCGGTCGCATTCCTCGCGCACGCGGCGCAGCTGGGCGAGATCCTCGTCCTGGCGGGGAGAGCCGACGTAGAGCGTGTAGCCGATCGCGTCGGCGCCGAGGCGGACGCCGTCCTCGACGCTGGCGTTGCAGGAGGAGAACGCCTTGGCGGAGGAGGGGAGGTCGGTCTTGCCGTTGACCTTGAGGATCAGCGGCACCCGGCCGGCGTAGTCGGGGTAGTACTTCTCGGCCATGCCGATCTGGCAGGCCAGGGCCGAGTAACCGGCCTCGGCGGCGAGCCGGAACTGGTAGTCGGGGTCCTTGGAGGCCGGGTTGGGAAAGAAGTCGCGGGGGCCGTGCTCGATGCCCTGGTCGATCGGCAGCAGCATCAGGGTGCCGTTGCCCGGGCCGAACTCGAACAGAAGGCGGTGCAGGCGGGCCCGTTTGCCGGGCGGCAGGACCTCCAGCAGCGATTTCTGCTCGGTCAGACTCTTCAGCTCCACGTCAGTTCCTCCAGGAAGTTGGTTGCCCTGGCAGTATCGCATTCCAATTGGCTTCTGGCGGGCGGCGGGTATCCTCGAATGATGAGCGAGACTGAGCTCAGCGTTATCTGCAAGAACTGCGGCTCGGAGGTCAGTCCGTACGTAACCGAGTGCCCGTACTGCGGGGCGCGGCTGCGCAAGCGGGCACCGAAGCTGGAGCGCCGCGGCGACGGGCTCGAGGCCCAGGAGCCCCGCCGCGGGCGGAGGCGGATGCCGCGGCCCGGCCGGGTCAGCTTCCCGGTCTCCACCGATCGCCCCTACGCGACGATCGCCGTCGTCCTCGCCTCGGCGATCCTGCTGTTGATCCAGAAGGCGACCGGCTACGGGCTGGTCAGCTTCGGCGGCGTCATCGTCCCCTTCGAGGACGACTGGTGGCGCTACCTCTCGGCCCCGTTCGCCTATGTCGACCTTGGCTACCTGTTCGTCATCGCGATCGCCCTGGCGATCTTCGGCACCGGGATCGAGCGGCGCCTGGGGACCGTCCCCACCCTCTTCCTGCTGATCGCCTGCGGCTCGCTGGGCGTGCTGGCGGCGAGCGCCGTCGCCGACTCGCAGAACGACATCGAGGTGATCGCCGGCGGCAACGGCATGGCGCTGGGCGCGGTCGCCGCCTGGTTCGTGGTCCGCCGCTCCGAAGCCAGCGGCTCGATCGGCGAGGACTACGACTGGGTTGGGGTCGCGGTCTCGGCCGGGGCCCTGTTCCTGCTGCCGCTCTTCGCCTCGACCGCGAACTGGTGGGCGGGCCTGGCCGGTGGCGCCGTCGGCGCCCTCTGCGGGCTCGCGGCGACCGCCTTCCATCGCTCCGAGTAGGGGGTCCGCACTGTCCTGGGGCGCGGGTCGGGCTAAGGTCCTAGACCGTGCCTGATGAGAGGGAGCTCGAAGCCGCGATCGAGCGGCTGCTGGACCCGGAGCGTTTCTCCGCGGCCGAGCGGATCGTCGCCCAGTCCGCGCCGCAGCTGCAGAAGGTCCTCGCGGCTGCCCTGGCGGAGGGCGGCTGGTTCGGCGAGCCGCACGCGAACGAGACGCTCAAGGTGGCCACCCTGCCCGACCCGGACGAGCGGCTCGCCGCCGTCCGCGCCCTGCTCGCCGAGGAGGCGAGGATGGGGATGATGGTTGGCGTCGCGGTCGGCTGGGCACTGAAAGAAGAGTTGTCCAAACCCAGCGACACGGGAGGCGCAAGCTGATGGAGATCAAGTTTCACGGGCATTCCTGCTTCGAGCTGAGCGACGGCGAGGCCACGGTTCTCGTCGACCCGTTCCTCAAACCGAACAACCCCTCCGCGGTCCACACCGCCGAGGAAGTCAACCCGACCCACATCGCGATCACCCACGGCCACGCCGACCACATGGCCGACGCGGTCCCGGTCGCCAGGCGCACCGGCGCCCATTGCGTCGCCGCGGTCGAGCTGGCGGAATGGCTGAAGGGCAAAGGCATCGAGGCGGTCAGCGACCCCAACCTCGGCGGCACCGTCCGCTTCGACTGGGGCTGGATCAAGCTCGTCCCCGCCTGGCACACCAGCACCCTGCCGGGCTCCTCCGAGCACCTGTTCAGCGCCGAGCACGGGACCGCGATCGGGACCGCGATGGGCTTCGTGATCAACATCGGTGGCAAGTCCGTCTACCACGCCGGCGACACCTGCCTGTTCAGCGACATGAAGCTGATCGCCGAACGCAACCCGGTCGACGTGGTGATGCTGCCGATCGGCGGCCACTACACGATGGATCGTCACGACGCCGCGGTTGCGGCCGAGTTCGTCGGGGCGGAGACTGTGATCCCGATGCACTTCGAGACCTTCCCGCCGATCGAGACCGACGCCGAGGCGTTCAAGTCCGAGGTCGAGTCGAAGACCTCCAGCCATGTCGTGATCCTCGAGCCGGGGCAAACGCTGAGCGTGTAGGAGGAGAGGATGGAGGCGAAACCGAAGTCCGGCACCGAGTCGAGGACCGAGCGCTCCGACTTCCAGGCGACCGCGGACCCGGCGCTGAACGAGGCCGCCGACCGCACCTCGGAGGTGAAACTGCTCAGCTACGCAGAGCTGTACGACCTCTGGGAGCGGCAGCAGTGGCAGACCCAGGAGCTCGACTTCACGCGCGACCGCGAGGACTGGCATGAGCGGATCAGCGAGGAGGAGCGCTTCCAGCGGATGTACGGGCTGAGCTCGTTCTTCATCGGCGAGCAGAAGGTGGCCGAGGAGCTGGGGCCGATCATGCGGGCGGCGCCGACCGAGGACCAGAAAGTCTTCCTCTGCACGCAGATCGCCGACGAGGCCCGCCACGTCCGCTTCTTCGAGCGCTTCTACCGCGAGGTCGGGGTGCTGGAATCCGACGGGTTGAGCGAGATGCTGGCGGAGACCTCCGAGCACCTGAACGACAACTTCGGCCGCCTCTTCGACGGAATGCTGAAGCAGCGCACCGACCGGCTCTCCAGCGAACCGGAGGACACCGAGGCGCTGGTCGAGGCGGTGACGCTCTACCACATGGTGATCGAGGGAATGCTGGCCCTCACCGGGCAGCACTTCATCATGGACTACAACGAAAGCGAGGGGACGCTGCCGGGCTTCGTCGAGGGCTTTTCCAACGTCGCCCGCGACGAGCACCGCCACGTCGCCTTCGGCTCGGTCTTCCTGCGCGAGAAGGCGCGCGAGGACGAGCGCTACAAGCAGGCGATCCAGCGCACCCTGGAGGAAGCGCTGCCGGTCGCCGACGGGGTCCTGCAACCGCCCTTCGCCGCGGACGCGGGCGAGGACTTCGAACTGTTCGGCTACTCGCTGGAGGAGACCCGCCAGTTCGCCGGCACCTGCCTGATGCGGCGGCTGAAAGTGATCGGGCTCGGCTAGGAGGTCTGGCTATTCGCTGCTGCCGGGCGCCTGGTTGGCGGGCGCTCCGGGGTCAGGCGCGGGCGTCGGCAACGGGACTTCGACCACCGGCGCCGGGCTTGGTTCGCTGGGCGGAGGTTCGCTCGGCGGCGGGCTGGAGGGCGCCGGTTCGCCGCTTGCCGGCGGCGGGGTGCCGCCGACGGTGACGACGATGGTGCCGGTGCCGCCGTGGGCGCCGGCGACTTCCTCGGAGGGTTTCGCCGCGGTGATGCCTTCGCTGTCGGAATCGCCGATCGTCACCTCTTCGCCGGTCGCGGAACCGGCGGCTTCCTCTTCGCTGGTGGGGAGGGGCTCTGGCGCGGCTTCCGCTTCGGCGGCGGGAGCCGGAACCGGCGGCGCTTCGACCGGGGCCGGCGCGGGCTCGACGGCGGGGGCCGGCTGCGCGGCGACGATCTGCGCGGTTTTCACCGGGGCGGTCGGAGCGCTGGCAGTTGAGGCGGCGACGGCGGGCGTGGAGTTGACCGGCGTCGGGTTGACGTTCTGCTTGACCTCGACCGCGCCGGCGGTCAGCACGGCGGCGGTGACGACGCCGGCGACCGCCTTGGTCCCGATCGCGCCGCCGAGGGCGCCGAGCCCGCCGGCGGCGGAACCGCCGCCGATCGCGGCCGCGGCGCCGCCGATCGCGCCGGCACCGGCGGTGGCGCCCGCCGCGCCGGCGCCGGACGCCGCGCCCGCGCCCGAGGCGGCGCCGGCTCCACCGGCACCGCCGAATCCGAGCTTGCCGAGGATGAAGCCTTTGAGGGCCAGCAGCGGGCCGATCGGCGAGAGCGCCGCCAGCGCCTTGTCGGTGCTGCGGAGCTGGCCGCGGAAGTCGGCGCACTCCTCGCAGTCGCGGACGTGGCGGCGGACCGGGGCGGAGGCCTTGCGCAGGCCCTCGGCCGCTTCGGAGAGCTCAAGTCGGACCTCGCCGCAGGTCAGCTGGCGGGCCTGGCTGCCCTCGGTGAGGGAGATCCGGGCCCGCACCAGCAGCGACTTGACCGACGGCACCGTGGTGTCCATCGCGGCGGCGATTTCCTCGTAGGAGAGGGCGTCCATCTCGCGCAGCAGCAGCGCCGCGCGCTGGGTCTCGGGAAGTTTGTTGACGTCGCTGAGGATCTGGCGGAACTCCTCGCGGTTGTGGACCCGCTCGGCGGTCGAGGCGGCGTCGACCTCGGGGACCATGTCCATCGTTTCCTGCGCGTCGGCCTTCGGCTTGCGCAGGTGGTTGAGGCAGCGGTTGCGGGCGATCCGGTAGAGCCAGGGGCGGAGGTTGATCTCACGCTCGTCGGCGAGCATCGCCCGGTAGGCGTTGACGAAGACCTCCTGCAGGACGTCCTCGGCATCCTCGGTCGAGTTCAGCATCTGGCGGCAGAAGCCGAGCAGGCGGCCCTGGTAGCGGTCGACGATCGCCTCAAAGGCGCCGGGGTTGCCGGCGCGGGCCATCGCGATCAGCTTCTCGTCGCCCTGCAGCTTGAGCAGCGGCGAACGGCGGGCGAGAAGCCCGCGGCGACTGGCGTGAGATAGGGCTGAAGCCTCCAAGCTGACTCCCTTTGGAAGGACGGTTCCGGGGCTTTAGACACCGTAACAAGGGTCGAGTTGCGCCCTTAGAACATTTATTGCCTTTTTACGAACCCCGAAACCTGGAAAGAGCAGGGAAAACGGCGCTGGCGGGGCGAGGGGGAAATGCCCGGGGCGGGACTCGAACCCGCAAGCCCCCGAAGGGGCAGCGGCTTTTAAGGCCGCCGCTTTTGCCAGTTTCGCCACCCGGGCCCCGCGATGGTAACCCGACAGGGCCGGTCAGCCAATAGGCTGCCGCCATGGCTGAGCACGGCGGCCGGCTGGTCGCGAAGGCTTTGAAGTCGCGGGGGGTGGAGCACCTCTTCACGCTCTCGGGCGGGCACCTGTTCTCGATCTACGACGGCTGCAAGGAGGAGGGGATCGCCCTCGTCGACGTGCGCCACGAGCAGACGGCCGCCTTCGCCGCCGAGGGGATCGCCAAGGCGACCCGGAACGTTGGCGTCGCGGCGCTGACCGCGGGGCCGGGCGTGACCAACGGGATGAGCGCGATCGCCGGCGCCCAGGCCAACAACTCTCCCGTCTGCGTGCTCGGTGGGAGGGCGCCGGAGATGCGCTGGGGCTCGGGCTCGCTGCAGGAGATCGACCACCTGCCCTTCGTCTCGCCGCTGGTCAAGTCGGCGGAGACGGTCAAGGACCCGGCCGAGATCGCCGCCGTCACCGCCGCCGCGCTGGACCGCGCCGCGGCGGCGCCGAGCGGGCCGACCTTCGTTGACTATCCGCTCGACGTCGTCTTCACCGAGGCCGAGGACGTGATCCCCGGCCTGCCCCTGGTGGGGGACGCGGAGCCCGCCGCCGGGGTGGAGGAGGCGGCGGCGCTGCTGGCCGCCGCCGAGCGGCCGGCGATCATGGCCGGCACCGGCCTCTACTGGGGCCACGGCGAGGGCGAGCTGCGGGCGCTGGCCGAGGCGCTCGGCATCCCGGTCTTCCTCAACGGGCTCGGACGCGGCTGCCTGCCGGCCGACCACGAGCTGGCCTTCAGCCGGGCGCGGGGCACGGCGCTGCAGGGGGCCGACGTCGCCCTCGTCGTCGGCGTGCCGATGGACTTCCGGCTCGGCTTCGGCGGCAGCTTCGGCGAGGAGACCCGGATCGTCCGGCTCGACGTGGCGCCGAACGCGCTGGTCGCCAACCGGGCGCCCGAGGTCGACCTGGTCGGCGACGTGCGCGCCAGCCTGGCGGCGCTGCGCGAGGCGGCGGGCGCGGGGGAGCCGCGGACGCGGGCCTGGCTCGAGCAGCTCGGCAACGTCGAGGCGGAGAAGCGGGCGGCCGAGCGGGCCGAGCTGAACGAGGAGCGCTCGCCGCTGCACCCGGTGCGCGTCTACAAGGAGCTCGGCGAAGTCCTCGACCGCGACGCGATCGTCGTCGGCGATGGCGGCGACTTCGTCTCCTACGCGGGCCGCTACATCGAGACCTTCGAGCCGGGCTGCTGGATGGACCCCGGGCCGTTCGGCTGCCTGGGCGCCGGGCCGGGGCAGGCGATCGGCGCCAAGGTCGCCCATCCCGACCGCCAGGTCTGCCTGCTGCTGGGCGACGGAGCCTTCGGCTTCGCCGGCCTTGAGTTCGACACCATGTCGCGTCACGGTCTCGGCGTCGTCGGGGTGATGGGCAACAACGGCATCTGGGGGCTGGAGCACCACCCGATGCAGTTCCTCTACGGCTACTCGGTGGCGGCCGAGCTGCGGCCCGAGACGCGGTACGACGAGCTGGTCGAATCGCTCGGCTGCGACGGGATCCTGGTCCGCGAGCCGGGGGAGCTGAAGCCGGCGCTGGAGCGCGCCTTCGCCTCCGGCCGGCCGACCCTGGTCAACGTCCTCACCGACCCCGAGGTCGCTTACCCGCGCAAGTCGAATCTGGCCTGATCGCTGCCGGAAACGAGAATCGGCCGCCAGATGGCGACCGATTCAGGTGGCCCCCAGGACGGGCAGGGGTACGTCTTCAGGGGCCTTTTATTAAGTGGGCCCAGACGGCGGGAGGCGCCAATGATGCGGCAAATCGCCTAAGCCCTATATGCCGGTCGCGAGACGAAGAGAACCCCATCTCTTGCCCGGTTCATCCAGTATGTAGGGCGGTTTCTGGCGGGACCAGTGCTGGCGGTGTGGGGCTACTGACAATCAGGTAGCTCGCCTACCCACTACTTGTAATTGGTACGTTCGGCTGACCATTCTGTCCGTTTCGGACAAGACAGACTGTCCACCCAGTACGGCGACGACTTTTGATGGGTGCCAGGACCTTTAGCGGTGGTCGGCCGCGGCGAGCGCGCTGCCGTAGAGGATGTCGTGCTCGGAGACGGCGATTTCCTCCAGTCCGAAGGCGCGCATCGTCTCGATCAGGATGACGACGCCGGCGACGATCGTCGGCGCCCGGTCCGGGTGCAGGCCGGGGATCTCGACCCGCTCGGCGAGCGGCACCGAGGCCAGCTGGGAGAGCATCCGCTGGATTGTGGGAAGGGCGAGGACGTGACCGTGGACGCGTGTCGGGTCGTAGGGCTCGAGCCCCATCTCCACCGCGGCGAGCGAGGTTGGGGTGCCGGCGACGGCGATCCCCTGGCTGGCCTCGACGCCGGCGCCGAGGGAGGCCTCGATTAGGCCGCGGACGTCGGTGGCGAGCGCTTCCATCTCTTCGGCGGTGGGGGGGTCGGCACCGAAGCAGCGCTCGGTGTGGCGGACGACGCCGGCCTGGAGCGAGTCGTGGAAGGAGACCTTGCTGCCGGTGCCGACGATCAGCTCGGTCGAGCCGCCGCCGATGTCGACGACCAGGGTCGGCATGGTGGGCAGCGACTCCGAGGTGGCGCCCACGTAGGTGGCGCGGGCCTCCTCCTCGCCGTCGAGGACGCGGGCCGAGAGCGCGAACCGCTCGCGCAGCTCGGCGATGAAGGCGCTGCCGTTGTCGGCGTCGCGGACGGCGCTGGTCGCGATCGCGTCGACGGTCTCGGCACCGAGCTCCCCGAGGATGCCGACGTAGTCGCCGATCGCCGCGCAGACGTCCTCGATCGCCTCGGTCGAGAGGCGGCCGGACAGGTCGACGCCCCGGCCCAAGCGCGTCACGGTGCTGCGCCGGTCCAGCGGTGAGACCCGCCCGCCGGCCACGTCGGCCACCAGCAGCCGCGTCGAATTGGTCCCGATGTCGATCACCGCGACCCGCTTCCCCTCATCAACCATCCGGCCACTCTAGAGCCACCCGCCCCCAAGAAGACCCCTGCGCAAATCCCCCGCCGGCAGCCGAATCCAAGCCCACCAGCGCCCCCACATTGCTAGCATCACCAGTCCGCCGCGGGGTGGAGCAGCCAGGTAGCTCGTCGGGCTCATAACCCGAAGGTCGCAGGTTCGAATCCTGCCCCCGCTATAGGACGAAAGGCCCGCAAATGCGGGCCTTTTAGTTTTGTTGTCTTACAGACAACAGGGTGCACAATCCGCCGTGGGGCAAGATGAGGTCTGGCGAGGGGTTGTTCAGCCTCCTGCTCAGAGTTCCCATCCGCTGGCGGATTCCGAGCCGTGGGCTACGCGGTCAGCGCAGCTCCGATCCGCCGGTGGATGGTGTCTAGGCGCTGGCTAATAGCCGAGACGCTTACTTCGGCGTCGTCGGCGATCGCGGCCAAGGGGGCGTCCTCGACATAGCGCAGCTTGAGGAGATGGAGGCGATGCTCGTCGAAACTTTCGATCATTTCGGCCGCCTTGCCCTCCCCCCAAGGCGCAAGCTGAGCGAGGACTTCCTCCTCGGGCTGGTCGGCCACGGGGAGGCGCTCAGCGAGGTCGATCATCTCGAGGGGGATCTGAAGGTAGGTCTTGTCGACCTCGCCACTGGTTCGGCTCCGGATTCCCAACTCGCGGATCGCTGCCCCGCGCATATAGATTTTCGCGAAGCTGGGGAAGGTTGGCCGGCTCGGATTGTGGCGACGCACAGCCTTGACAAGGGCTATCCGGGCCTCGTTTGCGAGGTCCTCCCGGAGGAACCCGTCAGCGGTCAGTGAGCGGGCGATCCTCTGGGTCAGGCTCTCGAAGCGGCGGACGATCTCGTTCATCGCCGGCGAGTCGTCTTCGGGTTCGGACTGGGCGTCTTCTAGCAAGCTCTGAAGCTCTGCTCTGCGGCACGCAAGGTGAGGCATGGGCATCGGGTTGCTCCTTCGGTCTGGAAGGGGCACCCCGTTAAGGATGACGCTGCACTTCGGCTCGTCTCGCCAGTTGGCCCAGGACAGTTGCCCGGGCATCGCGACGAACCCCCTCGCGTTGCTTGTAAAGAGTAAGAGACGCTGCGGGCCTCAAAATTCAAGGATGGGCCCGCGGCGTTGGGCGCGGTCAGGCGGCTTCCGCCTCGGGGATGTCGTCGACAACCGAGATCTTCCGCAAGACCCCGAGGCTGTCTGCCAGAGTCGCACTCCAGACGCTGGCGCGCTCGCGCTCGTAGAACCGGCGGCGATCGCTCTCGGGGTCGGCGTCGACCTCTGCGTTCCCGAGAGTCCAGAGGAGGACCTCGAGCCCGGCCCGAAGTCGCGGCGTTGACCCGGCGTCGCCGTAGAGCTCCGTGTAGAAGCGGTGCGCCACGTTCAGGTAGAGAACCCGGGTGCCGCCCTCCTGGACACAGCGGTAAAACGGCGCCCCCGGCATGTCCTCGGTTTCGACCGAGAATTCAATGCCTTCGCGCTCTGCGACGACCTCGCGCTTGATGGCCTTCGGCGAGACCCCCGCCTTGTCGGCGCGCCGCCGGGTCTCGGCCTCGAGATTCTGGTCGGCCTCCTCGCGCCGCTTCGGGGTGTCGGCGGGTGGCTTCTCAGTGCGGAACTTCTTCGCCTCCTTCACTGCTTCGACCGAGGCTCGCTCGCGGCCTTCGTTGGCTGACTCGGCCTCTTGGCTGAGCTTCGCTGCTTCCTTTCGGTAGACGGTGCGCATGTTTCCAAGCGCCTCAAACACTCTCGCCTTATCGCGAAGGATGTCCCAGATGCTCTCGTCCGGCGTTACCTGCTGCTTGGCAGTGGTGATCCAAAAGAGATCGTCGAGACTCGGGTCGAAGTCGACCTCGATGCTCCAGAAGCGATCGACATTGGCGATGCCGCCAAGGACGTTTCGGGGCGGCCGGACGACATCGATCTGCCGCCCGGCCCGCAAGAAGATGATGCCGTTGTTGGCGTCGGCGATCTCCAGTCGCTCGTTCATGTCGGTTTTGGTGTTCGGCTTGTTCGTTTCCTTGGCGCCCGGCTTTCGGAAGAAGGTCGCGGGCATCCGCGCAAACCGGACCCGCATCCGTCCGATCACCTGGCCGGTCTCCTTGTCCTTGACCTCGACCGTGGCCGGATCGAGTTCGATTGCCCGGTCGTCGTCGACGTCGTAGTAGCGGAATCCCTCGGTCAGGAAGAGCGGGTCGCACGGTTCGACGTCGACGCCGTCGATCCGCATCGGAGTCGCATTCAGGTAGTTGCGATAGATGACGCCAAGCTCGGTAAGCAGTCGACCACGGAGCGCCGACCGCAGTCGGTAATCGATGCGGCTCTGGTCTAGTTCGTCCCAGACAACGACGGTTCCGTGCTCGAGCGGCCACCGGTCCGACTTGCGTAGCTGGTCGATGACGAAGGCGGGCGGGTCGAGCTTCTCGACCCCCGGCATCTCGATGCGGTTGCCTTTGGTCCAGAGCCCTTCTTTGATCTCCTCGATGTCGAGGTAGCAGCGGTGCCAATCGCCTCCCGGGGTTTTCGAGTAGACGCTCACGCGCAGCGACTGGCTGACCGATGCGCTCGGGAGACCGTAGCCGTACTTGCCGAAGCCATCGCTCTTCGACATGCGGGTTCCGGCACCCCAGATGAGCGAAGCGCGCACCATTTTCGGGTCCATGCCGTGGCCATTGTCGACCACCGCGATCTTCTTCGGCTTCGTCTTCCCTCCGTCAAAGCCGAAGAGAATGTCGACGTGCGTTGCAGAGGCCTGAATCGCGTTGTCGACCAGCTCGGCCAAGGCGAAGGCGGTGCCCTTGTAGCCGATATCGCGCATCCCCCTGACGAATGCATCTCCGATCATCAGGTCCCAGCCGAACGACTCATCTTCGAGTCTTTCGACGTATTCGCGCTGTTCGCGCAGCCCCTGGGGAATCTTTGCCTCAGGCATCGAAATCTCCTTCGCGGTTGGACGGACACGGTTGGCCCGCCGGTTTGCCTCTCACATACAAGAAGACAAACAGGAGCGTTGGACTTAAGGCCTGCCCTGATTCGCTGACCACCTGGGGTCGGCACGTAATCGATGTGCTCGTTGCCGTCGTGGGCGACCCGGCGCGCCGCCGGCTGCGAGCTCAGCAACAATTCCGACGCGATGCAGACTCCGCTGGCGCCGATTCTGAGCCCGCCCATCGCTGCCCGCCAGCTCGCCCCCGGCGTCGAAACGGCCGAGCGTCGTGGTATTCCTTGGCTGTGGCTGCGCAGGATGACGTTCGCGAGCGGGAGATGCGCACGCTGTTCAATCTCACGCGGCCAGAGGAGTTCGGTCGGGCGGACATCGATGCCGTCCTTGAGCTAGAGGGCGCTGCAGTGCCTCCACAATTTGAGGGCATGGATATTCCCTTTGAGCTGAAGTCGGCGACCAAGGGGAAGCCAAATATCTCGACCGTTCGCGATTTCGGATTGCACTACATCGAGAAGTGGAGGTCGTTGCACTGGCTGTTTGGTGTCTATGACCAAGCAGGGGGAGAGCTCAAGCTTCAATACTGCCTCTACGGCTCGCCAAAGCAAATGAAGCCTTGGTTTGACCGGATGGCCTCCTATATAGCGCCGGACATAGTGCTCGCAGAGACGGTCCCAGACCTTTTGCACGACGAAGTCCTCTCAGCTGTTCTGAGCGAGGCAGAGGACTTTGGGTACGAGGACGCCTACCAGCTCATGAAGAATCAATACAAGCGCCAGCAATATCGGGATGTGGCCGATCTGCCGGGTGAGCGCTACTCGCGTGCCGCCATGCTGGAAATGCTCCGGTTGAGGAGCCGCTACGTCATCGAACGCGGCTCGACGCTCAACAACCCGCATATTTCGGCGAGCTATTTCAATGGCTGGGAGCGAATCGAGCGCAACCACGCTGCCCGACTCCGCGAGCTCGTTCTTGAGGCGCTGGGGGCATAACGCAAGCCTGGAGCTCTTTTCGCGCGCTCCATGTACTTCCGCCGCCGCCGGCCGTAACTTGCGTGCCACATGACGTTCCGGCCGAGCCGCATATGAGCCAGTACAGCCGCGGCACGGAGGCCCCCTGGTACCAGGGGCGCGATCTGACCGAGGAGCAGCGAGCGATCTTTCGTGCGACTTCTCGGCTGTCCCACCGAGCAAAGCTCGAAGCGCTTGCGGGGGAGGGCCCGAAGCCGCTCCACCCAATCAACGTCCCGAACTTCGACCCGGCCGACCTCATGCCCGAAGTCGAGGATCACGGTCTGGCGGCCCTCTCCCTTTTCAGCGGCGGCGGCGGACTTGACCTCGGTATCGACCGCGCGGGCTTCGGCCACGTTGCCTCATACGACACTCTCGAGGCGGCTGGCGCCACCCTCTCCTTGAACCGCCCTCACTGGACGGTCCGGGCGGGTCCCGACGGCGACGTGAAAAGCGTCAACTGGAAGCAATTTCAAGGCGTGGCAGATGTGCTCCATGGCGGCCCGCCCTGCCAGCCGTTCTCCACCGCCGGCCGACAGAAGGGTGCGCGAGACGGGCGCAACCTTCTTCCAGACTTCGTCCGCAGCGTGCTCGCTGTGCGTCCCCGGGCCTTCGTGGCAGAGAACGTGGCGGCACTGGCAGGACCGAAGTTTCAGAGCTACCTTCGTCGGTCTTTTTACGGTCCGTTGGCCAAGACCTATCACGTCGCAACTTTCCAGATGAGCGCGCAAGAATTTGGAGTCCCGCAACGCCGCCGACGAGTCGTGTTTGTCGGATTCCGTAGGAAGCGTGACTTTGCTCGGTTCGTGATGCCGACCCCAACTCACCACATGCCAGGGGAGCCGGTCGATGGCCTAGTCCCGACCCTCGGCGTTCGTGCCGTGCTGGGGTTGCCCGACACCGGCTACGACGCGCTTGCGCCAACTATCCGCAGCACCCTCACTGGGCCCCGGCACACGACGTCAATTCTCAGCAGCGCCTCCGCACAGCGTGCTTGGGCGAAGCTGGGAATCTGGCCAAACGGGGTCGCTGCGGATCGAGCTGCTGCCAGCGCCTTCCCTGCCAAGAACGGCGACTTCAGGCTCAGCGTTGCGGACTGCGGACTGCTCCAAGGCTTCCCTGAAGATTGGCACTTCGAAGGCGCGACCTACATGGCTCTAGGGCAGATTGGAAATTCGGTCGCTCCGCCAGTGGCCTACGCGATAGGAGTGGCTGTTGCAAAAGCGTTGCACGGTCGAGGTTGGTCGCCTTCGCGTTAGCCTTCCGCAGCAGTGGGAAGTCCATCTCCGAGCAGTCACTGCGCGAAGCAGACGATGAAGGCTAATCGCCGCGCAGATACGGCGCCTGAGCTGGCGCTGCGCTCTGAGCTCCAACGGCTCGGGTTGCGATTTCGCAAGGATCTGCCGCTCAAACTCAGCGCGGGGCGTGTCAGACCCGACGTAGTTTTCACTCGCGCGAAGGTCGCGGTCTTTATTGACGGCTGTTTCTGGCATCAGTGTCCCGAGCATGGGCAGATTCCGAAGGCGAATCGTGGCTACTGGGAACCCAAGCTCGCGCGCAATGTCGAGCGGGACCGCAGAAACGACGCAGCTTTGATTGAGGATGGCTGGAGAGTCATCCGATTTTTTGAGCACGTTCCCGCCCCAGAGGCCGCAGAAACAGTGCGCAAGGCACTTGCTGAATAGCTAAGGAGCATCCCCCAGGTGGGGCAAGGTTTGGGGCAAGAAGCCCCACAGATTCCAGTCGATCGCCACGTAGCTCGATTTCGCGAAAATCGCTTGAAACCGTGCTCCACGTAGTCCAGCGGGCTCCAGGTTCGGGCTCATAACCCGAAGGTCGCGGGTTCGAATCCCGCCCCCGCTATACCGGAATTCCGCGACCGCTCTCCGGGTCCGTTTTCGGCTCCAGAAGTGGGAATCAGGTCACTCGAAATCGCGGCGCTCAGTTCGAGTTTGCTCGACGGTTTGTCGTAGCTGATTTCGACGTCGAAAGCGTCAAGCAGCTCGATAAGTTCCTCGCTCTCGGCCTCGGCTAGAACCTCGCTCAGGTCCGGGACTCCGGACAGCATCGCCTCGATTTCCTCCGGGCTCGGTCCCTCTGGACGCTGACGACCCTCCAGCTCGGCCAGCGCCGCCGCCACGGAGTCGCCCTGGGCGCTCAGTTCTTCAATCCGTGCGGTCGCCAACCTGATCACCGGATGCTCGGGATCGTCGTGCTCCTCCAGTCGCAAGGCTTGTCTGCGCAGGGCCTCTTCGATCTTCTTCTGCTCCCCTTGGAGGCGCTTGCGATCGGCCTCGATCGACTGCGGCTCATCCCCCAGGGAAGCGGCCAGCTCGTCGCTCAGCAGGCGGAGACGGTCGGGACCGAAAAGGCGCTGCGCCATGAACTCCCGGACTGCCTCCAGCACTACGTCCTCCTTGATGCCGAGGACGCGAGGGTGTCCCGTCAGATCGGCGTCGAACCCCGGACGCCTGCGGGCGTACTGACAGCGGTACCAGTTGGAGCCCTTCTGGTGACTGCCCTCCATCCGGCGTCCGCAGATGCCACAGCGGACTCGCCCGCGCAAGACGTAGAGGCGACCCGGCCGCGACGATCCCCGATTCGCGTAGCGGCGAGGAGCTGAGGCTTTCGGGGCGTTGGCATTCGTTTGAGCGCGATCCTCGACGGCATCGAAGACCTCGCGGCTGATGATCGGCTCATGGGTGGGGGTTGCGCTCCAGACCCATTGCTCACGCGGTCGGATCAGCGGGCGACCCTTGCGTTTGTCATGGCGACCCCAGACGTTGTAGCCGGTGTACTTGGGGTTGCGCAGCAGCGAGCGGAGCTGGCTCCTGCTCCAGGTCGGCGGCAGCCCGTTCTCATCCTTGCGATTGGGAGAGGGCGGCGGGTAGCGCTCGGTATCGCGATTGAGCTTCTCGCAGATCGCGCTCAGCCCCATGCCGTTCTCGGTGTAGTCGGCGAAGATCATCGCCACGATTGGCGCTTTGACCGGATCGAGAATCAGTCGGTGCTTTTTCCTGCCCTCCCGCGCCTTCTGCGGATTGGGGTGGGGGTGGGGCTCCAGCATGTAGCCGTACGGCGGGCGCCCGCCCGTGTGCCAGCCCTGGCGCACCGACTCCTCCATCCCCGCCCGGCTGCGTTCGATCAGATCGCGGACGTACCACTCGGCAACGCCTTGCTTGACGCGCCGCGTCAGGATCGCGGTGGCGCTGGAGTTCAGCGGCTCATCGGCGGCGAAAAGGGCGACATCTCGTTCCTCAAGCTCGCGCTCGATCCGGGTGCCGTCCGCCGTCATTCGTGAGAGCCGGTCGATCGACTCCACGATCACCGCGTCAAGCGCGCCCGCCTCCGCGCTTGCAAGCAGCTCGGGCAGCCCGCCCATGCGCGGCACCGACACCTTCTCCGTCCAGTCGCGCTTGCCGTTGCCGCGCTCCTCTAGCGCCTTGCGCCCGCTCTCCACGTCCCAATAGGTCAGCGTGACCTTCTCGCCGATCGGTTCCAGCGCCTGGTCGCATTTGCCGAGCTGGCGGGGGATCGAGAGGGAGGGGTCTTGCGCGTCGTCGGTGGACACGCGGCCATAGAAGGCGACTCTCACGATCCCTCCTCCTTCTCGGCGGCAATCGCTGCGGCCAGCTCGCTCGGTCGGCTTCCAAGCTCGGCTGCCAGCAAGGCACGGTCCAACGTGACCAGCTCTGCGGTGCGGCTCTGCGCGACCGCTGCATAAGCAGCGTCATAGAGAGTGAGGTCATGGCGCTCGGCCAGCTCGCTCGCAAGGCGCAGCTCCTCACGGCTCGGCCGCACGGCGGGGCAGATTTCTTCCAGGGCTTCCAGCACCGTCGCTGCCTGCTCGGCGCTTGCTCCCGCCCGCCCGCGCATCAAGGCATTGCCGATCTCGTAAGCAGTCAGGTCGAGAACCGAGAGCGCGATCGAGCGCTCTTTGTGAGCGGCAAAGAGCGCGAGGGCAGGCTCGACTTCCTCCTCGCCCTCGCGGTGAAACCACTTGAGAACCACGTTGGCATCGCTAACGACGTTGATCGCGGGCATCGCGCTCCTCTCGCTCAGAGCGGATCAGCTCGGCGGACTCAAAACCGCCCAGCCCGGCCAGTGCCGTTCGGCCTCGCTCAAGTGCGGCGTCAACCGCTGCGGGATCGGGCCAACCGAGTCGCCGCCGCGCTGCCTCCTGGAGGAAGTCGCTGCGAGTTTGCCCGAGGCTCTTGGTTTCCCGGTCGATCCGCTCCAGCAGCTCGTCGGGCATCGTCACGAGGACCTTCGTCGCCTTTGCCATGTCAGGAGTATAGCTCCTTGATATCCCGTAGATATCCATCATTTAAGCTCGCTATTTCCGTCCTGCAGCACGGCGGGAATCACCGGCCGCCCTTTGAAGGAGTCGAGCGATTGCGGCGATCTGCCGGTCGCGGCGATCTTGCTCCTCGGCCTCGCGCAGCTCGCGGACGCGGGCGGTGACCGCCAAGGCGGCGGGGGAGGGACTCGCCGCCTTCATCGCGGCACCTCCGCCAGTGGCGGTATTGGTCTCGGCACTGCGTCGGCGCAACTCGCGAAGGTCATCGCAGAGTTGCTTGTGCTGGCTTGGCGTGGGAGTGATTTCTCGCCGGACAATGCGCGGCGGGCAGGTAGGCGAACCGTCATCTTTGACGGACGCGCCGGGCGCTTTTACACCCTTACCTATGTCCTCCCTGGTTGCCATACACAACGAGTAAGTCACAGTTCATGATTGATGTCAAGAAAACTTTTTAATCATTCACAGTGTGATTGTTACTGTGTGTTGGCGCGATTCGTGACTGTGTGTTCGTCTCCATCCCGCGCAAGAAGAGAAGAAAGACATGTAAGTGTCTTTCTTTCCGCGTCGCGCTCGCGGCCTTGACGGCCGTCGTCGTGGTGCAGAACCCCGCGTGTGCGGCGACTACTAGCCATAGCTTCACCTGCCGACCTACACGCCAGCGAAGCGCAGCGCCGCACGGCAGTCAACCCCTAAAGGGGTCGGGCGCGTTGCGCCCTTGACGGCCGAGCGGCGCGGCGCTAATTGCTGGGTAGGTCGGCGGGCACGAGTGGGGCACATGGTTCAACCCCGGTCAATCCGAATCCTCGGAACGAGACCTTTCTGTAGATGCAAGGCGACGATCCACCGGGTGAACAGGAACGCTCCGAACTCCCCCGGGAAGCTGGCCGCGTATTTGTCCGGCCTCCAGAAGTGCAGCGCCCATTCCATCGCTGCGCGCTGGTCTTTAGTCCAGCGACGACGAGCGCTTTCCATCTCTTCATAGACAGGCGAAAGCGAACACTGAGCAACTATTGGGGGACCAAGTCTTTCCCAGACCGGTCCGCAACCCGTTAAGAGGTAGACGGCCGCATGCCACTCGCCAACCTCATTGGGCAGCAGGATCGACGCCTCCGCGAAACGGGGCTCCGCGGCGCGGAGCTGCGCCAGGAGTACGGCGAATTGCCTCCGTTTGGCGGCAACGTCTGCATAGATGTCGTTCGATCCGTGGGGCATCGGTTCAATCCTTCGAGCATCGACCCCTAAGACGATGCGTCAGACCGAAACGGTCCACCCCTAGATCGATTTGTCTTGCAAATAGCAGTCGTCTAGGCCGCTGCTAAGAGCGCCGTTGGTCCTCGCTGAGTTCTCTCACGCGCTGCCCCACCCATTCGCGCAGTGGCCCCCATTTCAACTCATCACTGTTCGGATCAGGGGTCGTCAGAGTTCTGTATTGCTTGACCGTGTTCGGGAATCGATGGGGAGGAATCTTCCTCGGAGTTTTCCGAGGAGGCCAGATGCGTGGCAGGATCATGAACTGGACGACCCCCCGCATCGCGTCATCAATCGCTTGATAGGCCCATAGGCGACCTCTGCGATCTCCGAACTGAAGCATGTCCCAGAGAACGAAGTCCGCGACCTGTAGCCGCTCAGTCACCTCCGTGGACTCCAAGCGAGTGCTGTGGAAGACGGCAAGGTTTACGGCACGCTTAGCACGGCTCGTCTGCTCAGCATCGAACTCCTCGTGGCCCATCTCATTTAGTGCCTCGGCCGCCTCATCCAGATACTCGTTGATCTTTTGAGCGGCTTGGGCATAAAGCTCTTGCCGTTTTAGATGCCGAGAAATCAACGCTCCGCTGGACGCACCAATGGCGGCGGCCACAAGCGGCACCGCAACTTCGGTCCAGGTCAAGGCAGCGACCAGCATTGCTACTTCCTGAGCTTGTCCGTGAGCTTCCCAACTTCGCCCATCGATACGTCCAGCGCTTCCGCAATCGCAGCCACCGCGCCCCAGCTTGGGTTGGCACGCCCACGCTCGATCCCTGACAGATGAGCCACCGTGATGCCGGCGCTTTGCGCGAGGGCTTCTTGAGTCATGCCGCGCTTGGCTCTGAGCTCGCGGATCGCAGCGCCGAGCGCTGGCTGTGGATTCTTGGAGCGGCGCATCGCAATCAACCGTTTCAGATCGAGGCGCGGAATCCGCGCCTTAAAGGTTGGGACTTGTGATTTGGTTTAAGTTGCGATAGCTTCCGCGCTTCATACAAAAAGTGCCCCCGCGCTGCGCTAACAGCCGGGGGCGTGGCACAGGAGGTATCAGCTCCCATGCAAGACAAGCCTAGTGGCGCTGGCGATGAACGCGCCACGACCACCGCCGAGGAAGACCACCGGGACCAGGAGAGCGTTTTCAGACACGTTCTCTCGATCTACCCGGAGGTCTTGACCCACTCAGAGTTAGTCCGCGAAATGACCGGAGGCGATTCGCCGCAGTTCGCGGAGCGGGACCGGATCGAGAGGGCAGTTAGCGACCTGATCGCGGGCGGCCTTCTCCATGAAGACGCAATGCTCGTCCTGCCGACGAGGCCCGCCGTCCTCTGTCACTCACTCCTAGACGCATGACGGACGGCAGGCACGTCGACAGAGAGGCCGCTAGGCGGCTCGGAAAGAACCTGTGGAGTGCCCGCCGCCGTGCGGGCTACTCCCAGGAAGACCTAGGCGCTCTTGCCGGTCTTCACCGCACCGAGATCGGGATGGTGGAGAACGGCGAGCGCCTTCCACGTATCGACACGCTGATGAGGCTCGCAGCTGCGCTGGAAGTGCGGCTGGAAGCCCTGGTGGAGGGGATCGAATGGCTACCGCCCGGTCCTCCCGCTCAGGGGAGCTTCGCGGTTAGGAGGGCAGCAGCATGAACCGTGAGAAAACGACCCTGTCGTATCCCTGGTCGATGGGGAAGCAACTCCGCGCTATCGCCCAAGCCGAAGGGATTCCCGTTGAGGAGGTTGTCCGGCAGGGCATCGAGAACCACATAGCGGCAAAGACCCGCGAGAGGGATTTCAAGGAGCGTTTGGCGAAGCGCATGGAAGAGGATCGCGAGGTTCTGGAAGCCCTAAGGGACGACTAGGGCGGGCTGCAATTCAAGAGGGGAGCGGCTACGAACAAGGCTGCGATTGCAGCGTG
>JBIOTO010000158.1:0-7291 GCA_044865945.1 Solirubrobacterales bacterium
CGAGCGGTAGGCCGAGAGTGGCGCGCGAAAGCTGATAGCCCCCGCCGGGCTTCGGGCAGGCCCGGCGGATGAAGGCAGTCACCTACCACGGCAAGCGCGACGTCCGCGTCGACAACGTGCCCGATCCCGCCATCGAGCAGCCGACCGACGCGATCGTCCGCATCACCAGCTCCGGCATCTGCGGCTCCGACCTGCACCTCTACGAGATCCTCGGCGCGTTCATCGACGAGGGCGACATCCTCGGCCACGAGCCGATGGGAATCGTCGAGGAGGTCGGCTCCGCGGTCAGTCACATAAAAGAGGGCGACCGCGTGGTGATCCCCTTCAACATCTCCTGCGGCGAGTGCTGGATGTGCAAGGAAAAGCTCTTCGCCCAGTGCGAGACGACCCAAAACCGTGAGCAGGAAAAGGGCGCCTCGCTGTTTGGCTACACCAAGCTCTACGGCGAGGTGCCGGGCGGCCAGGCCGAGTACCTGCGGGTGCCGCAGGCCCACTTCGGCCCGATCAAGGTGCCCGAGAACGGCGCCCCCGACGAGCGCTACCTCTTCCTCTCCGACGTGCTGCCGACCGCCTGGCAGGCGGTCGAGTACGCGGCGATCCCGAAAGGCGGCAGCGTCGCCGTCTTCGGCCTCGGCCCGATCGGCCAGATGTGCGCGCGGATCGCCCGCCACAAGGGCGCCGAGACCGTGATCGCGGTCGACTCGGTTCCGGAGCGGCTGGAGATGGCGCGGCGCCACGGGGTCGAGGCGATCGACTCCAGCGAGCACGAAGACGTGCCGGCGGCAATTCGCGAGCTGATCGATGGGCGCGGCCCCGACGGGGTGATCGACGCGGTCGGGATGGAGGCCCACGGCGCCGGCGCGCCGGTCGCCGAGCTGGCCCAGAAGGCGACCGGCCTGCTGCCCGACAAGCTGGCGGCGAAGGCGACCGAAAAGGCCGCGGTCGACCGGCTCTCGGCTCTGCTCGCCTGCATCGACACGGTGCGCCGCGGCGGGACGATCTCGATCTCCGGCGTCTACGGCGGCCAGCTCGACCCGCTGCCGATGATGCAGCTCTTCGACAAGGGCGTGCAGATCCGCATGGGCCAGGCGCACGTGCGGCGCTGGACCGACGAGATCCTTCCCCTGCTAGAAGGCGACGAGGATCCGCTCGGGGTCGACGACCTCACCACCCACCAGGTGCCGCTGGCCGAGGCGCCAGGCGCCTACGAGATGTTCCAGAAGAAGGAAGACGGCGCGATCAAGGTGGTCCTGAAGCCGTAACCTCCCCACTGGCCATTTGAGACTCGACATCGGCTTGTAACTGGGGGGCTGTTTTGGGAGTGCTGATCCTCACCGGCCCGCCGGGGGTCGGGAAGACGACCGTCGCCGGACGCCTGGCTCAGCGCGAGCAGCGCTCCGTCCACCTCGAAGCCGACCGCTTTTTCTTTTTCATCAAGAGCGGTTTCATCGAGCCCTGGGACCCCGCCTCGCACGAGCAGAACCAGATGGTGATGCGGACCGCCGCCGAAGCCGCCGCGAGATACGCGGCGGCCGGCTACGCGACGATCTTCGAGGGGATCGTGATCCCGCGCTGGACCCTGGAGACGATCCGCGAGACCCTCGCGGCCGCGGGCGTCCCGACCTCCTACGCGGTCCTGCGAGCGCCGCGGGCGCACTGCGTCGCCCGGGTCCAGGAGCGCGAAGGCCACCCCGACGCCTACGCTCCCGACATGCTCGCGGCGCTCTGCTCCGAATTCGACGACCTGGAAGCGTTCGAGAGCCACGCGATCGACGTCACCGGACTGGACACAGACCAGGCCGCCGCCGCGGTCGCCGCCCGACTGGATCGGGGCGACCTTGCCCTCTGACCTCCGGCTTCTCCGCGTCCCCTGCGACATCGAAGCCGAGGACGACGCCCGGCTCGACCGGATCCGTGCCGAGGTCGACATGGGCTTCGATGCCCTGCGCGACATCGAGAACGGAGTCTCGGTCTTCGGCTCGGCCCGGGTAGCGCCGGACCACCCCTGGTACGAGCTGACCCGCGAGACCGGGGCCTGCCTGGTCAAGCACGGCTTCAGCGTCATCACCGGCGGCGGCCCGGGGCTGATGGAGGCGGCCAACCGCGGCGCCACCGAGGCCGGCGGCGAGTCGATCGGGCTCAACATCGAGCTCCCGCACGAGCAGCAGCCCAACGAGTACCTGACCCGCTCGCTCCATTTCCATTACTTCTTCACCCGCAAGCTGATGTTCGTCCGCTACGCCCGCGCCTTCGTGATCATGCCCGGCGGCTTCGGCACCCTCGACGAGACATTCTAGGCCCTGACCCTGATCCAGACCGAGCGGATCCAGCACTTCCCGGTAATCCTCGTCGGCGCCGACTTCTGGGCGCCGATGCTCGAGTGGATCGACCGCAGCCTCGAGGACAACGGCCTGATCTCCCCCGGCGACAAGGAGCTGCTGATGGTCGCCGAGGAGCCGATGCAGGTCTGCGAGCACGTGATCCGCGCCAGCGAGCGGCAGCGGGAGCTGGTCTGAGCCACACGACCCCTCAATCGCGCAGGTGACGTCCCACGGCTACGCCTGCGAAAAACGCAGCACCCAAAAGCTGAACCAGCGTCAGTAGATCGTTGAGAGTAAGTGGATCAGGTGCGTTCACCGCGCCTCCTCTTCTGCCAACGCACTCGATTTTCGTCTTCGATTGAAATGTCCGTATGCCGGGGCAGGAGTCCTTTAGCGCGAGCTTGGCGAACAGCGTTCTCGTATTCAGCCAGGAAAGCCTCTGACTCTCCCGGGGCCCAGCTGAGACGCCGAGACGAAGGAACCGGCACTCCTTGTTCCTGAGCCCTAGCCCTAGCCGCTGGATTCCTGGCTGCCCCAGTTGGCCCCCCGGCTCGTTTGGGCCCCCCGGCCATTCCGATGCGGAACCTTGCCGGGGTCATGCCGGTGTGCTCTTTGAAGCGCTTGCAGAAGGCAGAGGCGTTTCTATAGCCGCATAGATTTCCGACCGCAGACACAAGATATTTCGTGTCGACCAGCATTTCCTTCGCCAGGTTCATCCTGCGGCTGTCGATCTCCAGGCGGTAGTTGGAGTCATCTTGGGTTAGGAGGTAGCGAAGGCGCCGAGTCCCCATGCCACAAAGCTGCGCCGCCTCCGCTTGGGTGAAATCGGGATCGCGGAAGCCCGCATCGAGTGCAAAGTGGACCCGCGTCAGCGGATCGAGCTCCGGATGGTCGGCGAAATGCGCTGCCACGTCGGGATCCAGCGGGGTGTCGGACCGGGACGGGATTGACGGCTTGAGGTGCATGGATCTTTTGTAGCGCCTCTTCGAAAGTCGGGTGCGTCACTACGCGGCATCATCCTCGGGGTTCCCCTTAGGGGAACCCCCGGCGACAATGCCGCATTGTGGAACGGCCAGATATCGCAGAGTGGTACGGGGGACATGCCCCAGATGCAGATAGGTGCAGGCTTAGTGCCGGAAGTGCCGGTGCTTCGTGAAGACCATCGCCACGCCGGCCTGCTCGCAGGCCTCGATCACCTCGGCGTCTCGTTTGGAGCCGCCGGGCTGGATGACGCTGGTGGTGCCGGCCTGGATCGCCAGCTCGGGGCCGTCGGCGAAGGGGAAGAAGGCGTCGGAGGCGAGGGCTGAGCCGGCGAGCAGGGAGTCGGCTTCGGCGCCGCGGGCCTCGCGGCACTTCTCGACCGCGAGGCGGACTGAGTCGACGCGGCTCATCTGGCCGGCACCGATGCCGAGGGTCGCGCCGCCCTTGGCGATCACGATCGCGTTGGAGCGGACCCGGCGGCTGACCGTCCAGGCGAAGAGCATGTCCTGCCACTGCTCCTCGCTCGGCTCGTTGCCGGTGACCGCCTCCATGATCTCCCGCGGCTCGGGGTCGCCGTCGCGGTCCTGGATCAGCAGGCCGCCCATCACCCGCTTGACGTCGCGTTCGCGCGGGTCGGGCTCGCGGCGCTCCTCCTCGCAGAGGATCCGGATCGCCTCCTTCTGGGTCAGCACGTCGAGCGCCCCGTCCTCGTAGCCGGGCGCGCTCAGCACCTCGACGAAGTTGCGGTGCAGCTCCTTGGCCAGCTCGCGGCCGATCGGCCGGTTGATCGCGATCACCCCGCCATAGGCGGAGAGCGGGTCGCAGGCCAGCGCCTTCAGGTAGGCCTCGAGCGCGTCGGCCCCGACCGCCACCCCGCAGGGGTTGTTGTGCTTGACGATCACGCAGGCCGGCTGCTCGAAGTCGCCGACCAGCGCCCGGGCCGAGTCGAGGTCGAGCACGTTGTTGAAGGAGAGCGCCCGCCCGTGCAGCTTCGAGCAGCGCGAGAGGACGTGGCTGCGCAGCCCCGACTCCGCATACAGCGCCGCCCGCTGGTGCGGGTTCTCGCCGTAGGAGAGGTCGAGCACCTTCTCGTAAGCAACCGCCAGGTGTTCCGGGAAGTCCTCGTACTCCATCGAGAACCAGCGGCTGATCGCGGCGTCGTAGCGGGCGGTCTGGGCGAAGGCCTCGTTGGCGAGCCAGTGGCGGGTGGCGGCGGAGACCTCGCCGCCGCTCTCTTCCAGCTCGGCGCAGACCGCGTCGTAGGACTCCGGTTTGACGATCACGGCGACGCTCTCGTGGTTCTTCGCCGCAGCCCGGATCATCGTCGGCCCGCCGATGTCGATGTTCTCGATCGCCACCTCGTGAGGAACGTCGCGGGCGGCGACGGTCTGCTCGAAGGGGTAGAGGTTGACGCAGACGACGTCGATCGGCTCGATCCCCTCGCGCTCCAGCGTCGCCATGTGCTCGGGGTCGCCGCGCCGCGCCAGCAGCGCCGCGTGCAGCCGCGGGTGCAGCGTCTTCACCCGGCCGTCGAGGATCTCCTCCTGGCCGGTGAACTCGGAGACGTCGGTCACCTCCAGCCCTGCCTCGCGCAGCGCCGTCGCGGTGCCGCCGGTGGAAAGGATCTCGACCCCGAGTGCCGACAGCCCCTTGGCGAAATCGACGACCCCGGTCTTGTCGGAGACCGAGATCAGCGCCCGCCGCACCCGCAGCTGCCCCTCGCCGAGGCTCTCCTGCTGGGTGTCGGTGGCCGGCTCAGTCATCGATGACGACCTTGCGCGGGTCGTCGGGGTCGATCCTAACCCTGCCCTCCGCGATCATGCGGATCGCCTCCGGGTAGAGCTGGTACTCGACCGTGTGGACGGCGGCCTCCAGCACCCCCCGTTCGCGGCCGACCGGGACCGGAACCCGCCGCCGCAGGATCACCGGCCCGGTGTCGATCCCCTCGTCAACGAAGTGGACCGTGACCCCGGTCTCCCGCACGCCGGCCTCCAGCGCCTGGCCGATCGCGTCGAGGCCGGGGAAGTCCGGCAGCAGGGCGGGGTGGATGTTGACAATGCGGCCCGCGAAGCGGGCGACGAACGGTTCGGTCAGCAGCTGCATGTAGCCGGCGAGGACGACGAGCGCGGGGCGGTGGGATTCCACCCAGTCGCCCATCGCCGCGTCGCGGCCCATGCGGTCGGCGTAGGCGTCGGCGGGGAAGACGGCGGTGTCGACACCAGCCTTCGCGGCACGCTCCAGCGCCCCGGCGCCGGGCTTGTCGGAGCCCACCGCGACCACCTCGACCAGGCCCTTGCCGTGCAGCTGGTCGAGGATCGCCTGCAGGTTGGTGCCGCTGCCCGAGGCGAGAACGACGATCCGGAACGAGCTCACCCGCGCATCTTCGCGCAAGGCGACCTTGCGAGTGGGGCACACGATCCACGCTCCTTGACGGGAGGCATCCGCGGTGCTTTAGGTACTGCGAGATACCTCTGTGAACCAGGCGCCCCGGCGTCAACTCGCCGGGGCTTAAAGGAGAAATGACATGAAGAAGTTGACGACGAGCGGGCTGCTCTTCGTGGCAGTCGCGGCCCTGATGGCGACGGTGGGGGCCAGCACGGCCTCCGCGACAGAAACCTCGCTCTGCAAAGTCAAAGAAACAGAACCCAGCGGGATAACCCGCTGCAAAAAAGAAAACACCTATCCCGCGGCGACGGCGATCCATGCCGAACTCGAGGGTCCGGAGTTGGTGATCGAAACACCGATCGCCAAAGTCGAATGCGGCCTTTCGACAATCTCCGCGACCACCGAGCAGGAAACATCGATACCGCTAGGCGCAACCATCACCGTCTTCACCATTGGCGGATGCACAAACAACGCGCAGGTGAAAGTTCTGGTCAACGGCACACTGGACATCGAACTCATCGATCTACCGGATTGGACGCATGACGGCACACTTGAATTCACAGAAACCGTGATCGAAGTCAGCCGGTTCGGCGTCAAATGCATCTACGAACCCGGTCATGCCGGAATCCTCACAGGTGGGACGCCGGCGACAATCGACCTCACCGGCAAATTGAAACTACTGGCCGGAAGCAGCGTCCTCTGTGGCTCAGGACCCGGCTCTTGGAAAGGCAGCTACGTAGTCACAAAACCGGAACCGCTCTGGGTATCGATGTGATTCAGGCATGACTGACGGGCGCGGCCGCAAACTGGCCGCGCCCAGAATGCTAGAAATGTCTTGACTAAAAGTTCCGGAGGTGCTATTCGGAACCCTCCGTTATCTATCGGTCTGGGGCGCGGGAGCACCCAGGCCCGAGTGGGAGAGTTGAAAATGAAGAAGTTGAAGACGTTCGGGCTGCTGCTGGTGGCGGGGGCGGCCCTGATGGCGACGATCGGTGCCGGCAGCGCCGCGGCGACACCGACGGCGCTCTGCAAACAACCGACAACAATGGGCGGTCTGCCGATCTGCGAAGGCAACCACCTCTATCCGCAGAACACGCGGATCCACGCCAATCTCGAGGCTGGGACGAAACTCATCATCCCGACCCCCAACGGCGTCGTCGAATGCGGTAAATCGACAATCGAGGCCTTCACCGAGCAGGCGACAAACCTGCCGCTGGGCGCGGCCGTCACCGCGCTCAACTTCAACGAATGCTTCGACGCTGGAGAACCGGTCGACGTCGAAGCGATCGTCAAAGGCACACTCGACATCGAGATCATCGACCTGCCGGTCTGGACCCACAACGGCACACTGACGCTGACAGGAACCCAGATCCGGATCCTGTGGACATTCAGTGGCGACGAATGCATCTTCGACGCCGGCCACACCGGAGTCCTGACAGGCGGCGCGATGGCGACAATCGACTGGTTTGGCACCCTGACCAAGACAGCCGGAAACCTCGGTTGCCCCGCGGGCAACGGCACCTGGAACGGCGCCTACACAGTCACAAGCCCGGAACCGCTCTGGGTCTCGATGTGACCTGAGCCCGATGAGTCAGGCGCGGCCG
>JBIOTO010000159.1:0-5722 GCA_044865945.1 Solirubrobacterales bacterium
TCGACCTCTGCGTTGCGCTCACCGAGCGCTCCGACGAGGACGAGCAGATGGTCGCCGTGGCCGAGCGGGTCTCGCTGACCCAGCCGGCCCCGATCCAGGTCGACTCGACCGAGCCCGAGGTGATCAAAGCCGCGCTGGAGAAGATCCCGGGGCGGGCGATCGTCAACTCGATCAACCTCGAGGCGGGTCCGGACAAGGCCAACGTGGTCGTGCCCTTGGCCAAGGCGCACGGAGCGGCCCTGATCGCGCTGACGATCGACGAGGTCGGGATGGCGAAGACGGCCGAGCGCAAGGTCGAGATCGCCCAGCGGATCCGCGACCTCGCCTGCGAGGAGCACGGCCTCGACCCCGAGGTGCTGATCTTCGACGCGCTCACCTTCACGCTGACCACCGGCGACGACGAGTGGAAGCCCTCGGCGGTCGAGACGATCGAGGGGATCCGGCGAATCAAGGCCGAGATCCCGGGCGTAAAGACCTCGCTCGGCGTCTCCAACGTCTCCTTCGGCGTCGGCCAGCCGGCCCGCGCCGTGCTCAACTCGGTCTTCCTCCACCACTGCGTCGAGGCCGGGCTCGACCTGGCGATGGTCAACCCGAACCACATCACGCCCTACTCGGAGATCTCCGACGAGGAGCGCGAGCTGACCGACGACCTCGTCTTCAACCGGCGCGACGACGCGCTGGAGCGCTTCATCGCCCACTTCGAGTCCAAGGGCGAGGAGGCGGCCGAGGAGGTCGGCGACCCGACCGAGGGCATGGAGCCCGAGGAGGCCCTGCACTGGCACATCCTGCGCCGCAAAAAGGATGGGGTCGAGGAGTGGATCGATCGCTCCAACGAGAAAATCGGCGCCGTCCCGACGCTGAACGAGGTGCTGCTGCCGGCGATGAAGGAGGTCGGCGACAAATTCGGCGCCGGCGAACTGATCCTGCCCTTCGTCCTGCAGTCGGCCGAAGTGATGAAGCGCGCCGTGGCGCGGCTGGAGAACTACCTCGACCGGATCGACGGCCACACCAAGGGCAAGGTGGTGATCGCGACCGTGTTCGGCGACGTGCACGACATCGGCAAGTCGCTGGTCAACACGATCCTCACCAACAACGGCTACACCGTGGTCGACCTCGGCAAGCAGGTCCCGGTCGAGACGATCATCGAGGCCGCGGTCGAGAACGAGGCCGACGCGATCGGCCTCTCGGCGCTGCTCGTCTCGACCTCGAAGCAGATGCCGATTTGCGTGCAGGAGCTGCACCAGCGCGGCCTTGGCTTCCCGGTGCTGATCGGCGGCGCCGCGATCAATCGCGACTTCGGCCGGCGAACGCTCTACCCGCACGGCAAGGAGTCCGACGACGTCTACGAGCCGGGGGTCTTCTACTGCAAGGACGCCTTCCAGGGGCTCGACACGATGGACGCGCTGATCGACGACGGCGCGCGCGCGGCGCTGACCGAGCGGATCCGCGCCGAGGCTAAGCAGCTGCGCGAGAAGCCGGTCGTCGTCGACGACTCGCCGCCGACCAGTGACGCCAGCGTGCGCTCCGCCGCCCGCACCGACAACGCGATCCCCGAGCCGCCCTTCGCCGGCGTGCGCGAGGTCGAGATCGACCTCGACGAGGTCTTCCCCTACCTCGACCGTCACGTGCTCTTCAAGCTGCACTGGGGCGGCAAAGGCGTCAAGGGCGAGGCCTGGCGCGAGCTGGTCGAGGGCGACGGCGAGGAGGAGGGCTTCGCGCCGCGGCTGGAGCGGATGTGGCGCGAGCAGGACTACCTCCACCCGCGGGCGCGGCTTGGCTACTTCCCTTGCAACTCCGCGGGCAACGAGCTGATCGTCTTCGATCCGGATGACCCGGAGCGCGAGCTGGAGCGGCTCGTCTTCCCCCGCCAGCCCAAGCACGACCGGATTTGCCTCGCCGACTTCTACCGGCCGCTGGACAGTGGCGAACGCGACGTGGTCGCCCTGCAGGGCGTCACCGTCGGCCCCGAGGTGACCGAGCTGATCGAGCGGTTGGAGGGCGAAGGCGAGTTCGCCGAGCAGCTCTTCGTCCATGGCCTCGGCGTGCAATCGGCCGAGGGCCTGGCCGAGTGGCTGCACGCGCAGGTGCGCCGCGAGCTCGGCATCGACCTCGACCAGGGCCGTCGCTACTCCTGGGGCTACCCCGCCTGCCCCGACCAGTCCGAGCACGAGAAGGTCTGGCGCCTGCTCGACCTGGAGCAGATCGGCATGACCCTCTCCGACGGTTACGCGGTGATGCCCGAGCAGTCGACGGTGGCGATAGTCGCCCACCACCCCCAGGCCGTCTACTTCGGCATGAAGTCGGGCTTCATCCCCGAGGACAAGTCCCCCGACGAACTGATCGCCGGCACCGAGCGAGGCGGCCAGGTCCCCCCCGAGCGCGAGCCGGTCAGCTGATATGGCCGTCCGTTTGTCAAGGCCCCAACCACCAAAGGCCCGCTGACGCGGGCCTTCTTCTTGGCCCAGAAGGCGGCGGTCGACCTGGTGCGCGACGCGCGGTCAGGCTGATATGCGCGGGTTGGCTACCGCAGGACCGGGTTTCGTCTCAGCGCCCGCTGTCTAGGATCGAGCGTGACCGCCGAGGCGGCTGCTCATAGCTGAATCGCGGATGCGCTGGCGCGAAGGGCCGAGCCCGCCGCCTTCTGGGCCAAGCGATGCTTGGTGGTCTCAGGCGGCGCTCGTCACCGCCCAGCAGAAGCCGGCCAACTCCCTGGCTACGGCAACCGCGCAGAGGGTGCGGCGCTTGCCGCGCTCGGCGTCAAGGCGGATCCAGCTGCGGTGCAGTCGCTGCTGGGCCTTCCAGGAGATCGCGCAGACCGCCTGGGGCTGGCCCTCCTGCCGACGGCGCAACTCGCGGCCTTTGCGCGGTGCCCGGCGGTAGTGCCAGGCCGCCTCGACCAGCAGGCGGCGGGCGTGGCGGGAGCCCGACTTGGTGATCGCGCCTTGCCGGCGGCGCTCACCCGAGCTGTTCTCCGAAGGCACCAGCCCGAGGTAGCTCATCAGCTGAGCGGGGCGGGCGAAGCGCTCGAAGTCGCCGACCTCCGCGCAGAGACCGAGGGCAGAGAGGGTGTCGATACCGCGCAGGCAGCGCAGGTGGGCCACCTGTCGCTCCCAGGGAGAGCCCTCGACCAGCGCGGCCATCTGGGACTCGAGGCTCTCGCGGCGCACCAGCAGGGCGTCGATCGCCCCGATCCCGTCGAGCAGGACCGACTGGGCCACCGGCTCTGGGAGCTCGACCCGGCCCAGCCAGTCGAGGTGGCGCTGGGTCCAGTTGTTGCCCTCGAAGCGCAGGTCGTGGCGGAGCAGCAGCTTGCCGACCCGGTGGCGGGCCCGCATCAGGTCCCCGCGGACGTCCTCGCGGGCGCGGACCAGGTCACGCATCGCCTCCTCGGCGGGGGTCGGCACCCGCACCGCGTGAAGGCCGCCGATCATCAGCAGGCGTACCAGCCGCTCGGCATCGCGGCGGTCGGTCTTCACCCGGTCCTGGGCCGGGCGCTCGATCTTTCCCGGAGCGGCGACGGTGCACTGGATTCCCCTCGTTGTCAGTGCTCGCGCCAGGCCGAAGCCGGTCGGTCCCGCCTCATAGGCGACGCGGACCGGCCCCGGCAAAGCGGCGCAGAACTCCGCCACGCGCTCGGTCCGTCCACCCATTCGCTGCACTTCCAACTCGCCCGACTGTGAGTCGGCTATCGCTGCGACGACCTTCGCCGCGTGAACATCGAGACCCACCCACGTCCTAACCTGCGCCATGTCGGCACCCCCATGATTGCGGTCCTCGCCGGGGCCGTTTCCTCGGCGACAAACCCGCGCATCTCATGCGCGGGTGCCGACCTTTACGCGGGGTTCGGATCGAGCCGGCGCTCAGGTGGGCCGGCCATAGGGTCTAGTTGTCTGAGCCGGCTCTATCCCAGACGTATAGATCGACGGCCTCGTAGGCCAGCTCCATCAGGCGGGGCTGGGAGAGTAGGCCGAGGACCAGCTCCAGCGCGTCGTCTTCGGTGACGCCGGCGTCGACGGCCTCCTCACCGCGGAAACCGGCGGCGAGCTTGAGGGCCTCGCGGCGGTTCTCGCCGAGGGAGCCGAAGGCGCCCATCAGGAAGTCGCGGTTTGGGACCGGCTGACCGATCTCCAGCGAGCCGTGCCAGGCGGCCAGCATCGAGAGGTCGTGCTCGTCGAGCTCGGAGAGCGCTTTCGCGTAGTGAACCTCGAGCTCGTCGTCGGGGATCTCATCGACCCAGGAGCGAACCGCCTCGCCGAGAAGCTGTCGACGCGCCTCGCGGCCGACCGAGTCGGCAATCGCGCGGATGGCATCGGCGGGGTCTACGAAGCAGAGAGTCATTTGCTGCGCCCAATCTAGAGAGGCCGCAAGACGGCAAAGCGGCGGGCCAAATCGCGGCATTTGCGGCTTCGCGTAGCGACTTTGCGGCAAGGCTGGGCACGCCGGGCGCAGACCTATGCTGGGTTGCTTCTGCCATGTCGCTGAAACTGATCCACGGACCCCCCAACTCGGGCCGCGCCGGCCTGATCCGGCAGCGCCTCGGCGCTGTCCTGGACGAGGACCCCATCCTCGTCGTGCCCACGGTCGACGACGTCTACAGCTTCGAGCGAGAGATTTGCGAGGACGGCGCCGTGCTGGGCGCCACGGTGATGACCTTTGGCGGTCTCTTCCAAGCGGTGGCAACCGCGGCTGGAGCACCGGCGGGGGCGGCGCTGACCCCGGCACAACGCCTGGGCGCCATGTCGGCGGCGGCGGCCGGGGGACGCGACCGACTCGGCCCGCTGGGCCGCTCCGCCCTCCACCCCGGCTTCGCCCTCGCCCTCGAGCGCCTGCTCGACGAGCTCCAGGAGGCCGGTCTCGAACCGGCCGACCTCGAAGCCGCGGCCGCCAGCCTGGAGAGCTCGGCCTACCTTGGCGACGTCGCGACCCTCTTCACCGGCTACGCCGAGCTGCGCGATCGTCTCGGTCTGGTCGACTCCCACAGCATCGCCCGGGAAGCAATTCGACAGCTTCGCGACTCGGGCGAAGCTTTCTGGCAACGACCCGTTTTCCTCTACGGGCTGGACGACCTGACTCCCAACCAGCTCGAGCTGATCGCCGGCCTGGCCGCGCAGAGTGAGGTAACGGTGGCGCTGCCTTACGAGGAGGGCAACACCGCCCTCGCCGCGCGGTCCACCCTGCTCGACAGCCTGCGCGAGGTCGGCGTTGCCTCGGAAACGGTGACCGCGGCAGATCCGAGCAATACCGAGTCCCCCCTGCTGTTCCACCTCGAGCGGAGCTTCGGAGCTGCCAGCGGCGAGCGCCGGGAGCCCGATCCGAGCGTCGCCTTCCTACGCTCAGCGGGAGGACGTGGCGAGGCCGAGACGATCGGCGCCGAGGTGGCGAAGCTGATCTACGCCGGCGCCGAGCCAGCCGAGATCGCGATCGTCCTCCGCGACCCGACCCGCCACGGCCCCCTGCTCGCCTCCCTCCTGGAGTCCTGCGGGGTGCCAACCGCGCTCGAGGCGAGGATTCACGTCGGGCAGACCGCGGTGGGCGGTGGACTGATCGCCCTGCTCGAAGCAACGCTGGGCGGCGGCAGGTCCGCCGACCTGCTGCGCTACATGCGCGCCGCCTCCGGCCTTCCTGGCGGCCAGGTCGATGCCTTCGAGCGGGCGATCCGACGCCGCCGCGTACAAGACGCAGCCGCCGCGGTGGCGCTGTGGGAAGAGCGGTTCGGGGACCC
>JBIOTO010000160.1:0-2680 GCA_044865945.1 Solirubrobacterales bacterium
GCCCACTACAACGGCACCGCGGTCGAGATCCTCGAAGAGCTCGACGAGGTGACCGCCTTCGTCGGCGGCCTCGGCACCGGCGGCACCCTGATGGGCAACGGCCGCCGGCTCAAGGAGGCCAACCCGGAGACGCTGATCGTCGCCGCCGAGCCGATGCAGGGCGAGCTGGTCCAGGGCCTGCGCTCGCTCGACGACGGCTTCATCCCGCCGATCATCGACATCTCCATGTTCGACCGCAAGATCATGGTCTCCAACCGCGACGCGATCGTCTGGACCAAGAAACTGCTCGACGAGGAGGGCGTCTTCGCCGGGGTCTCCGGCGGCGCGATCGCCTACATCGCCCACCGCATCGCCAGCGAGCTGGAGTCCGGCAACGTCGTCTTCCTGATTCCCGACGACGGCTGGAAGTACCTCTCCTCTGGCGTCTACACGAAGCCTCTCGAGGAGATCGAAAACCTGGACTCCACCGTCTGGTGGTAGTCCCCCTCCGGGCTCCCCGCCGATGAAGATCTCCCAGGCCCTGATCGACGAGATGGTCGCGCACGCCCGCGAGGACCTGCCGAACGAGTGCTGCGGGATGATCGGCGGGCGCGATGGGGAGGCGACCAGCGTGGTGCGGGTCGAGAACTCCGCCGCCAGCCCGCTGCGCTACGAGATGGACCCGCAGGGCCAGTTCGACGCGCTGAAGGCGATCGAAGGGGCCGGGGACGAGCTGCTCGGGATCTACCACTCGCACACCCGCAGCGCCGCCTATCCTTCGCAGACCGACGTCAACCAGGCGGTCGCCTGGCCCGAACAGGTCTACGTGATCGTCTCGCTGGAGAACTCCGACGCGCCCGACGTCAAGGCCTACGACCTGGCCGACCTGAAGATCGCCGATGTCGAGCTCGACGTCGCATAAGAAGCCCCCGGGCGGGCATCAGCGCGGCGCTCACGGCGGCGGTGGCCCCGGCGGTGGCGACGAGGGCGGCGGTGGAGGCGGCGGCGGTGGCGGGCCGATGGTCAAGGTCGCCTTCGCCCGCACCCAGCCCGAGGCGGAGATGCTGCAGGGGCTGCTGGCTGAGGCGGACATCCCCTCGCTGCTGAAACGGAGCGTCGGCTTCGACAACCCGGACTTCCTCCCCAGCGGACCGCGCGACGTCTTCGTCTCGCAGGCCCACGCCAAGCGGGCGAAGCAGGTGCTCGCCGACGTCCTGGTCGAGGACGAAGGCGACGAGATGGCCGAGATGGAAGACGAACGCCGCCTGGCGCGCGGTGAAACCGGCATCACCTCACCGGCACGACTCTTGTTCTGGATTGTCGTCGCCGCTCTCGGCGGCTTCCTACTTCTCTGGCTGCTGTACCAGCTGACCTAAGGAGATCCGATGGCCGACCTGGTTGACGTCGCGTTCGTCGGGGATGAGGTCCAAGCGGCGATCATCCAGGGGGTGCTGGAGCAACACGGGATTCCGAGCCTGCAGGAGGCGGCGGCGCCTGAGGGCGCGAGGATCGACTCCTTCGTCCTGGCTTTCGCCGGTGGTCGGCGCCGGGTGATGGTCCACGCGCACCAGGCCGCGGAGGCCCGCGCCATCCTCGACCAAGCCGTACCCCTGGACGAGCTCCCGCCCGAGTCCGACCCGGCCGCCTAGACCGCGACCGGGCCGCGGACCATCTCGCGCAGGTAGTCGCGCCAGGCTCCCTCGATGTCGCGGATGCGGGCGTCGAAGGCGTCTTCGAGCTGCACCTCGGGGCCCTGGGGGAGGAGTTTGGCGACCAGGCGCTCGCAGGCCTCGGGGCCGCGTTCGTTCTCCAGCAGGTCGAAGATCGTGCCGCCGAGGATCACCGCGTCGCGGCGCGAGGGCGGAAAGGAGGGGCGGGAGCTCTCGCGTAGGCGGCGGATCACCGCCGCTCGGTAGAGGCCGACCTGGCGGGCGAAGTACTGGGCGCCGCCTTCGACCAGCCAGGCCCAGCGCAGGTAGCGGGCGAAGCGGCGCGGGGTCCAGGAGGGCGGGAGGGCGGTGTTGTTGGCGGCGATCACCATCTGCGCGTAGAGGCGCTCGGCGGTGCCGCGCAGGGCTTCGTAGGAGTCGTCGCCGGCGGCGCGCTTTTCCATGTGTGGGTCGTTGAGGACGTGCAGCTCGGTCGACATCGGCCAGCCGGCGAGGTAGCGGCGGCCGGCGGGAGCCGCCGACCAGCGGGCGGCGGGGAGGAAGGGGTGGGCTGCCGTCAGCCACAGCGGATTGGTGTGGACGACGACCGTCACCTCCTCCGGCACCGTCTCGAAGCGGTCTTCGAGTCGCAGTCGCAGGTGCTCCAGTCGGTCCAGCGTGCGCTCGGCAAAGGCGGAGTCATCGGAGTCGTGGCGAGCGGTAAAGCTCAGCGACTCGGTCTCTACCCAGGACATCGAGGCGAGACTAGCGGGGCAGGAGGTTGACTAGACGAGGGCGGGAACCGAGGCGCCGCAGCGCTCGCGGATCTCTTCCTGGGCGCGGTCGAACTCTTCGTCGGCCATCACCGGCGTGCCCTCGAAGGGCAGTTCGCGGTCGATCTCGACCCAGGAACGGCAGCCGTGGTACTCGTCGCGGACGCGGACCGTTACCGGGCGCGGAATCCGGTGGACCCGCAGCAGCAGCACGTGCAGCGGGTGCCGGCGCTTCCAGGCCAGCCGCTTTTCGGCGTAGTCCGGGGTCCAGATGTAATA
>JBIOTO010000161.1:0-2049 GCA_044865945.1 Solirubrobacterales bacterium
CACACTTCCCAGGAAATCGGACACGTCCGATTTCTCCCCTTGAGGGCGCGCCCGGTGCCTGTCAGGTTCCCGCCCAATGGCGACCTTGACCACTACGTCCAGGCTGATCAAGTCGGCCGTGATGCTCTGATCGCTGGGCCGAGCCGCTCTTCGCCGACGCCAGCATTGAGTCCTGGTCGCTCGGAGGACTTGAGATCCGCGCTGCGGGGCCAGCGGACGGCGCGGCGCTCGGACCCAACCGGCTGAGTTGCCGGCCTCAACGGGTCCCGCCTGGCGTGAATGAGCTGGAAGCACCGAAAAGGCTCCGAATGACCCGCCATCTCGCCCGTCTGGCCGATGTCGCCTATCGCCTCCGGGGTCGTATGGTGCTGGCCTGGATCGCCGCGGCGGTCGTGATCATCGGCGTGGGCTCCGCGCTTGCGGGGGAATACGAGGCCGATTACGACACGCCCGGGTCGGAGTCGGAGGCGGCGAGCGACATCACCAAGGAGCGCTTCGGCGGCTACTCGGGCCAGGAGATCTACGTCGTCTGGAAGGACGAGGCGGGCGCGCGCAGCGCGGGTGCTCTGCGGGGCATCAACGCCTTCTTCGCCGAGGCGGAGAAGGTCGATCACGTCGCCGCGCACACCCCCATCCGGGTCTCCGACGACCGCAAGATCGGGGCCACCACGCTCCCGATGACCGTTCCCGGCTGGGAGTTCAAAGACGCCGACGCCGAGAAGCTGATCGACGCCGCCGAGGCGAATGACGGCGACGGGCTTGAGATCAAGCTCGGCGGCGACCCGATCTACTCGGCGCAGTCGCAGTCGAGCCCGGAGGGGCTCGGGTTCCTGGGCGCGGCGGTCGTGCTGCTGATCGCGTTCGGGTCGCTGGTGGCGGCGGGTCTGCCGCTTGCGATCGCGCTGATCGGCCTCGGCATCTCGTCCGGGGGGCTGATCGTGCTGCTGGCCAACGTGATCGACGTGCCCGATTGGACGACGGCGGTGTCGGGGCTGATCGGGATCGGGGTCGGGGTCGACTATGCGCTGCTCGTCCTGACCCGGTTCCGGTCGGCGATGCATCAGGGCAAGGACCGCCACGACGCGGTGGTGGAGGCGGTCACGACCGCCGGCCGCAGCGTGATCATCGCCGGCGCCACGGTGGTGGTCGCGATGCTCGGCCTGTGCCTGACGGGCCTGCCCTACATGTATGGGGTCGCGATCTCGGCCTCGCTGGCGGTGCTGGTCGTGGCGCTGGCCTCGGTCAGCCTGCTGCCGGCGCTGCTCTCCTACCTGGGCCCCAGGGTCGACCGGCTGCGGATCCCGTTCCTCGGCCGCACCCTGAGGGCGGAGGGGGACGCCCACTCGCCGGCGGCGCGCTGGAGCCACGCGGTCCAGCGGCGCCCCTGGGTCTTCGCCATCGCCGCCACCGCGGTGATGCTGGCGCTGGCGGCCCCGGCGCTGGGGATGCGGCTCGGCTTCCCCGACGCCGGCAACGACCCGCCCGACACCATGACCCGCCAGGCCTACGACCTCAACACCGAGGGCTTCGGGGCCGGCACCAACGGGCCGCTGGTGATCGCCGCCGAGCTGCCCGACCGGGCCGCCCGGGCCGACGTCGAGGCGTTCGCGGACCGGCTGCGCGGCGAGCCCGGGGTGGCGTTCGTGGCGCCGCCGCGGATAAACGAGGCCGGCGACGCGGCGCTCGTCACCGTGATCCCGACCGGCTCGCCGCAGGACGAGCAGACCGAGGAGCTGGTCAACCGGCTGCGCGACGACGTCGTCCCCCAGCAGCTCGGCGCGGCCGGCATCGGCGCCCAGATCGGGGGCGTCACCGCGGCGCTCGAGGACCAGAGCGAGTACATGAAGGACCGCCTGCCGCTGTTCACGATCGGGGTCGTCGGCCTCTCCTTCCTGCTGCTGCTGGTCGCCTTCCACTCGCCACTGATCTCGCTCAAGGCCGCCATCATGAACCTGCTCTCGGTCAGCGCCGCCTACGGCGTAATGACGCTGGCCGCGAACGGCGGTGGACTCAGCAAGCTGATCGGAATCGACCACGAGGTCCCGATCG
>JBIOTO010000162.1:0-9034 GCA_044865945.1 Solirubrobacterales bacterium
CGGAGCTGGAGGGGATCGCCGACCGCGGCGACTTCGACCTCACCCAGCACGCCAAGTTCTCCGGCGAGAAGCTCGAGTACTTCGACCAGCAGACCAAAGAGCGCTACGTCCCCCACGTGATCGAGCCGGCCGCCGGCGCCGACCGCGCCACCCTCGCCTTCCTGGTCGACTCCTACGAGGTCGAGGAGGTGGAGGGCCGCCAGCGCACGGTCCTGCGCCTGCACCCGCGCCTCGCCCCGGTCAAGGTCGCCGTCCTCCCGCTCGTCTCCAAGGAGGGGATGCCGGAGAAGGCGCGCGAACTGTTCCAGGATCTTCGCCGCCGCCTCCCCGCCGAGTTCGACGAGGGCGGCTCGATCGGCAAGCGCTACCGCCGCCAGGACGAGATCGGCACCCCCTGGGGCGTCACCGTCGACCACCAGACGATGGACGACGACACCGTCACCCTCCGCGACCGCGACTCCCTAGAGCAGGTCCGGGTCCCAATCGAGGGCCTCGGCGACGAGCTGGTCAAGCGCCTCGAAGCACCCTGGCGCAGCCCGAAGCTGGGCTGAGCGCCAGCCGTCCCCTCAACCCTTCGCGCCGGCCTTGACCCTGTCGAGCGTTACGACGTAGGCGGCATCCGTCCCGCCGCCGAAGAGAAGGGCGCCGGGGATGACCAGTTCGCGCCGGCCTCCCACCCGCATTCCCACGAAGCCCTTCTGCCAGCCCGGGCCGAAGGCCTCGCCGTCGAGCTTGAAGTCGAGCGTGTCGTTCCAGTGCTGGGAGAAGACCTTCCCGGTCTTCCAGTACACCCCCACATAGCGAACGATCACTTCGTCCCCCCAGCGCGCCTCGGGCCCCTTGCCCACCTCCAGTTCCCTGACCACGAGCTTCTTGAGCGGAGGCCTCTTCGCCGGCAGCTCGGGGAGGGGATAGGCGGGCTCCCGCTCAGCCCGCACGGTCTCGGAGGAGGTTCGATCGCTGGCGGTGGCGTCAGCGGAGGTAGCCGTCCCGTCGTTCCCGCCACACCCGAAAAAGACGGCAGCGAGAACGACGCCCACGATGGCGGTGCAGGTCTTCATTAGTCAAACTTTACCGTTCCCATATAGACACCGTCTAGTTCGCCGCCGCACCGTCGCGGAGCGCCGGTAGGGTGCCCGGCCATGAACTTGACCCGCGCCGCTCTCCTCGTCTCGTCCCTCCTCGCGCTGCTGGCCTTCGCCCCGGCGGCAGTGGCCAAGACCACCCCGCCCCGGCCGGACCTGGTCGTGAAGAAGGTCTCGAAGCCGCCCAAGGCCAAGACCGTCGGCACGAAGCTGAAGCTGGTCGTCAAGGTCGCCAACGTCGGCGCGGCGGGGGCGAAGAAGAGCAAGCTCGGCGTCTACCTCGGCAAGGGCAAGAAGCACAAGAAGAAGGACAAGCGGCTGAAACGGGTCAAGGTCAAGCCGCTCGCCGCCGGCAAGGGCAAGAAGCTGATGGTGCGGATCACGATCCCGGCGAAGACCAAAGCCGGGACCTACCGGCTCTTCGCCTGCGCCGACGACACCAAGAAGGTGAAAGAGGCGAAGGAGCGCAACTGCAAGGGGACGCGGAAGATCAGCCTGCAGGCGGTACCCGTCACCCCACCCCCGGCCCCCGCCTTCACGATGAGCGACGGCCTCGACTGGGGCTTCGTCGAGAACGCCGAAGACAAATCGCCTGAACCCGGCGACCCGGTCACCCTCACCCTCACCGCCGCCAACGGGATTACGGGGCAGGCCGGCTACACCCGCAGCGGGGTTCCCTCCGAGGGATTCCGCAGCGGCGCCACCACCACGCTCGACTTCGGCGACGAAGAAGACGACGGCCAGGTCACCCTGCAGCTGCCCTTCGCCTTCCCCTTCGGCGGGGTGAGCGAGCAGACGATCAGCGTCTCGACCAACGGCTGGGTCAGCTTCGGCAGCCCCGCCTGGGACTACTGGGACGACAGCCAGCCGTATGACTACCGCGGCATCCAGACCGTGGTCGGCGAGCTCGAGCGCGGGATCATGCCCTACTGGGCCGACCTCGACGTGGGCGAACCGACCGACGGAAGCGGCAGTGTCAAGCAGGTCGTCGCGCCCGACAACTCCTGGGTCGCATACCAGTGGGACACCAACCAGCACTCGGAAGGCACGAATTTCCGTCGGACCTTCCAGCTGGTCCTCTTCCGCGACGGCAGCTTCCGCTTCGACTACCCCGGCGCGAACACCGAAGGAGGGCACAAAAACTTCGTCGGCTACTCGCTCGGCACCGGCGCCGCCAGCGCCGACGTCGTCACCGCCGAAGGCACGGCAGTACCTTCGAGCGGCCAGCTCATCACCCCGAAAGCGCTGCCAGCCGCCGGGCCAAGCGCGACCGGGGAGACGACCGCGCTGCTGCCGAAGGGCAGTTCGTTCGTCTCCGCCTCACCCGGCTGCGTCCTGACCACCGCCCCGGCCAAATTCAGCACCGGCCTGGTCACCTGCGCCGTCCCCTCGATCGCCGCCGGCGCCCAGACCGCCCAGACGGTCACCTTCTCGATGCCGGGCGACGCACCCGGGAAAAGCGCACCGGCGAACTTCCGCCTGCTCGGCTCTTACGCCATCGGCGCCCTGAAGCTGACCGACGCCGACGAGATCGACAAGCTCAACACGAATCTCCCGGCGACGACGATCAAAATCGTCACCAAATACACGGGCGGCAACATTGAAGCCGGCGTGCCGACGACGTTCGAAGTGACGGTCGATTCTCAATCCGGCGGCCTCGACGAACCCACCGCCACCTTCTCGTTCACCAACGCGACCCTGACCGCGGCTGAGATCGAAGGCGAGCCGATCGAGTGCACCGGGCTCGGCAGCAGCGGCGCCAGCTGCGTGCTCCCCTCCGGCACGACCGAAAGCGACGTCGTGCTGACTGTCGTCCCGGCCAAAGTCGCCCCGATCGAACTGAACACCACCGCGAAGGCCCTCAACGCACCCGAAGCGAAACTGGGGATCGGGATAGCGCCATAGAGTGCGGCTATCCATCCGCTTAGACGAGGAGATCCATGGCCTACGAAATGAAGATTCGCGGCACCGAGCATGAGGTGAAGGTGCGCAGCCCCTGGGCCGTGGCCCTGCTGCCGATCATCACCCTCGGCATCTACCACCTGGTCTGGTGGTACAAGATCAATAAGGAGCTGAAGGCGTATGGCGAGGCGAAGGGCTTCGACCTCGGCCAGAACCCGACCAACTCGGTGCTGGCGCTGTTCCCCGGCGGGATCATCGTGATCCCGGCGCTGGTCAGCTACTGGCGCGGCACCAAGCGCGTGATGGGCGCCGCCAAGGTCACCGGCCAGGAGCCGGTCAGCGGCTGGATCTCGATCATCCTCTACCTACTGCTCGCGCCGGCCTTCTGGGCCTACCTGCAGGTCTCCCTCAACCACGTCTGGGAGCAGGAGGCCGAACCGCTGCCGGGGCAGGACGGACCGCCGCCGAGCGGCGACGAGATGCCGCCGCGCCTCTGAGCTAAAGCCCACGGCGCCAGCCGCCGAGATTGCCTGAGAACCCTCGACCTCTCAGGAACGGAGACGATGGCGAGAGATCGCCAAGAGCGCGGCTGGCGCTTGACCAAAGCTTCCTGGCGCCTGGTGCGCCGCGACCCGACGCTGGTCCCGCTGACCCTGCTCGCGCTCGGCGCCTGCGCGCTCGCCCTCGTCGCGCCGATCGCGATCCTCAGCGGCCTCGACGGTCACGGCGCCGGGCGCGGAGCGCGCATCGCCCTCGTCTTCTTCGGCGGCGCCTACGCGGCCGCCTTCGTCCTCTCCTTCCTCAGCGCCGCGATCGCCCACGCGGCGAGCTCCAGCTTCGAGGGCGAGCCTCTGACCCTGCGAGAGGCGATCGACGAAGCCCGCCTGGCCCTCGGCCCGATCGCGGTCTGGGCGCTGATCGCCGCGCTGTTCACCATCTTCGTCCAGCTGCTCCGGGCCAGTGGCGGCGCGGCCGAGCCACTCAGCCTCCTCGTTAGCCTCACGTGGGGCTTCTTCACCGCCTACGCGGTTCCGGTCATCGCCCTCGGCGGTGTCAGCAGCGGCGAGGCGTTCTCGGAGTCGAGGGCAACCGCCCGGCGCCGCTGGGGCGAGCAGTTGAGCGGCGGCATCGCGATCTTCGGCCTGGGGTTCATCGCCGCCCTGCTCGGTTGGATCGTCTGCGCCATCGGGCTGAACGCGATCGACGACGGACAGCGAGGGCTGGGGGGCGGCCTCCTCGTCGCCGGCGTCCTCGCCCTCACCTTCGTCGTCGTGCTCGGCTTCGCGACGCTGCAGACGTTCGTCGTCGCCCTCTTCCGCCTCGACGGCGAGGAGCTTTCGCTCGCGGAACTGGAGTCGCCGCCAGCGGCGACTCCAATCGGCGGCAGCGCCGTGCTGCGGATCAGCGCCATCGTTGTCGGGCTGCTGGTCACCGCGACGCTGATCGGCGCCCTCCTCCCCAAGCACCGCGACGACGACCTCGGCCGCTACACGCCCGAGAACGGCTACTACTACACCACCTTCACGCCGGGAACGGAGGTGCCGCTGCCGGCTGGGGCGCCGGTCCTGCTCGGCGGTCGCCAGGTCGGGGAAGTGCTCGGCTCCCGGTTCGAAGACTCGCGGGTGGTCGTCTGGTTCCGCTCGGACCCCGAGCTGGAGGAGACGATCGAAGACAACCCCAAGCGAGTCTTCAGCCTCGGCGGTTACTACTACCTGCGGGTTGGCCCGCCGGACGCGGGCGAAGGCCTCATCGGCCCAGAGATCTAGGCCCCTCAGGGCTGACCCATGAAGTCGAGCACCCGCTCGGCTTCCTCCTCGAGCGCGGCGGCGTCGCGCTTAGTCACCTTGGTGAGGTGCTGGATCGTCACCTTGCCGCCGGCCAGCTTCCAGGTCGCGACCGCGCGGCCGCCGACCAGGGCGAAGGGGCGGAAGATGCCGTTGATCGTGACCAGGATCTTGTGCGGGCCGACGACTTCATCGCGCGAGGTCCAGCCGAGCAGCAGCGGGTCGAAGGCGCCGAGCAAGCGCGGCGGCGGCATCGGTCCGGTTGCCGGCCGCTTCTTCAGCTCGACCAGACCGTCGTCGCGCTGCTCCAGCTCGGAGGCGATCGCCTCCAGCCCGGCGCGGGCGTCGCGCAGCGGCAGGCCGGCCCAGCGGGAGAGGTCGCGGTCGTCGGCGGGGCCGTGGCCGACCAGGTAGCGGCGGGCGAGCTCGACCACCGCCCGCTCCCGTTCGACCGGCTTGGGCTTGCCGAGCCAGTCGCGGGTGAGGACGTAAGCGTGCTGCTTGCCGACCATCGGCCCGCGCACCAGGATCCCGCGGGCGGCCGCGAGAAACATCAGGTGGATGAAGATCTGGCCCTCGGTCTTGACCCCGGCCGCCTCCAGCCGCGCTCGCAGGTCTTTGCCGCCCAGCGGCCCCTCGTCGCCAAGCGTCTTCTCGATCACCTTCAGCGCTCGCTCGCCGTCGCCTTCGGAGAGACCCTCCTGCTGCAGCCGGCGTTTGCAGCTGGCGTAGTGGGTCGGTGCGGTCAGCAGGTGCAGCCACGGGTAATCCTCGCCGCGGACCAGGTGCAGGGTGCCGCGGTTGAGCCAGGTGATCAGCAGCGAGCGTTCCTCGGTCAGCGCCCGGTCGACGTCGGCTGCGGTGACGCCATCAGTCCGCGCCCGCACCGCCAGCCGCGCCCCTCGCGGGTCCTGCCCCTGCACCGCCAGCAGCCGCTCGGCCACCGCCGCGGGCGAGCGCAGCGGCTCCCCGGCGAGGGCCTGGGCGGTCAGTCGTTCGGGAAGAGGAGCGCGCGGCACGACCGTTGCGAGTCGCGCCGGGTCCCTATTTGACCGCTTCGAGGTCGACGACGAAGACCAGGGTTTCGTTTGGCGGGATCGCCGGGGGTGAGCCGGTCGAGCCGTAGCCGAGGCTCGGCGGGATGACCAGTTCGCGGCGGCCGCCGACCTTCATGCCTTCGAAGCCTTCTTCCCATCCCGGGATCACGAAGCCTTCCCCGAGGACGAAGCTGAACGGTTCGCTGCGACTCCAGGAGGAATCGAATTCCTTGCCGGTCTTGTAGTTGACGCCGACGTACTGGACGGTGATTTCGTCGCCCGCTTTAGCTTCGGCGCCGCTGCCTTCTTCGAGGTCGTTGATGACCAGCTGCTTCGGCGGCGCGCCCTTCGGCGGCGTCACCTTCGGTTTCGTCTTCTTCTTCGTCGATTCGGTTTCCCCGGAGTCGGCTTCTTCCGGAGCCGAGGCTTCTTCGGTCGAACCCGAAGACGAAGTGGTGGAGTCGTCGCTGCCGCAGCCGGCGACGACGAACAGGGCCAGACAGGCACCAATGATCAAGAGAAGTTTGCGCATCGGCGGCATCCTACGCGAAAAATCGCGAGCGGGACGGGTTCAGCGACGCGGTTTGGGCAGCGACTCGGCCTCCGCCGCGTCGATCGTGAGGACGACTCCGCGCTCGTAGATCCCGTCGACCTCGGGCGCGTCGACGAAGCGCCGGCCGCCCGGCCCCCAACTGGTGTCGAAGACGATCCCGTCGAACATGTTGGCCTCGGGAGCCGCCCGCACCTTGATCACCCGGCCGAGCTTCTGGCCGTCGCTGGAGAAGACCGGAATCCCCCGTTTGGCCACCAGGTAAGAGACGGGGTGGCCGAGGTCCTCCATCGCGCCGAGCCTAGCGAAAGGCCAAACCCGCTTACACTGGCGCCGGGGAAGCAAATCTTGACTGGAGGAAAGATGGGCCTGAATCTCGCTTCGACCGTGGTCGAGAGCGCCGCCCGGCAGCCTGCTGCCGTGGCCGTGCGCCTCGGGCCGCTGGAGCTGACCTACGCCGACCTCAACGACCGCAGCGCCCGCCTCGCGGCGCTCCTGCGCGAGAAGGGACTGCGGCCAGGGGACCGGGTCGGGGTGATGCTGCCCAACGTGCTCGAGTTCCCGATCGCCTACTACGGCGTGCTGCGCGCCGGCGGCGTGGTGGTGCCGATGAACGTGCTGCTGAAGCGGCGCGAGATCGCCTTCTACCTCGAAGACTCCGGCGCCAAGCTGCTGCTTGCCTGGCACGGGTTCGGCGAGGAGGCCCGCGACGGCACGGCCGACGCCGGCACCGAGCTGATCGAGGTCGAGCCCGAATCCTTCGCCGAGCTGCTCGGCGACCGCGAGCCGGAGACCGAGGTCGCCGAATGCGACGAAGAGGACACGGCCGTGATCCTCTACACCTCGGGCACCACCGGCAAACCGAAGGGCGCCGAGCTGACCCACTCCAACCTTTGGTGCAACGCCGAGATCGCTTCCGAAACCACCTGCGCGATCAACGAGGGTGACGTCGTCCTCGGAGCGCTGCCGCTCTTCCACTCTTTCGGGCAGACGGTCAGCATGAACGCCTCGTTCCGGGTCGGCGCCACCCTCACCCTGCTGCCCAAATTCGACCCCGGCGAGACGCTGGAGATCATGCGGCGCGACGGCGTCACCCACTTCTACGGGGTGCCGACGATGTACGGGGCGCTGCTCCACCACCCCGGCCGCGAGGAATTCGACACCTCGCCGCTGCGGATCTGCATCACCGGCGGCGCGGCGATGCCGGTCGAGGTCCTGCGCGGTTTCGAGGATGCCTTCGGCTGCGAACTGCTCGAGGGCTACGGCCTCTCGGAGACCTCTCCCGTCGCCAGCTCCAACCACCCCGGCCGGCCGCGCAAGGCCGGCTCGATCGGCACGCCGCTGCGCGACGTGGAGATGAAGGTCGTCGACGAGAACGACGAGGAGGTGCCGCTGGGCGAGGTCGGCGAGATCGTGGTCCGCGGCCACAACGTGATGAAGGGCTACTGGCAGCAGCCCGAGGCGACCGCGGAGGCGATGCGCGGCGGCTGGTTCCACACCGGCGACATGGCCAAAGTCGACGAGGAGGGCTACTTCTTCATCGTCGACCGCAAGAAGGACCTGATCATCCGCGGCGGCTACAACGTCTACCCGCGTGAGGTCGAGGAGGTCCTCTACGAGCACCCGAAGATCCGCGAAGCGGCGGTGATCGGCATCCCCCATGACGAGTGGGGCGAGGAGATCGGCGCCGCCGTGGTCCTCCACGAGGGCGAGGAGCTGGCCCCCGAGGAAGTCAGCGAGTACGTCAAGGAGCGGATCGCCGCCTACAAGTACCCGCGGATCGTCTGGTTCATGGACGACCTGCCGAAGGGCCCGACGGGGAAGATCCTCAAGCGCGAGATCGAAGCCCCGGCGCCGATCTGATTTACTCAGCCTCCTCCGAATAATTAACCAGTCTGTTCGGACCAATTCACAGCAGCGCGCTTTAGGGAGGCGCCTGCGTTCTTCAAGGAGAGAACATGGTCAGTAGAAGACTGGTGGCGTTCGCGTCCGCGATCGCCCTCTGCGTCACCGCCACCGCGCTCGCGCCCGCGAGCTCGCTCGCAAAAGATCCGATCCTGTTCGTGCACGGCTGGTCGGAGAGCTCGTCCGTCTGGAAAACGATGATCGCGAACTTCGAAAAAGACGGGTACGCGAAATCGGAACTGAGCGCCTACAGCTACAACACCTCGACCTCGAACAAAACGCTGGCTGAAACCGAAGTCAAATCCCGCGTCGAAGCCCTGAAGAAAGCGACCGGGGCCGCGAAGGTCGACATCATCGCCCACTCGATGGGCAGCCTCAACACCCGCTGGTACATCAAGTTCGTCGCCGGCGGCGAAGCGAACGTTGACGACTGGGTCTCGCTCGGCGGGCCCAATCACGGGACCGAATTCGCCAACTTCTGCTTCAGCACCGCCTGCGTGGAGATGCGGGTCGGCTCGAAATTCCTCGGCGAACTGAACGCGGGAGACGAGACGCCGGGCACGGTCAGCTACGGCACCTGGTGGTCGCCCTGCGACGAAATCATCAACCCCGACGAAAGCGTGCTCCTCAGCGGCGCGACCAACACGAAAACCGCGTGCATCTCGCACTCCGCTCTGATGAGCGACAAAACGGTCTACGAACAGGTCCGCGAATTCGTCAAATAGCGGTTCTTGGCGCGATCCTGGCCAGCCAGCCAGGATCGCGCTAGTC
>JBIOTO010000163.1:0-13609 GCA_044865945.1 Solirubrobacterales bacterium
CCGCTGGTACTCCTCTGCCATCGTCGAAACCAGACGATCGAAGACGACAGCGGTGTCGCGCATGATGCACTGCAGCGCGGCTCCTCGAAGCTCACAGCGGTCCGCCTCACGCATCAGGTAGTCGCCCAACAGGACGTAACCGGCGAAGTAGCGACGCATCATCGTGTCCACCGAGACTCCGCTGCGCGCCGTCAGGCGGGCCTGGGCGTGAAACACCGCGGGAACCTCCCGCAACCTCTCCTCGCCGATCTCGATCGCCCTCAGGCCGAAGTCGACCGCCGCCGCGACCGACTCCCGCTGTCCCTCGAGGAACTCGGGGTCGAGGTCGTGGGTCGAGCCCAGCAGCGCGGCGGCCCGGGCGAGCACGGCCTGCTCGATTTCCCCCCGGCACTCGCGCATCCGAACCGCGACCGCGGCTCGCTGGCTGCTGACCGAGGTCGTGGGCATGACTAGTCGCCCTCGACCCTGGGTCGCGGTCGACGCGCCACCTCTGCCGCCTCCGCACGGCCAAGGTAGGGAGTGAGGGTGAACTCGACGAGTTGAGGGGCCAGCGCCGGCAAATGCTCGGCCTCGCCACTCACGAGCCGGGCCAAGATCACGCCGGCGATCCCGGCGACCAGCACCTGCTCTGTGATGGCGGGCAGCGCGCCGCCGTGGATCGTTTCGGAACGACCGGCCGCGAGGAGGCGCCCTAGCCGCTCGCGGGATTCGATCGCCATGAGGACCAACTCCCGGTCCGCCGCGAGCGAGTCGAGCATCAGGAAGCGCGCCTTGGCCGGGGACGCCGCGGCCAGGTCGAGCGTCATCCCGATCCCGACCTTGACCTTCAGCGACCAGCTGGGCTGTGCGGCGCAGGCCCGCCCCAGGCGCAGGGCGAAACTCTCAATCAACATCTCGTGGACGGCCTCCACGGCTGCCCGCTTGCTGGGGAAACGCCGGCGGAAGTCGGCGGGGGAAAGCCCCGACCGGCTGGTGACCTGTTTGACCGAAAAGTCAACATGGCCACTCGCGACGGTTTCCTCGACCAGCGCGTCGATCAACGCCTGGTCGCGATCCGTTAACGGCGGGTTCGCTGTTGGGTGCTCGCGGTTGTCGACCATCGGCCTGGGAGCGGGGGCGGACGCCGGCACCACCGGGGTGCTTGGGCGTCCGCGCCCGCAGGGACCCGCCGGGGAAGCGGGATTTCCCATCCAGCTTGGGTGGAATCGGATGGGACCTGGGGAAAGATAAACAGCTCTACTTACTCTGTCAAACCAAATTACTTGGAAGGACGAGCGATTTTCAGCAAAGCTGCCCGTCTCCAAGCGTAAAGGAGTTACCGCTGGTTAGACAGTGGGCTCTACTGTCCTTGCCCTAACTAAACCTCGACGTTCGGGAGAACCCGCGCCAGGCGTTTCGGCAACCACCAGACACGCTCGCCAATCAGCAGCATCAGCGCCGGCAGGAGGACGATCCTGACCACGGTGGCGTCGAGCAGGACGGCGATCGTCAGGCCGACGCCGAGCTGGCTGACGGTGGCGATCGAGGAGCCGCCGAAGGCGACGAAGACGGCCATCATGATCGCCGCCGCCCCGGTGATCACCCGCGCCGTCTTCTCGAGGCCGAAGGCGATCGCGTCGGCGTGCGAACCGCCCGCGTCGCGGTGCTCCCGCATCCGCACCAGGAGGAAGACCGCGTAGTCGATCGAGAGGCCGAAGACGACGCCGAAGATCAGCGTCGCGCCGATCGCGTCGATGTAGGCGTTGCCCCCCAGCGGCCAGCCGGCGGGCAGGTAGGTGAGGAGGGTGAGGATGCCGAACGCGACCCCGACCGTGGCCAGGTTGAGGCCGACCGCGAGAGCGGCGAGCGGCACCGCCCGCAAGATCAGGACGAGGATCAGGAAGGTGGCGAGCGAGATCGCCGCGACGACGAGCGGGATGCGGTCGCGGGCGACCCGACTGTAAGTGTTCAGCGTCGCCGGGCCCCCGGCCACCGCGGCCCGGGAGTCGGTGTCGCTGCCGATCGCCGCGGCGTAGCCGGCGAGCCTGCGGTTGAGCTCGATCGAGCCCTCCGAGTTGAGGTCGAAGCGGCTGAAGACGAGCATCGTTGCCGCCTGGCCGCCGTGTTCGAGGTCGACGACGCTGCCGACCTCCTGACGCTGGCGCGGCGGCGAGCCGTCGAGGGCGGAGAGCACCACATAGCCGGAGTCGAATATGCCGGGTGAGGAGCGCAGCAGCCGGGCGCGCCCCTGGCGCAGGCGGCGGTCGGCCGAGGAGACTCGCACCGTCGCCCGGCGCAGCCCGGTCTGCAGCGGATAGGAGCGATGGTAGCCGTCGCCGAGCCCATCGCGGAACCGTTCGATCCCCCGCGTGAGCCGCACCGTCCCCGCCGCCAGCTGGAAGGCGCCGTCGGTCAACCGCGGCAGCCCCGTGCGCAGGACCTGGGCCCTTTCGACCTGCCGGTCGAGGACGGCCTGGATCTGTTTCGCGCCCCGGGCGAGGCGGAAGAGACCTTCGCGCAGCCGTAGGCTGCCCTTCGAGAGTCGATCGAGGCCGTTGATCGTCGAGCTCACCCAGTAGGTCAGCTGCCGCGCCTCCAACTGGTCTTCGTCGAGACCGTCCCGCAGCGCCACCAGCCTGGCGCCGAGACTGGCGCCCCCCACGCTGCCGAGCGCCGCGGCCGCCTGCCGCGCCTCCGCAAGGGCCGCCTCGTATTCAGGGTCCTCGCGGCCAACCGTCATCGCTTCAAGCCGCGCCAGCGTCGACGCCAGATGCTGTTCGCCGGCCCCGACCGCTCCCTGCAGTTCCGGTAGCTGCTGATCGGCCGCCTGGTTCAGCGACCCCTGCAGATGCCGTCCCTGGGGGAGCGCGTTGCGGCGCAGGTTGGGGGTCAGCGCCCCGACGCCGATGTGGAGGAGCTTGGCTCCGTTGGCGGCACGGAACTGGGCCTTGACCAGGGTCGGCGCCCGCCCGGAGAAGCCTTCCAGCGAGGAGAGAGCCTTCTCGGCGCCGGCTTCGGCACGGCCGAGGCCGCGGGCCAGCAGCTCGGCGCCGTCGGAGGCCCGGCCGCTTCCCTCGCGCAGCACCCCGGCCCCGTAGGTTGCTTCCGAGAGGCCCTCGCGCAGCGTCGCGACCCCGTCCGAGGCGCGGCCCAGGCCGCTGCCGAGGCGGGCCAGGGTCGCGAACGGACTGCCGTCCGCGTCCGGCGAGGCCGCCAGGGTCCGCCCGGCCTGCCGCAGCGGCGCCACCGCGCGACGCACCTGGGCGGGCCCTACAACCGTTTCCACCCCCGGTAGCGCCGCGATCCGCCGCTGCCAGCGTTCCAGCACCGCCAGCCGCCGCGGCTCGGTCATCGTCCCGCGGTCGGCGGCGACGACGACCTGGAACGGCGCTTCGAAGCCGCTGCCGGCAGCACGGGTGATCAGCTCGTAGTCCTGGCGGACCGGGTCGTCGTCAGGCAGCTGGCCGGGGCTGAGCGGGCCGGTTTTCAGCGCCAGCGCAGGCGCCGCGAGGACGAGGACGACGCCGCCAATGGCGATCGCGACCGGCGCCGGGCGCCGCAGGGCCGCGTTGACGAACCGCATCAGCAGCGAGCCCTCGCCGCCGGGGGGCGTGCCGAAGCGCCAGCGGTCGACGCTGGGACCAAGGAGGACCAGCAGCGGCGGCACCGCGAAGTAGGCGACGGCGACGCTGAGGGCGACGACCATGATCAGGGTCGCGGCGAGCGAGGCGAGCAGGGCCCCCGGGACGACGAAGAGCGCGACCAGCATCGAGATGACCAAGGTCGAGCCGGCGAACGCGGTGGTCCGGCCAGCCGTTCGCCGGGTCAGCCGCGCCGCCCTCGGCGGCGGTGTCCCGGCCGCCAGCTCTTCCCGGAAGCGGGAGACCATCAGCAGCGCGTAGTCCACCCCCAGCGCCAGACCCATCATCGTGCAGACGGTCAGCGCCAGGGCGTCGACGGTCGCAAAGTAGGTAACGATCCAGAGCAGGCCGCGCGAGGCGAGCACGGTGACGGCGCCGAGGGCAAGCGGCACCGCGGCCGCCACCGGCGAGCGGAAGACGAGGAGGAGGACGATCAGCAGGATCGGCAGCGCGATCAGCTCGGCCCGCTCGGCCGAGGAGATCGACTCCTCCTGGATCGCCCGCGAGATCGTCGCGTAGCCGGTCTGGGTGGCGCGCACCGGTGGCCGCACGTTCTCCTCCAGCAGCCGGTCCAGCCGCGGCACCGTGTGCTTGACGGCAGCGTCGATCCCGACATGGAAGTCGGCAACGATGAGTGCCCCGCGGGGGCTCGGGCGGAGGCGAGCGACGTCGCCCCGGTCCCAGGGGGAGAGCGTCGTCACTCCCGGTTCGGCCCGCAGGGCCCGCACCAGGCGCGGGCCCTGCCTGTCGATCGCCGCCGGCGGCCCCTGCAGCAGGATCGGGAACGGCGCGCTCGGCCCGAAGTGCTCCTCGAGCATCGCGTTCGCCCGCGAGGCTTCGGTGCCCGGGATGCTCAGGGAGCTCGGGCTGAGCCGGCCGTCGAGGCCCATCCCCAGCACCGCGAGCACGACGACCGGGACCGCCAGGGCGGCCAGGGTGCGCCAGGGGCGGCGCACCTCAGTGCCGCACGGTGCAGCGTTTGAAGAAGGTGCCGGTGAGGAAGGTCCCGTCTTTGAAGTCCACCTTCACCTTCGCCTGCAGGTGGCCGGTTTCGCAGCGCGCGTTGACGTAGCTGTACTTACGCCCCTTGAAGGTCCATTTCCTGTCGACGGTGATGTTGCCCGAGATCGGGTGCCCGTAGCCGCCGGCGATTTTCGGGATTTTCGCTTTGGTCCGGTAGCCGTAGACGCCGTGGTTGATCTTTTCGATCACCACCGGGACGATGAACGTGGTCGGCACCGGCACCGTGGTGTAGGCGTGGGCGATGATCGTGTCGTCGCCCTTTTTCTTCGGTCCGTTGAAGAGGGTGATCGGCGAGGAGACGGGGATCGGCTTCTGTTCCGGGAACTGGACGATCGCCTTGCCGTGGCCCTCGCCGACGATCGCGTTCGGACAGGCCTTGCGGGCCTGCGGGACGGTGGTCGACTGCAGCCTGCCCGATTTACAGACTTCGAGCCCCTTAGTCTCGACGTGGCCGTGGCGATCGAATTCGATTTCCAGCGTCTCAACGATCGGCGGCAGCTCGCCGGATTTGGTCGAGGCCTTGCCGCCGCCGTAGATCTTGATCGGCGCGTCCTCGGTCTTGGGCAGGCTGGTCGGCGCGAAGCCGCCTTCGGCGTTGACGACCAGGTCGCCCGCTTCCAGCACCAGCGCCGAGGCGGTCGCCGCCGCGATCAGCAGCGGCAGCGCCACCAGCGCGATTGCCTTCCTCGTAATCCTCATTCTCGATCTCCCTCCCTATGGAGTCCCAAAAGATAGAAGAGATTGCTTATCGTTGTCAATGGCCTACCCCTTGGCCCGGCAGGTGCGGATCAGCGTCGACCCCACGTTGCGGTCGCCGGCGAAGGAGAAGCTGACCTTGGCAAAGGGGAAGACCGCGGACCCGAAGCCAGGGGGAGCCGGGCAGCCGGCGGTGATATAGCCGCTGGCCTTCGGGCCGCGGCCGAAGGCCAGGGAGAGGCCGGTCACGTAGCCGGAGTTGCCGGTTACCCCGGGTAGCGAGGCGCGCAGCAGCGTGCCGTAGGTACCCCTCTGCGAGAGCAATTCAAAGGGGATCGTGTAGGAGACCGGCAGCGGCTCAGTGCCGTAGACGTGGGCGAGGATCGCCGCGCGTCCGTGCCAGCGGCCGTTGAAGGCGTAGACCTTGCCCGAGGATGGGAAGGGTGCCTGCTCGGGGAGCAGGACCCGCGCCGAAAAACGGCCTTCGCCGACCAGAGAGCGTCGGCAGGCAGCCAGCGCGGCGCTGGTGGTGGCCGGTTGGATCTGATCGATGCGACAGGCGGGCACCGACCCCGGCGCGAAACGGCCGTTGCGGTTTATCGCGATCTCGATCCTCTGCAGCTGCGGCGGCCGCCGCTTTTCCAGGGGGACGATCTTCGCCCCGACCGAGGCGACGACCGGCCTGCTGCCATGGCGCGGCAGGAAATCGGGCGCGAGGGAGCCGTGGAAGGAGACGCGCACCCCCCCGCCCTGGCGGACCTCCGAAGCGGACGCGGAGGTTCGAGGCGAGCGGCCGGAGACCGTAGCGCCGCCGGATTCATCGCCGGCGGCTGCGCCCACGCCGGCATCTGGGCTCGCCGCGCTCGAGGCGCCGAAGCCGGGCGAAGCGAGCAGTCCCGCCGATTCTTCGTACCCCCCGTAGAGGAAGGCGTTGGCGAGTTCGCTGTTGCCGTCGGTGACAATCACCCTGCCCGCAGGGGTGACCGCGATCCCCGACGGCCCCCCGTGGACCGGAGCCCCGGGCAGGGTGCCGAGGAAGGCATATCCGTTTGCGGCCGAGGTGAATTCCAGCACCGCCGATTTCGGGTGTTCGAAGCCGGGCTGGCGGTTGTCGACGACGAGCAGGTGTTCGTTGGTCGGGTCGATCGCCAGCGCAGCGTCGACGAGCGAGTCGAAATGCCCGGAGAGGGTCGCCATTGGCGTGCTCGTGCTGGTCGCCGGCTCGAACACCTTGACCGTGTCATCGCCCGCATCGGCGACGTAGACGCGCCCGCCGAAGGCGGCGAGGCCGTAGCCGTCGGCGAGGCTGCCGAGGCCGATCTTCGCCAGCGGCTCGGCACCGGGACTGACCGGAAGCGCGTATTCGGCGACGTAGGTGCGGTCGTTGACGTAGAGACGGTTCGCCGCCTGGTCGATCGCGATGCCGGTCGATTCGCCGGAGTCGATCATCGCCGCACCACCGGTCAGCCGCACCGCGCTCCGGTGCCATTCGTTGCCGTAGAGGTTGCCGACGGAGTCGAAGGCGAGCCCGCAGACCGAATCGAGCGTCTCAACCCCGAAGGTCGGGTTGGTGCCGGGAAGGGAGATCTGGGACTGGTATTTCCCCCGGGTGCTCGCCGTAGGCTCGCTGAAGACGTCGATCGTGCGGTGGTAGTAGTCGGCGAGGTAGACGCTGCCGGAGGGCGAGATGGCCAGGCCGCAGGGCCCTTCGATCTGTCCTTCGGGAGGCGGTCCTCCCTGATTCGGGCCCTCGGCGGTTTCCAGTGCCGCTGCGGACAGCAGGGCACGGCTTGCCAATGCGCCCGGCGCGGCTGCCGCGAGCAGGAGACAGGCCAGGGCCCCGAACAGCAACAGCGTCCGCGGTAGTTTCATCTACTCCCCCTTTTGCACGAAGCGCGCAGCGCCGGCCGGCTGACCCAGCCGGCGTTCGAGTGGCCAAGGAAACGGGCGCGAACCGGCTGCGGCGCCGCGCAGAGGTTGCCGCCGTTTTCGAGGATGCCGCGGCGGCTGCCGAACATCCGCGCGACGAATTTCGTCACCGGCGCGTCGGGAACGGCGGCGTAGGTGGCGCGCAGGCGCCCCCGCACGGCGTCGACGCGGCCGGCGAGGTTGACCGCGAAGCCCTGACCCCGCAGCGCGAAGACCAGGTCGGGCAGCAGGTTGTCGGAGGAGACCAGGTACGCCTTGCCGGTAAGCGGCCGCTCGAGCAGCGGCGTGTAGGCGGCGGCTTCGCCGTAGGCCGACGTCGGCGGGCAGCGGTCGGCGGCGAGCTGCGGCCGGGTGCAGACCCCCCGCACGTGCGCCTGGTTGAGGAAGATCGTCGGCGGCAGGGTGACCGTGGCGGCGCCGATGTTGGCGTCGCCGGGCCGCGGCCGCACGACCACCCGCAACGAGGGGCGCTTGGCGCGGCGGACCGGCCCCCGCATGCGCAGCGAGATCCGCGGCCGAAAGCCGAGCGCGCCGCAGTTGAAAGCCTGGAAGCGGGCGGTCGCGGTGGCGAGCGAGCGCAGGTCCGGGCGGCCCAGCGCCGCCGCCGAGCCGCTCAGGGTCGAGGTCATCGCCTCCGGGTCGCAGCTGGTCGGGTTGACGGTGAACTGGGGACGGTCGATGTAGACGCGGACGTCGCGCAGGTGGATCGGTATCCCCTTGACGATGTGGGGGATCGGGTCGGAGCCGCCGGTGTCGATCGAGGCCTGAGCGGTGGTCGCGTCGATCCGGATCGCCGAGCGGATCACGATCGTCCCCAGGTCGAAGGGGCCGACCAGGGCGGAGTCGATCGCCACGACCGAGACCTGGGCGCCGTGGTAGGGGCCGGCGAGGTAGAGGCCGCCGGGCGCGTAGCTGAGGACCGGGCCGACGCCGAAGCCGGAGTAGGTGCGCCCGATCCGGCTCGCCTCCGGGCAGGACGGGGCGTCGCGCTCTTCGAGGCCGCTGCGGCTCGCGGCCGCGGCGATCGCGGCATCGCCGCAGAAGGGGATGCCGGCGAGCTTGCCGAGCAGTCCGGGCGGAAAGGTGGCCGAGTAGGAGGTGATCTCGGCTTCGCCGTCCTTGCGCGACAGGCGCAGGTAGAAGGGCGAATAGGCCCCTGCCTGCGAGTTCAGCGAGCCGCCCTGGACGCCGGGGTCGAAGGGCGGCGCCGCCGCCGGACAGGGCTCGCCGCCGATCCCGGCAGCTATCTGCAACGGCAGCGAGGAGCTCCGCACCCGGTTCGGATCAGCCCAGGGGCTGAGCGCTGCCTCGGTCGAATACTGCCCGCAACCGGGAGGGGTGGCCAGTGGGCTGCGCTGGCCTTCGCGGAACGAGAAGACGAGCTGGGAGTACGGCAGTTGCGGCAGGCCGTCGAAAGTGGCCGTGAGGCGGCCACTGGCGGGGTCTGCGGCGAGTGCCCCGACGACCTTGACGAGGAAGCCGCGCTGGGCGTTCTTGGCGACGAGGTAGACGGCGAGCAGGCCGCCGGTGGGGTTCCGGTAGGGCGCGGCGAGGAAGATCGAGCCTTCGAAGGCGCCGGCGACGAGCGGGCTGGAGACCGTAAAGTCGCCGATCTTCGATTCGTTCGGGCAGCCGGCGCCCGGCGGCGAGGTCGGGGTCTCGGCCGCGTACTGCTCGGGCCCGCAAACGCCGAGCCCGGACCCGACCGAAGGGTTGATCGTCACCCCTTCGGGCAGCTCCACGACCGCCCGGCGGACCGGTGCCGGGGCTCGCAGGGCGGGGGCGGTCACGCCCTGGGTGTCGACGTTGATTTCGAAGCGATACCCCGACGGCGAGGAGGCGCGGGGGTTGATCAGCGCGGCGCGGGCTTCGGGCGCGAAGGAGAGCGATTCGCATCCCTGCAGCGCCGGCGAACTCGCCGGCACCTCGGCAGCCTCCCCCTGCCATGAATCGGCGCGGGCGACGAACCGCAGCTGCCCTTCGCAGGAGGTCGGCAGGGTCAGGTAGGCCCGGGCCGGGTTTTTCGCCGGCCGGCCGACCGAGCATTTGGCCCAGCCGAAGTCAGGTTCGGCCTCGTTCAGGCAGTTGCCGCGCTGGGCGTCGTGCAGCACCGACCACGGGGTGCCCCAGATGCTGAGGCGCAACGAGGTCAAGCTGAGCAACTGCGAGATGTTCCTCGCCCGCAGGGTGAGGCCATAGTCGCCTTCGGCCTGGCGGATCCGCGGGACGAAGATCAGCGCGGCGCCGTAGAGGTTGGCGGCGATCTGCGAAGGCGCTCCCGGCGGCGGCGCCAGGTTGAAGAGGCCGAAGGTCCGGGTTTCGCCGCCTCGGTAGGATGAGGTGACGGTAAGGGTGCCAACCTGGGTGTTGTCCGGGCAGCTCTCCCCGGCGAGGCTTTCTTCCCACGGCGAGGATCGGGGCGTGGCGAAGTCGGCCTGCGAGCAGACCGGTACCGCGGTCGGATTTTCCAGCAGCCCCGGCGGCAGTTCGAGCTCGAGGTTCCGCAGGTCGCCGCCCGGCCCGCCGGAGTCCTCGAGGCCGACGGTGAGGTCCAGCACGACCGGGTGCGAGCCGGCAACGGTCGCCGGTGCACCCCCCTCGACGCGAGCGCCGGCGGTGAATTCGGAGACCGCAACGCCGGCCTGGGCGCAGGCGGGGACGAGCGCCGTCAGGGTGAGGGCGAGGAGAAGCGCGCGGAGGACCCTCATCGCTCACCATTGCCATGGTGTCGCTTGTGGTGGTGGCGCTGCTTTCGGTGGTGGCACCTGTGGCGCTGACGGTGACGGCACCGTTCCTTCGTGTAATGCGGCGGCGGGTTCCCGACGCCCTGGATGGAGGTGCCGGCGGTCGGATCGTCGGGCGGCGAGGGGAGCAACTGGCAGGCGTCTCCGTTGCAGGGGATCGGTGGCTGCGGTTCGGCCAGCCCGCCGCCGACGCGGGCGTCGTAGACGTCGATCGAGCCCGGGTCGGAGGCGACCAGGGAATCGCCGGTGAGGAAGAAGGCGTCGGAGCCTTCGGCGGAGGCGTCGAGAAAGCGGCCCCCTTCGCCGCGTCCGCTCGAGATCAGGGCGACGCATCCTGGCGCCTGGGTGCAGCTCCCCTTGCCGGGCGCCTCCCACTCGTAGACGTCGACCTTGGCGTTCGTGTCCCCGGTGACCAGAGCATCGGCGCTGTCGAAGAACAGGCGGCGACCGTCGGCGCTCAGCGCCCGCGGCCGGTAGGCCGTGGTGCTGCCGTTGACGAGCGCGCCGGGGATCGAGGCCGAACCGCGGGGACGTTCGCCGGTGGGGTTGCAGGAGGCGCAGAGCAGCAAGTCCGCGCCGGCGTCGTACAGGTAGACCTCGGTGTCGGGTTCGCCCGTTTCGGCGTCGACGTTGTCGGAATCGCCGATCGGCGCGGCGGAGAGGAAGGCAAGGACGGTGCCCGCAGCGGCAAGACGGACAGTTGCGGTCGCCGGCGGGTAGTCGCTCGGCAGGGTCGCGTCTGCTCCAGCGGCGATCTGTCGCACCGCCCCCCCGTGCCAGAGCTGCAGGCCGCTCCCGGCCTGGTAGTAGACGCGGGAGCCGTCGGGCGAGACCGCCAGCACCCCGATCACGCCGGACGCAATTGGGGTGCTGGTTTCAGCAGCGACGCTGTAGCGGTAGAGCTGTCCGCCTCGGGTGAAGTAAGCGAGAGAGCCGTCGGCCGAGGCGGCCTGGAAGGCGGCCCCCCCGCCCGCCGATTCGGGCAGCGTCCTGGTGCCGGTGCCGGCTTCGCGGAGAAACACCGGTCCGCCGTCGGCAAGGGTGAAGTAGACGCGCGAACCGCCCTCGGAGATCGCTCCGATCGGGGCCGCCAGGGAGACCCCGCTCACCGCGCTGATCTGCTCCAGCGCCCCCCCGTTCCACTCGAAGAGCCCGTCATTGGCGGCGAAGACGATGTGCTGGAGGTCGGCGGTAGCGCCCTCGAACCGCAGCCCGGGAGCGGTTGGCAGTGCCTGCGCGGAGCCGTCGCTCCACAGCGAGTAGCCGGGGGGGCAGGTGCCTTCCAGCGCGCAGAGCCGCCCGTCCAGGACAAGCCCCCGCCCGAGATCGGTGGCAAAGAGCTTGAAGGGGGCGCCGTCGGGCTGCTCGCCATAGCCGCCGGCCTCCATCGGCGGCGAGAGGTTGACCGTCGACCAGCCGCCGGCGGCGCGGGTGGAGAGGTACTGGGAGACCGGCGGCGCGCTCAGCGGATCGGCGAAGGCAGTTGCCGATCCGTAGGTCAGCCCCCCTCCCCCGCTCGCCGCCTGGATCTCGCCGCCGCCGAACAGCCCGCCCGGGGCGGCGATGGCGCCGCCGCCTTTGTCGATCGGCGAGACCATCTCCCAGGCCCGCCCGTCGGGCAGGCCGGCGGCCGAGCCGGCGGATTCGGTGCGAAACCCGCGCGCCGGTGAGATCGCGGTGCCAGCTTCGCTGCTAGCGACTACGCGGTAGCGGTAAGGGGTCGCGGGGCTGAGCGGATTGCCCGGCGCGGTGAGCACGAAGAAGGCCAGGACGGGAAAGCTGCCGGAACCCAGGGGGCTGCCTGCCGGGGAGGGCACCGCGCGAGCCCCCTCGAATCCTTCTCCCCCCGCCGAGCGGTTGGCTTCGTAGGCGGTGAGGGGGAGGTACTCGAACCGGTAGCGGGTGCTCGATCCTTGCGGGTTGATCTCGGTCCGCAACACGGCCGACGTGGCAGTGACGTCGGTGACCCAGGCCGCATCTATGGTCGGGGCCGGGTCAGCACGGGCGGCGCTGACCGTCCCCAAAAAGCCCATCGCGACAAGGATCAGTGCTCCGAAGCTTCGCAGCCGGAAGGAGAAAACCGGAGCGAGCCCGTGTGGGCTCGCTCCGGTTTGTGAACAGACCAACCGTCGACTATCTCGAGTCCTAGGAAATGCCAAATTTCAGACCCCAGTAGCGTCCCCCAACGGCGGCAATGGGGATGGAGATCGTGTAGGTGAGCGAGACGGTCCCGGAAGCCCAGTTCCCGACAAAGTTGAGGGGTTGCTGCACCGATTCCGAAAAGGGCCCGACGGCAAAGTTAGGGATCCCAAATTTTTCACTACCAGCGCATTCTTCTTTAACGAAGAAGGCATTTTTCGTCGGCTGGTTCAGCCCGTTGAGGTTGACTTCGCTGAGCTGCGGCGCGCACTCTTTTACTTCATTGCCGTTTTCATATCCCTTACAGTTCTGGAGTGGGACGTGCAGGCTTTCCCCGAGACGCCCGGTCAGATAATCGAATTCAGCCCTGGCAGAGCAGGTGAATTTTACGTTGGTGTGCGAAAAGCCAGCCGTTCCTTCCGCGGTGAAGGTCCAATCTTCATTTTTAGATGAAAGAGGCGGCACTTCGACGAGTTCGGAAATTGGTTTCCCGTCGACCTTCCACTGCAGAAGCATTTCGAAGCTCTGGTCTTCGCTGACCGTTTTGCCAAAACTGTTCGACGCAGTGATCCGGTAGTGGTAGGTGGTGAGTGGTTCCAGCGCGGAGAGAATCGTGCTCACCGGCACAGCTCCGGTGCCCGTTACGCTGCCCAAATTGATGCTTTTTCCATACAGTTTGGTTTTGCCCCATTCCAGGGTCGCGCTGGCGCTGGTGGCGCCGTTTTTGTCCACGGTACCGTTTGCGGTTGCGGTATTGAGTGAAAGGTTGCTGGCCGCACCGACAGTCACTATCGGCGGGCCGGAGGCAACCGCGGATCCTGCGGTGAGTGACATAAGGCCGAGAAGGCTCACAGCCAGGAGCCCCAGGCGGCCAAGAGTTGACTTGGACATCGTTCCTCACATTCTTGAGAGTTGTCGAATAGGGGTTTGGTTCCCCTACTGGACAGCCTCGCCAATGGGAGTACGGCTGCGTTCCACCAATGTGTTCTTTTTCGGGTTGTGAACGCTGACAACATGTTGGTCAGAAGCCGAGGTGTGCCTAGCCCCGCCGTTTGTGCCGATGCTGCTTGGTCTTGGTCTTGTGGCACCTCTTCCCCTTCTTGCAGGGCCGCCGGCATTTCTTCCCCTTGCAGCGCTTGGGCGGAGGGTTGCCGGGACCGGCGAAGCTCGGGGTCTGGGGCGAGGTGCCGGTCGGGGGCGGGGTCGGAGCGGGCCGGCAGCCTTCGGCTTCGCAATCGTCGGGCAGCGGCGATGGGTTCTGGGCGGCCGAGCCACCGAGGACGCGGGCGTCGTAGAGGTCCTGGAGGTTGTCGGTGTCCTGGCCGACGAGGCGCTCGCGGGTGAGGATGAAGACGTCGTCTCCCGATTCGGAGGCATCGACGAAGAAGGAGGGCGCCTCGTCGGTGCCGGGGGAGAGCAGGTAGAGGCAGCCTTCGTTCAGGGGGCTGAAGGGCGGGG
>JBIOTO010000164.1:0-2214 GCA_044865945.1 Solirubrobacterales bacterium
CCGGCTCTCTCCCAAGCGCGCTCTCTCTCGCCCGATCGCGGGAGCAGTACCTGGCGGATATAGGTGTCTGCCTCGACCACCTCCGCGAGGGCGAGAGCTACGAGATCTGCCTCACGAACCAACTCCAAATCGACCTCGACGTCGACCCACTCGACCTCTACCGCCGCCTCCGCCGCGCCAATCCCGCGCCCTTCGCCGCCTATCTGCGCTTCGGCGACCTCGCGGTCCTCAGCTCCTCCCCCGAGCGTTTCCTCAGCGTCAGTCGCGACGGCGAGGCCGAAGCGCGGCCGATCAAGGGCACCAGCCGCCGCGGTGCCACGCCGCAGGAGGACGCCGCGCTCGCGGCCGCGCTGGCCGCCGACGAGAAGAACCGGGCCGAGAACCTGATGATCGTCGACCTGCTCCGCAACGACCTCGGCGCGGTCTGCGAGGTCGGCAGCGTCGAGGTGCCGGAGATGATGGCGGTCGAGACCTACGAGACCGTCCACCAGCTCGTCTCCTCCGTGCGGGGGCGGTTGCGGCCTGGGACCTCGGCGCTCGATTGCGTCCGCTCCTGCTTCCCGCCCGGTTCGATGACCGGGGCGCCGAAGCGGCGCACGACCGAGATCCTCGACCGTCTGGAGGGCGGTCCGCGCGGCGTCTACTCCGGCGCGATCGGCTGGCTCGGCCTCGCCGGCGCCGCCGACCTCTCGGTCGCGATCCGCGCCATCGTCGTCGGCCGCGGCGAGGTGACGATCGGCGCCGGCGGGGCGATCGTCCTGCGGTCCGACCCCGAGAGCGAGTACGAGGAGATGCTGCTCAAGGCCGCGGCGGCGCTGCGCGCCATCGACCCCGGGATCGACCCCGCGTCGATATCCTTGGCTTTCCAGAGCGCCGCCGCACCCGCGTTGCCGCGCTGATTCCGCCCTTCCAACTACCTGAAGCAGGAGCCATGGCCGTAGACACCGCTGCGTATCGCGAAATGACCGACGAGCAGGAAGCGATCATCGAAATGGTCCGCCAGTTCGCCGACGAGCAGATCATCCCCAACGCCGAGCACTACGACCACGAGGACTCCTTCCCGGAGCCGATCGTCGAGCAGATGAAGGAGCTCGGCCTCTTCGGGGTCACGATCCCCGAGGAGTACGGCGGCATGGGCCTCGACCTGACCACCTACGCGATGATCGTCGAAGAGCTCTCGCGCGGATGGATCTCGATCAGCGGCGTCGTCAACACCCACTTCATCGGCTCCTACCTGCTGATGAAGTTCGGCACCGACGAGCAGAAGGAGTACTTCCTGCCGAAGATGGCGACCGGCGAGATCCGCGCCGCCTTCTCGCTCTCAGAGCCCGAGGTCGGCTCCGACGTGCAGGGCATCAAGGCCACCGCCAAGAAGGGCGACGACGGCAACTGGGAGCTGAACGGGCAGAAGATGTGGGTCACCAACGGGCTCGGCTCCAGCGTCGTCTTCGTGCTGATGAAGACCGACACCCAGGCCGACCCGCCCTACAAGGGGATGACCTGCTTCATCACCGAGAAGGAGGCCTGGAAGGAAACCAACGAGGGTGACTTCAAGGGCCTCGACGTCCCGCCCAAGATCAAGAAGATGGGCTACAAGGGCGTCGAGTCGACCGAGCTCGTCTACGACGGTTACAAGTGCCCGCCCGAGCGCGTGCTCGGCGGCGAGGAGGCCGGCGTCGGCCAGGGCTTCATCCAGATGATGGACGCGCTCGAGGTCGGCCGGGTCAACGTCGCCGCTCGCGGCGTCGGCATCGCCCAGCGCGCCCTGGAGCTTGGCCTCCGCTACAGCCAGGAACGGAAAACCTTCGGCAAGCCGATCGCCAACCACCAGGCGATCCAGTTCAAGCTCGCCGACATGGCGACCCAGATCGAGGCCGCCCGCCTCGTCACTCGCAAAGCGGCGCGGATGAAGGACGCCGGCGAGCGTTCAGACCTCGAGGCGGGGATGGCGAAGCTCCTGGCCTCGGAGACCGGCAAGTACTGCGTCGAGGAAAGCTTCCGCATCCACGGCGGCTACGGCTACTCGAAGGAGTACGAGATCGAGCGGCTATACCGGGACGCGCCGTTGCTGCTGATCGGCGAGGGGACCTCGGAGATTCAGCGGATGGTTATCGGCAAGAAGCTGCTGCAGCGCCACAAGATTTAACGCTCTGCAGGAGGGGCCCCGGGAGGGGTGCCCCAGACACATCTCGCTATGGCTCGATGTTGAGTGTC
>JBIOTO010000165.1:0-7785 GCA_044865945.1 Solirubrobacterales bacterium
TGGAGCTGACGCGGCGCGGAACGGCGATCATCTACGGCCGCTCGGACTCGACGATCAACCGCGGCGGCATCCGCATGGGGACGAGCGAGATCTACCGCGCGGTGCTGGGGATCGACGCGATCGTCGACGCGCTGGTGGTCGACGTCCCGCGCCCGGGAACCGACGGCTGGATGCCGCTCTTCGTGGTGATGCGCGAGGGGGCGAAGCTGGACGAGGAGCTGCCGAGGGAGATCGCCCGGCGGGTGCGCGAGCAGTGCTCCCCCCGCCACGTCCCCGACGAGGTCTTCGTGATCGAGGAGGTGCCGCGCACGCTCAGCGGCAAGGTGCTGGAGGTGCCGGTGAAGCGGATCCTGATGGGAACCCCGGTGGAGAAGGCCGCCAGCCGCGACTCGCTCGCCAACCCCGCCGCGCTCGACTACTTCGTCGCGATGGCGAAGCGGCTCGCCGTCTGAGCGAGGATCCGCCGCACGTACCCGGGTTCGTAGCGGACCTGCTCATGCGTGAAGCGCAGCTGCGTCAGCCCTGCGGCGGTGTGGGCCTGATCGCGAAGCCGGTCGCGCGCCTGCTCGGCCGGCGTGCGGTGGTAGCGGAGGCCATCGGTCTCGACCACCAGGCCCAGGTCCGGCCAGTAGAAGTCGACTTCGAACTCGTTCACCCACTGGCCAGTGAGCGGGACGGGCAGGCCGGCCGTGGCGGCAAGAGGCAGAAAACGCCGTTCGAGCTCCTCCTTGGTGAGGCGGAAAGTGCGCCGGTCGAGGATGCGGCGGAGGCGGGCGACACCGGGCTCGCCTGCGCGCTCGTCAAGAGCGCGCCGTATCCCGGGCGGATGGGCGAGGTTGTACTTGTCAGCCTCGTTGATCATCCGCTCGACGCCGGCACGGTCGAGGCGAAGCGTCATGTCGATCAGGGTCTGAATGGGCGTGGTGACCGGAATGTCGAACTCGGTGGTGATGTCCCGCTCTTGCAGCGAAGGCCGGCGGTGAATCTGAAGGCCTGGAACCTTCCGATGGGACTGGCTGGGTAAAGAGAGGATGATCACCGAGCGATGCTCGAACCCGATGCGCCATAAGGCCGCAGCGCTGGAGTGACTAAGCACCGCACCGTCACCACAGGCGAGTACGGCAGCCATCCAACGTCTATGTTGGGTCGATGAGGGGCGACCAACGGCGTAGACCCCGCGGCGAATTGCATGGAGGCGCCCAGTAGAAATGCGATGCTTGATCGCCTTCGGCGAGAACCCAAGTTCCAGCAGTTGCCCCCGCGCGATCACACCATGCTGCCTCTTCGCCAACCTCCAAGCCTCCGCTGACCGCCATTGGCGAGTTGTGTCCCCCATAGGGGACCAAAGTCGCCACTCGCACTGACCCTCCCCCTACCCAGCCTGTTTTTTGAGGAGTTTGCGGGCGCTCAGACCATGCCGAGGCCGCCGCTGACGCCCAGGGTCTCGCCCGTGACGTAGCTGGCGTCGTCGGAGGCCAGGAACGCCACCGCGGCGGCTACCTCCTCTGGCTGGCCTAGACGACCCAGCTGGGTGGAGGCGCGCATCGTCTCGATCACCTTCTCGCCGATCTCGCCGAACCCCTTGGCGCCCATCAGCAGGGGGGTCTCGATCGGGCCGGGGGCGATCGCGTTGGCGGTGACGCCGTAGCGGGCGCTCTCGCGGGCGATCGCCTTGGTGAAGCCGATCACACCGGCCTTGGCGGCGCTGTAGGCGGCCGAGCCCTTGGACCCGACCCGGCCCGCCTCGGAAGAGATGTTGACGATGCGACCGTAGCCACGCTCCTGCATCCCGGGCAGTGCCGCGTGGGTGCAGTTCATGACCCCGCCGAGGTTGATGTCCAGCACCTGCTGCCACTGCTCCTGGGTGACGTAGACGAAGAAGCCGAAGTTATCGGTGCCGGCGTTGTTGATGAGGACGTCGAGCTCGCCGACGGCGCTGACGGCGCGGCGGGCCGCCTCGAGGTCGGTTACGTCGAGCTCGAGCGCGTAGCCGGCGATCTCGGCCGCGACCTTCTCGGCGCCCTCGGTGTTGAGGTCGCCGACCCAGACCTCGGCGCCCTCGGCTGACAGACGCAACGCGATCGCGGCGCCGATCCCGCTCGCCCCCCCGGTCACCAGCGCCTTCTTTCCCTCAAGCCTCATGCGAGCGGGAGCATAGACTGCGCGCCCCAACCTTCAAGCCACCCGATATTTGAGGACCTCAAATTTTGAGCACCGCGACTGAACCGATTCCGATCATTGGTGGGACTGGCGCCCTTGGCGCTGGGTTGGCGCGGCGCTGGGCCAAGGCCGGGGTGCCGGTCGTGCTTGGCTCCCGCTCCGCCGAGCGGGCCGAGGAGGCCGCCGCCAAGGTCCGCGCCGACGTGCCCGGCGCCGAGGTCACCGGGCTCGAGAACGGCGAGGCGGCGCGGCAGGGGGAGATCGTCTTCCTCACTGTCCCCTTCCGCGCCCAGTCGGAGAACCTCAACAACCTGCGCGAGGCGCTGCGCCCCGGCCAGATCCTGGTCGACTGCACCGTCCCGCTCGCCGCCGCGGTCAGCGGCAAAGCGACCCGCTCGCTCGGCGTCTGGCAGGGCTCGGCCGCCCAGCAGGCGCAGGAGATGGTCCCCGAGGGCGTCACCGTGATCTCCACCTTCCACACCGTCGGCGCACCCAACCTCGCCGACCTCGACGAGGAGCTCGGCGAGGACATCCTCGTCTGCGGCGACAAGAAGGCCGACAAGGCCCGCGTCGCCCGCCTGATCGAGCTGATCCCCGGCCTGCGCGCGGTCAACGCCGGCGCCTTGGAGATGGCCCGGATCGTCGAGCAGCTGACGCCGATGCTGATCTCGGTCAACACCCGCTACAAGACGCACGCCGGGATCCGCCTCACCAACCTCCCCGACGGCGACCACTGGGCGTGAGGGCTCCGCGCCGGGAGCTCCCCCGATGAGGGTCGCCCTCCTCGCCGGCGGCACCGGCGGCGCGAAACTCGCTGCCGGGATGCAGGAGGAGGTCGGCGGCGACCTCTCCGTGATCGCCAACACCGGCGACGACGTCGAGGCGCTCGGCGTCCACGTCTCCCCCGACCCGGACCTCGTCACCTACTGGCTCAGCGGCGAAATCGACGAGGACCGCGGCTGGGGAATCCGCGACGACGGCTTCGTCGCCTTCGAGCGCCTGCAACAGCTCGGCGCCCCCAGCTGGTTCGGCCTCTCCGACCGCGACCTCGCCGCCTGCCTCTACCGGCGCCAGTTCCTCGACGACGGCGGCCGCCCGACCGACGCCCAGGCGCAGATTGCCCGCGGCCTCGGGGTCGAGGCGCGGGTCCTGCCGATGGCCGACACGCCGGTCCGCACCCAGGTGATCACCCCCGCCGGCCCGCGCGGGCTGCAGGAGTACCTGATCCTCGACGACGGCCAGCCGGCGGTCGAAGGCGTGCGGCTGGAGGGAATCGAGGCGGCCGAGCCGACCCCCGAGGCGCTGGAGGCGATCCGCGTCGCCGAGGTGATCGTCCTCGGCCCGTCCAACCCGGTGATCAGCATCGGCCCGATCCTCGCCGTCCCCGGCATGCGCGAGGCGATCGCCGCCTCCCCCGCCCCGGTCGTCGCGGTCAGCCCCTACGTCGCCGGCGAGGTCGTCAAGGGACCGACCGACCGCTTCATGGAAGGGATCGGCCGCCCGACCACCGCCGCCGGCGTCGCCTCCCTCTACGCCGGGCTGATCGACGGCATGGTCGTCGACGAGGGCGACCCCGACCCGCCTCCGGCCGAGATCCCGACCATGGTGGCGCCGACGCTGATGGAGGGCGCGGCCGGACGCCTGCGCCTGGCCCGAATCGTCCTCGACTACGCCGCTACGCTCGGCCCGAGTTGAACGCCACCGCCGTACTCCCCGTCAAGCGCTTCGACGCCGCCAAGCAGCGGCTGGCGGCCGGGATCGAGGCCGAGCGCCGCCGCGAGCTGGCCGGGGCGATGGTCGCCGACGTGCTGGAAGCGATCGGCGAGGCGCGGGCGATCGAGCGGCTGATCGTCGTCACCGGAGAGCCGCTGGCGCAGGAGCTGGCGGCCGCGGCCGGCGCCGAGGTCGTCGCCGACCCGGAGGACGCCGGCCACGTCGAGGCGGCGCTGGCCGGCATCGCCCGGGCCGAAGTCGAGGGCGCCGAGCGGGTCGTGCTGCTCGCCGGCGACTGCCCGCTGCTCGACCCGCGCGAGCTCGACCGGCTGCTGACCGGCGTCCCCGGCAGCTACGTCGGCGTCGTCCCCGACCGCCACGGGACCGGCACCAACGCGCTCCTGCTCAGCCCGCCGGGAGCGATCGTCCCCGCCTTCGGCGAGGGCAGCCGCGAGCGCCACGTCGAGGCGGCGCGGGCGGCCGGCATCCCCTTCGGGATCGAGGAGCTGCCCTCGATCGAACTCGACCTCGACACCCCCGGCGACGTGATCGCCCTGACCCGCGAGCTGGCGAAGCAACCAAAGCGGGCGCGGCGGACCGCCAAGGCCCTGGGGATATGAGCGAGCTGCGGGTAATCCCGGTCGCCGGGATGCCCGAGGTGCGCGAGGGCGACAAGCTCGGCGAGCTGATCGCCGGATTGGTCGATCTTCAAGAAGGAGATGTAGTCGTGATCTCGCAGAAGGTGGTCTCGAAGGCCGAGGGGATGGTGCGGCGGCTGGCTGAGGTCGAACCGTCGGCACGGGCGCGCGAGCTGGCGGACGAGCTGGACAAGGAGGCGGAGCTCGTGGAGCTGGTGCTCTCCGAGAGCCGCGAGGTGTTGCGGGAGGAGCGGGTGCTGATCACGGAAACCCACCACGGCTTCGTCTGCGCCAACGCCGGAATCGACAGCTCGAACCTGCCGGGGGACGGGACGGTGTGCCTGCTGCCACAGGACCCGGATGCTTCGGCCCGGCGGATCCGGGCGGAATTCGAATCGACGGTCGCGGTCGTGATCGCCGATAGCTTCGGGCGGGCCTGGCGAGTGGGACAGGCCGAGGTGGCGATCGGTTGTGCCGGGCTGGTCGCGGTGGACGACTGGCGCGGTCGCGGCGACGCAGGTGGAAATGAACTCCAGGCGACCGAGATCGCGATCGCCGACGAGGTCGCGGCGGCGGCAGACCTGGTTCGGGTCAAGGACTCAGGGATCCCCGCCTCTGTGGTCCGCGGCCTCGACCGCTACGTCACCACGGACGACGGCCCCGGCGCCGCTGCGCTCCGCCGCCCCCCCGGCGAGGACCTCTTCCGCTGAGCCCTGATCCGCACCGACCTCCTACCTGCTGAGTAGAGGTCGGTGCGGATCAGGGCTGAAGCACAGCCGCCCCGCGAAATCTCCCCGCCCGTAAGTCATCCAAAGCCCGGTTCGCCTCCTCCAACGGGTAGACCTCGACCTCGGTCCGCACCGGCACCCGCGGCGCCAGGGGGATGAACTCCTCGCCGTCGCGCCGGGTCAGGTTGGCGACCGAGCCGAGCGAGCGCTCGCCCCACAGCTCCGCGTATGGAAATGACGGGATGTCGCTCATGTGGATGCCGGCGCTGATGATCCGGGCTCCCTTGGCGCTCGCCCGCAGCGCCGCCGTCATCAGCGCTCCGACCGGGGCGAAGACGATCGCCCCGTCGAGCTCCTCCGGCGGCGCCTCGTCTGAGGAGCCGGCCCACTCCGCCCCGAGCTCGCGCGCGAACGCCTGCGTCTCCTCGTCGCCCTCGCGGGTGAAGGCGAAGACCCGCCGGCCTTCGTGGACCGCGACCTGGCAGAGGATGTGGGCGGCGGCGCCGAACCCGTAGAACCCGATCCGCTCCGCCTCGCCAACCAGCCGCAGCGCCCGGTAGCCGATCAGCCCCGCACAGAGCAGCGGCGCCGCTTGAAGGTCGGGATAGCCCTCCGGGATCGGGAAGCAGAAGCGCTCGTCGGCGACCGCGACCTCGGCGTAGCCGCCGTCGAGGTCGTAACCGGTGAACCTCGCGTGGTCGCAGAGGTTCTCGCGGCCGCCGCGGCAGTAGCGGCACTCGCCGTCGGTCCAGCCCAGCCACGGCACCCCGACCCGGTCGCCCGGCGCGAAGCGCTCCGCCCCCTCCCCCGCCCCGCGGACCACGCCGACGATCTGGTGGCCCATCACCAGCGGCAGCTTCGGCTCGGCCAGGTCGCCGTCGAGGATGTGGAGGTCGGTGCGGCAGACGCCGCAGGCGCGAACCTCTAACTGGACCTGGCCGGGGCCGGGAGCTGGCTCGGGCAGCTCAGCCAGCCGGAGCGGCTGCCGCTGCCTCTCGAGGACCATCGCCCGCATAGGTCTCGATGATCTCGTACAACGTCGTCCGCTGCGCGGGTTCGCGGCCGGCGGCACGCGCGGCGGCGATCAGCTGCTCGGCCTCCAGCCGCACCCCGTGCTGGGAGCCGGCCATGCGGCTGATGTTCTCCTCCATCAAGGTGCCGCCGAGGTCGTTGACCCCCCAGCGCAGCGCCTCGGTCGCCCCCTCCAGCCCCATCTTCACCCAGCTCGCCTGCAGGTTGGGGATCGTCCGCCCCAGCGCCAGCCGGAAGGCGGCGGTGTGCTTGAGGTTCTCCCGCATCGAGATCTCCTCGATCCCGTGGGTGCGGCCGAGCATCGTGTTGAAGGGGATGAAGCTGAGCGGAACGAACTCGGTGATTCCCCCGGTCCGCTCCTGCAGGGCGCGGACGACGCGCATGTGGCGGGCCAGCTCGCGCGGCTCCTCGATGTGGCCGAACATCACCGTCGAGGTCGAGCGCAGCCCGGCCCGGTGCGAGGCCTCGATGATCTCCACCCAGCGGTCGGCCGGCAGCTTGTTCGGCGAGATCCGCTGGCGGACGCCGTCGTCGAGCACCTCGGCGGCGGTGCCGGGGGTCGAGCCGAGCCCGCAGCCGAGCAGGTACTCGAAGACCTCCAGCGGCTCCTTGCCCGAGCGCTCGCAGGCCCAGTTGATCTCCATCGGCGAATAGGCGTGCAGGTGCAGCTGCGGCGCGGTCTCCTTCGCCAGCGCCAGCCAGCGCCCGTACTCCTCAAGGGTCAGGTCGGGATGGATGCCGCCCTGCATGCAGAGCTCGGTGGCGCCGAAGGCGACCGCCTCTTCGACCCGGGCGGCGAAGTCCGCCTCGGAAACTTCGTAGGCATCGGGCGAGCGCTTCCCCTGGCCGAAGCCGCAGAAGGCGCAGCCGACGACGCAGACGTTGGTGAAGTTGATGTTGCGGTTGACGACGAAGGTGACCCGGTCCCCCGCCTGCTCCGCCCGCAGCTCGTCGGCCGCGACCCGCATCTCCTCGATCACCTCAGGGCGCGTCTCGGCGAACAGCGCGGTCAGCTCGTCCTCGGAGAGCTCCAGCCCCTCGCGGCCCTTGACGATCGCCTTCGGAGCCAGGTCGCCATCGATGACCTCTTCCGACCTGCGCCCCGAACCCTTCCGCGGGATGAACGACCAGTACTTCAGCTTGATCACGTCGAGAACACCCTGCTCCATCCAATCCGGATCCATGTACTGCGGGTAGACGCAAAGCCGCTCCGTCAGCGCGTATCCACGAGGCGCCAGCTCCTTCCGCACCTGGTGCGGCGACGGGAACGGCTCCTCGGGCGAGATGTGGTCGCCGTTGGCGCTGAGGCCACCCAGGTCCGTGGCACCGGCCTCGACCAGCTCGGGCCAAAACTCACTCAGGTTGGGCGGCACCTGCACGCCCACATCCGGCATCAGGCGTTTGCACTCGGAGATCAGGTGCTTGATCTCGTCGATGGAGACCGGATTCGCCCAGGTTGGGAGGGGCGGCGGGGACTCCTCCTCCAGACACATCTCGCTATGGCTCGATGTTGA
>JBIOTO010000166.1:0-9317 GCA_044865945.1 Solirubrobacterales bacterium
CGATCTCCTCCTTGGCGATCTCGGCGATCACCGGGGCCGAACCGGTGCCGGTGCCGCCGCCCTCGCCGGCGGTGACGAAGACCATGTCGGCGCCCTTCAGCGCCTCCTTGATCTCGTCGCGGCTCTCGGCCGCCGCGCCGGCGCCGACCTCGGGGTTGCCCCCGGCGCCAAGGCCGCGGGTCAGCTCCTGGCCGATCGAAAGCTTGATGTCGGCGTCGCAGGCCTGCAGCGCCTGAGCGTCGGTGTTGACGGCAACGAACTCGACGCCCCTGATTCCAGCGTCGATCATCCGGCTGACGGCATTGGTGCCGCCGCCGCCTGCGCCGACGACCTTGATCACTGCCAAGTAAGTGGATTCCATGTGAGTTGAGCCTTTGTTCCGTCCGACCCTTCAGCCATGCTCTAGGGTTCGAGCCTCCCGCTGAAGGACGGAAATTGCGCTCAACGTAGGGCATTCCGGCCCCTCTGTCAAACGTGCGCGACCCATCCTGCAGACTCAGAGTCTCGATGTTGAGTTGAGGGTTGAGCCACTCTCACCCTCAGGTTGAGACTTTTCGACACCGCACTGCAAAGCCCTTTAAGAAGGCTCGCGCCTGGTTCAGGGTGCGGGCGGAAGTTCGCTTCCGGACTCCTCGTATGCGGGTCGGGTGGGAGCGTGCACGTCTACATAACTCGGCGAGGTAACCGACGGATCAGCGAGGACGGCGACCACCGCCTTCCACTTTCGCCGCGCCTGGGATGCGTCGCCGAAGCGCAGTTCGATCCCGGTGGTCAGTTCGACGTCCACCCCGCTCTCGCCGAAGTAGCTGCTTTCGACATAAGGGCGCAGCTGGTCGGGGACCGCCGCCAGGACGCGGACCTGTTCGAGCGCGGTGCCGCGAACCTTGCCGCCCTTGGGGATCTCGTCCAGCGGCAGTCGCGGCAGCGGCGGATCCTCGGGCGGCGGCAGCCAGCGGACGACGGCGCCGTTGGCCGCAACCGCTACCGCTTCTTCGCCTTCTCCGATCACCGCCGCCAGCCGCGGCACCTGGACGTCGGCCTCGACGCTCTTTTGGCGGAAGCCGAACCAGTAGACGGCCACCGCCAGGACGAGGACGCCAACCAGGATCGCGATCAGCCGCCGGCTCACAGCTCCCAGCCCTCCGGCCAGCGCACGTCGCCGAGCACCTGCACCTCCGGCTCCAGCTCGACCCCGAAGCGATCAAAGACGCGACGTCGGCCCTCGGCCATCAGCTCGAGCACCTCGGCGGTGGTCGCGCCCTGGTCGTTCTCGACGAAGTTGGCGTGCTTCTGGGAGAAGCGGGCGCCGCCGTGACGGAGACCAAGGCAACCGGCCAGCTCCAGCAGCTGGCCGGCCGACCTTCCCATCGCGCGCTCGTCATCGGGGTTCTTGAAGGTCGAGCCGAAGGTCTTGATCCCGGAGGGCTGGGCCTCGCGGCGGCGTTCGCGCATCGAGGCCAGGGTGGCGCGGATCTCATCCGGGTTGGCGGGCTCCAGGCGAAAGGAGGCGCGGGCGACGATCTCGCCCTCGCGCAGGTTCGAGCGGCGGTACTCGAACCCGAGCTGGTCGGGGACGCGGCGGTCGGTCCCGGCGGCGGTGGCGACGTCGACCCACTCCAGGACCTGGGCCAGCTGGCCGCCGTAAGCGTTGGCGTTCATCCGCACCGCGCCGCCGGCGGTGCCGGGGATGTTGACCCCGAACTCGAGCCCCGAGAGCCCCCAGCCCGCGGTCTTCGCCGCTGCCGAGGGGAAGCGGTAGCCGCCGCCGCAGACCACCCGCTCGCCCTCGCGCTCGATCGTCGCCAGCTCGCCGTCGAGCTTCAGCGCGACGCCGTGGAAGCCGTCGTCGGCGACCAGCAGGTTCGAGCCTGAGCCGATCACCCCGACCGGCAGGCCCTCCGCGTCGGCCCAGCGCAGCGCCGCCAGCAGGCTCGCCTCGTCGGCCGGGCGGCCGAACCAGTCGGCCGCCCCCCCGGTCCGCACCGTGGTCAGGCGGGCCAGCGGGTAGTCGGGTTGAAGGCCCTCGGGCGCGGCGGTCATCCGGCCTCCTCGGTGACCAGCGCCTCGCCCAGCCTGAAGACGTCGCCGGCGCCGATCGTGACCAGGATCGTTCCCTCGCCGTAGAGCTCCGGGTTGTGGTCCAGGCGGTCGGCCAGCGCCCGCTGAGCAAGGGCGGCGCTGGGCAGCCACCAGACCGGACTACCCCCGGCCCGCTCGGCCGCTGCCTGGGCGACCCGTAGGCCGCTGACCCCGGCGAGCTCCCCGACCGGCTCCTCGCGCGCCGGGTAGACGTCGAGGACGACCGCCTCGTCGGCGGCGGCAAGGGCGGCGCCGAACTCGACCGCGAGAGCCTTGGTCCGCGAGTAGAGGTGGGGCTGGAAGACGGCGACCAAGCGTGAGGGTTCGAGTTCGCGCAGGGCGGAGAGGGCGGCGCGCACCTCGGTCGGGTGGTGGGCGTAGTCGTCATATATATGGACCGGGCCGCGCGAGCCCTTCACCTGCAGGCGCCTGTGGACGCCGCGGAAGCTGGCCAGCGCCTCGGCTGCCGCGTCGAGGTCGAAGCCGGCCAGTCGCAACGCCGCGAGGGCGGCGCGCGCGTTGCGCCGGTTGTGCTCGCCGGGAACGACCAGGCCGAGATCGGCCGGCCCAGGAACGGCACCGTCGAACTCGGCAACCTCGCCGCCGACCCCGTCCAGCCAATCCATCGCCTCGTCCGCGGGCCGGACTAGGCTGCGGGCCGGGCCGGCGAAGGCGCGGAAGGCCTCGTGCAGCTCGGCCAGGGAGCCCCACCGCGAGTGGTGGTCCATCTCGACGTTGGTGACGACCGCGACCCCCGGCCGCAACCGCAGGAAGCTGGCGTCGCTCTCGTCGGCCTCGGCGACCACCCACTCCCCCTCTCCCCAGCCGGCGTTGGCGGTGCCGCCGTCCGGCCCCAGGCCGGGGACCTCGCCGCCGACGAAGAAGGCGGGGTCGCCGCCGAGCGCCCGCAGCGCCCAGGCGACCATCGCGGTGGTCGTCGTCTTGCCGTGGGTGCCGGCGATCGCGATCAGCCGCTTCTCGGCGCAGAGCTCGGCCAGCAACTGGCCGCGGTGGATCGGCTCGATTCCGCGCTGCCGGGCCAGCGCCAGCTCCGGGTTGTCGTCGCCGATCGCGGTCGAGACGACGACCTCGGCTCCGTCGGGCAGGTTCGCCGCGTCGTGGCCGACGAGCGGTTCGAGCCCCGCCGCCCGCAGGCGCTCCATGTAAGAGGAGTCGGCGCGGTCACTGCCGGAGACCTCCGCGCCGAGGCGGGCGCAGACCAGCGCCAAACCGCTCATCCCGGCGCCGCCGATGCCGATGAAGTGCAGGCGGCGCCCGCTCCACTCGCTCATCCGGCCGCCTCCAGGACCTCGTCGGCGATCCGCCGGGCGGCATCGGGCTTAGCCAGGGCGTGGGCGGCGGCGGCCATCTCAGCCAGGCGCGCCGGGTCTCCCAGAACCGCACCGACCTCCGTCCGCAGTCCCTCGGCGTCGAGTTCGGCGTCGGCGATCACGCTCGCCGCGCCCCCCGCCCGCATCCACTCGGCGTTGGCGGTCTGGTGGTCGGCGGTGGCGAAGGGGTAGGGCACGAGGATCGCCGGCCGCCCGGTGGCCGCCACCTCGAAGATCGAGCCGCCCGAGCGCCCCAGCACAAGGTCGGCGGCGGCGAGGGCGTCGCCGAGGTTCGGCTCGTACTCCAGCAGCGTGTAGCGCTCGGCATTGGGTGCGGCCGCGAGCTTGGCCTCCAGCTCGGCGAAGTCGCGGGTGCCGGCGATGTGGACGACGTCGAAGTCGCGTCCGTCGCGCTCGGCGAAGGCCTCGATCGCGACGAAGTTGACCGAGCGCGCGCCCTGGCTGCCGCCGACGACGAGCAGGCAGCGGGCCTCGGGGTCGATCCCGAAGCGGACGCGGGCGGCGGGCCGGTCGCCTTCGAGCACCGCCTTCGGCACCGGCCTCCCGGTGACCAGGTAGTGGTCGCCCTCGCGTCCGGCGATCGGGAAGGCGAGGCAGACGCGTCGCGCCCGTCCCGCCAGCAACCGGTTCGCCAGGCCCATATGACTGTCAGCCTCGGTCAGGACCAGCGGCGTGCGGGTCACCGTCGCCGCCAGCCCGGCCGGCCCGGCGACGAAGCCGCCGCCGCCCATCACCACGTCGGCACCGCGCCGGCGCAGGACCTTGCGCGCCGCGCCGACCGCGCCCAGCGCCTCGAATCCCGCCCGCGCCGCGCGCAGGGGGTTGCGGCGGTCGATGCCGCGCACCTTGACGAAGTCGATCTCGTAGCCCGCGGCGGGGACCAGCTCCGCCTCGATCCGCTCGCGCGTGCCGAGGAAGCTGACCTCGGCGCCGCTAGCCCGAAGCTCGTCGGCGACTGCCATGGCGGGCACGACGTGCCCCGCGGTTCCCCCCGCTGCCACCACCACTCTTGGCTTTCCTGGCACCGCTCGCTCGGCTCCTTTCGCGGGCGGGCGATCGCCCGCCTTGGACGACGCGCAGTTTGCCAGCGCGGGTGGGCGTTGACTTGCGCGCCGCCGCGCGCCCGCCGCCGGCGACGTTGAGGATCAGGCCCACCGCGAACAGGCAGGCCATCAGGCTGCTGTTTCCGTAGGAGACGAAGGGCAGCGGCACGCCGGTCAGCGGCGCCAGCCCCATCACCGCGAAGAGGTTGATCGTCGCCTGGACGAGGACCAGCGAGGTGAGGCCGGAGACGAGGATCTTCGAGTAGTTGTCGCGCGCCTTCTGCGCGGTTTTGAAGCCGGCATAGCCAAACATCCCAAAGAGGCCGACAACGCCGGCGATCCCGACTAGGCCGAGCTCCTCGCCGATCACCGCCGAGATCATGTCGGTGTGGGCCTCGGGCAAATAGAAGGCCTTGCCGATGCCGTTGCCGATGCCGACCCCGAAGAGGCCGCCGGAGCCGAGCGCGATCTTCGCCTGCGCCGCCTGGAAGCCGGCGCCGGAGGCGTCGGCGGTCGGGTTGAGGAAGGCGGTCAGGCGGGCCATCCGGTAGGGCTCGATCACCGCCATCAGCAGCGCCAGGCAGCCGATCACCAGGGCGATCTTGCCGAGGTCGGCGGGCCGGACGCCGGCGGCGACCAGGGTGGCGGCGACGGAGAAGGTGATCACCATCGTCGTCCCCATGTCCGGCTCCAGCATGATCAGCAGGCAGGAGACGCCGGCGACGAGCAGGAAGGGCATGATCCCTTCGATCGACCGCGCCCGCTTCGGCTTGTTGGCCAGCAGGTCGGCGCCGTAGAGGATCAGCGCCACCTTGGCGATCTCCGAGGGCTGGATCTGAAGGAAGCCGCCGCCGATCCAGCGGCTGGCCCCGTTGACTTCGGTCCCGACGACGAGCACCGCGAGCAGGAGGAAGAAGGAGATGCCGAGGATGACCGGGGTCAGCTTGCGGACGAGGTCGAGCCCGTGGCGGGCGACGAAGTGCATGATCAGCAGACCGACGGCGCCGAACATCAGCGTCCGCTTCAGGTAGAAGGCGCTGTCGGAGAGGCCGCCGTCCTGAAGGACGCGGGTGGTCGAGCTGGCGGAGAAGACCATCACCGCGCCAAGCGCCAGCAGGCAAAGCGTCGCGGTGAGCAGCATGTTGTACTCGGTCGAGTGCGGGCGCCGGCGATTTTTCATCCCAGCTCCCCGACGATCTCCCGGAAGCGGTCGCCGCGGGCCTCGTAGTTCGCGAAGGCGTCGAAGCTGGCGCAGGCGGGCGAGAGCAGGACGACCTCGCCGGGCGCGGCGGCGGCAGCGGCGCGACGGACCGCGTCATCAAGATCGGCGCAACGGTGCAGCTCGACCCCCGCCTCGACCACCGAGGCCAGCTCGCGGGCCATCCGCTCCGTCGTGGCGCCGATCAGGTAGGCGGCGCGGGCGTGCTCGGTCAGCGGCTCGGCCAGCGGCGCGAACGGCTCGTCCTTGTCTGAGCCGCCGAGGATCGCGTGGACGCCGCCCTCGAAGGCGCGGATCCCGACCGTCGCCGAGGCGACGTTGGTCGCCTTCGAGTCGTTGATGAAGCGGACGCCGCCGATCTCGGCGACCTGCTCCAGGCGGTGCGGGACGCCGGCGAAGCCGCGCAGGCCCTCACGCACCGCCTCGCGGTCGATCCCCATCGCCAGCGCCGCCGCGGCGGCGGCCATCGCGTTGGCGACGTTGTGCTCGCCGAAGAGGCCGAGCTCGGCGACCGGCAGCAGCGGCTCGCCGTCGTAGAAGATCGTCCCCTCGGCGACCGCGACCTCGCACTCGGGGGCGGCGCCGCGACAGAAGGCGATCCGCCGTCCGCAGCCACCGAGGTCGGTGCCGGCGGCGAAGGGGTCGTCGGCGTTGTAGACGGCGACGTCGTCGTTGCCCTGGTTGGCGAAGATCCGCAGCTTCGCCGCCAGGTAGGACTGGAGGTCGACGTGGCGGTCGAGGTGGTCGGGGGCGAGGTTGAGGAAGACGGCGCACTCGGGCGCGAAGGCGACCGTGTCCTCGAGCTGGAAACTTGAACACTCACAGACGATCGTCGTCTCCGGCTCGACCGCGCCGACCAGCTCCGAGAGCGCGGTGCCGACGTTGCCGGCCACCGCGACCGGCTCACCGGCGCCGCGGTAGAGGTGGCCGATCAGCTCGACCGTCGTCGTCTTGCCGTTGGTGCCGGTGACGCCGACGAAGCGATTGGGCAGCGCCCGCCAGGCGAGCTCCATCTCCCCCACCACCTCGATTCCCCGCTCCAGAGCAGCCGCGATCACCGGCGCCTCCCGGGGAACACCCGGGCTCTTAACGACCGTGCGGGTCCCCTCGAGCTGCGCCAATCCATCCGTATCCAGAAAGACTTCGACGCCTGCCCCCTCCAGACCTGCCGCCCCCTCGGGATGCCCGGAATCGACCGCTCGCACGGTCTCTCCCCGGGCCGCCAGCAGTCGCGCCGCGGCCTGGCCGGAGCGGGCCAGGCCGACGACCAGAAATGGCCCCCGGGGCAGGGCCGGGCGTGGCTTCCTAGGAAGACCCTTCGTCGCCATGCGGAAAGGTTCGCGCCTGAGGAGGCGGAACCTGTTCGCTTTGACCTTCGACCTCCGGCTGGCTTCGCCTGCTGCTCCAGGTGCGGACGGCGCGAAAGCCGGCCATCAGGGCGTTGAATGCGGCTGCGGCGGCAACCGCCCGGCCGAGGAAGTCGGCGCCGAGGACAACGCCGGCCATCAACAGAACGGCGAGGGCGACGTTGACGATTAGGAAGACGATCCGTTCGACGCGGTCGAAGCGCATCAGGGCGGCCGCGGCGTTCTGGCGTGCGGCGACCCCGTTCACCCGGTTGGCTTCCGCCTGAACCAGCTCCGACTTGGCACGAACAACCTCGGTCCTGGCGTCGGCGTACTCTTCGCGCGCTTCTCGCCGGGCCTGGAGTTCAAGCGCCTTCTCGGTCTCGACGAACCGGGTTATCGCCTCCGGTTTATCGAGGTCGACCGGGTTGGCAGGACCCACCCACTCGGCTCGCGCAGCGGGAGCCGTCTGCGAGCGTCGGGCCGGGACCGGCCGCGGGTAGCGCTCGCCCCCTGCACCTTTCGTGCCTTTTTTTGAGTTCGAATCGCTCATTTCGCTCGTCCGAGGGACGCCGGGACGTGGCCGTACGCCGACGCCGGGGACAAGCGGCTTTAGCTGATCCGCGGCGGCTTAGTCAGGCGAAGCATCCATGCAGTTGGCCGCGCTCGCGCAGCCTCTCGACAGCTCCTTTTCGTTCACCGTGTTTCGCATAGGGCGTGGCATTGGGGGGAAGACCTATGAAATTTCGCCGGTGAGCGGGGCGAGGCGCTTCGGGCTGCGCCTTCCTCGTTTGCAGGGACAACCCAAGCCCGCATGCCGCCATCGCCACCAGTCCTGGCTTCAACTCAAGGTAGCTAACATTCAGATGCCTTGTCAAGAAACCGACAAGTTTATTAAGGATGCGCCGATCCGCGCACCCCACCTCTCAGAACACAAATTCCTTACTGCTAAGGATTCAGTCCTTACTGCAGTGTTTTTTTATCTGTGTTGCGAGAGCTACCGGTTGATCGATCGGAATCAGGGTGTAACAGTCCGGCAACTCGACGTAGGTTGAGTTCGGAAACGAGTCAGCCAGGCGGCGGCCCTCGCTGTTGGGCATCATCGTCCCCTCCTCGTCCCAGACGACGAGGACCGGGCGCTCGAAGTTGCGCAGTTTCGGCGTCGCGGCCTGGATCTCGCGGCGGCCGTGGCGGACGTCGCGGACGTAGCGGCGGGTGTCGCGGCGGATCTCCGCTCGCTTCAGCGGCTGCAGCCAGCGGTGCATCAGCTCGTCGGGGACCCCGCGCTTGCTCATCCGGCCATAGACGAAGGGCAGCCGGCGCAGGAGCGGCGATGAGAGGCCGAAGCGCATCACGCCGAAGCCGCCGGGCATGAAGCCAGACAGCGCCGCGATCCGCCCGGCGACCCCCGGCGGGTAATTGTTGTCGGTCTCGCAGGAGACGAGGACGAAGGCGCCCACCCGCTCGGTGCCGCCGTGGGAGACCATCGTCTGGGCGCCGCCCCAGTCGTTGAAGCAGACGACCGCGTCGCGCAGGTCGAGCCGCTCGAGGAACTCGCTCACGATCCGCCCCAGCCCCGGCAGCGAGAGGTCGGCGTCCGGGCGCAGCGGTTTGCGCTGGGCCCCGAGCGGCAGGACGGGGGTCAGGCAGCGGAACTGCGGCGCCAGCTCGGCGATCACCCCGTCCCAGAGCGCCTCGTCGTGCGGCAGCCCGCCGATGAAGACGATCGGCCGCCCCTCGCCGCCGCTGTCGCCGTACTCGATCGGCCCAGCGGTTACCTCGACCTCGGCCATCAGGACCCGATCGACTGTTGGTAGAGCGTGAAGCCGATCCCCGAGCAGACCGCGGCGATGATCCAGAAGCGGAGCATGATCTTCGTCTCCGACCAGGCCATCATCTCGAAGTGATGGTGCAGCGGCGCCATCAGCAGGACCCGGCGGCGGAAGGTTTTGAAAGCGAAGACCTGGAGCAGGACCGAGAGCGCCTCGATCACGAAGATGCCGCCGATGATGATCAGCAGGACCTCCGTCTGGGTCATCACCGCCAGGGCGCCGATCGCCCCGCCGAGCCCCAACGAGCCGGTGTCCCCCATGAAGATCGAGGCCGGGAAGGCGTTGAACCAGAGGAAGCCGACGCAGGCGCCGACCAGGCAGGCCGAGAGCAGGGCGAGGTCCTGCTGCTCGTTGGAGATGAAGGAGATCGCCGTGTAGGCGAGGAGGACGATCGCGCAGGAGCCGGCGGCGAGGCCGTCGAGGCCGTCGGTGAGGTTGACCCCGTT
>JBIOTO010000167.1:0-2440 GCA_044865945.1 Solirubrobacterales bacterium
CCGCACCACCTCCGCCAGCCCAACCCCGCCCCGCAGCGTCAGCGGCACCGCTTCGCCCAGCCCCACGACCCCGTCCTCGTCCCGCACCCGCAGCAGGACCATCTCCCGCCGCTCCAGCACCCCCCGCGCGGTGACGTAGGGCTCCTTGAAGGGCAGCGCGTAGGGGATGACCTCGACCGAGCTGAGGCGCACGCCCGGAGTCTCTCAGGCGGAGATCAGCAGGCCGATCGTGACCAGCAGGCTGAAGACGCCGAGCAAGGCCCCCGTCTGGGCCAGGACCGCGTTCAGCGCCGGACCGTCGCGGCGCTCTTCCAGCGTCTTCGTCGGCTTGATCGCCAGCGGTGCCGCGAAGAGGCCGATCAGCGGCAGCAGGCTCGCGTCGCCGGCGACCAGCGCGATCGGCAGGACCATGAAGCCGCCGCCGACCAGCAGCTTGTAGAGCGTCACCGCCCGCTCGCGGCCGATCCGCACCGCCAGGGTGTTCTTGCCGGCCCGCCGGTCGGTCTCCACATCCCGCACGTTGTTGACGACGATGATCGCCGTGGCAAGGAACCCGATCGAGATCGAGAGCCCGAGCGGCAGCGCGTCGAGCTGCTCCAACTGCACGTAGTAAGAACCATTAACTGCGACGAGGCCGAAGAAGAGGAAGACGAAGACCTCGCCGAAGCCGGCGTAGCCGTAGGGTCGCGGCCCGCCCGTGTAGAGCACGCCGGCGGCGATCGAGAGGGCGCCGATCACGAGGATCACCCAGCCGGCGACCGCGGTCAGGTAGATCCCGCAGGCGACCGCGACCGCGAAGGCGATCCAGGTCGCCCTCATCACCCGCTGCGGGGTGACCATGCCGCTGGCGGTGACCCGCACCGGCCCGAGCCGGTCGGCGGTGTCGGCGCCGCGCTTGGCGTCGGAGTAGTCGTTGGCGAGGTTGGTGCCGATCTGGATGAAAATCGAGCCGACCAGGGCAGCGAGGAAGGCGCCCCAGCGCGGCAGGCTGCCGTACCACTGGACCGCCGCCGCGGTCCCGACCAGGACCGGGGCGACCGCCGCCGGCAGCGTCCGCGGCCGGGCTGCCATCAGCCAGATCCTCATGCGCGGCGGGGGAACTGGGAGAAGTCGGGTTGCCGTTTCTGCTTGAACGCCTCGCGGCCCTCGGCCGCCTCCTCGTTGCCGTAGAAGAGGAGGTTGGCGTCGTGGGCGAGCTGCTGGATCCCGGCGTAGCCGTCCTCGTGGGCGTTGAAGCTGGCCTTGACCAGGCGCAGGGCGAAGGGGGAGAGGGCGAGCATCTCGCGGCACCAGGCGACGGTCTCGCGCTCGAGGTCGGCCAGCGGCACGACCGTGTTGACGAGCCCCATCTCCCGCGCCTCCTCGGCGTCGTACTGGCGGCAGAGCATCCAGATCTCCTTCGCCACCTTGGTCCCGACCAGGTCGCGCAGCAGCGAGGCGCCGTAGCCGCCGTCCCAGGAGCCGACCCGCGGCCCCACCTGCCCGAAGACCCCGTTGTCGGCGGCGATCGTCAGGTCACAGCAGAGGTGGAGGATGTGGCCGCCGCCGATCGCGTAGCCGGCGACCATCGCCACCACCGGCTTCGGCAGCCGCCGCATCTGGATCTGCAGGTCGGTGACGTGGAAGCGCCCGACCGTCGCGCCCTCGGCGATGTAGCCGGTGTCGCCGCGCACCGTCTGGTCGCCGCCCGAGCAGAAGGCCTTCTCGCCGGCCCCGGTGAGGACGATGACGCCGACCTCCGGATCCTCGCGCGCCAGCTCCATCGCCGCCGAGACCTCGATCAGCGTCTGCGGCCGGAAGGCGTTCAGCACCTCGGGGCGGTCGATCGTCACCTTGGCGATCCCGCCGCCGGTCTCGTAGCGGATGTCCTCGTAGCTGCCCTCGCCCGCCGACCACTCGATCGGCGCGTAGAGCTGGTCGTCGGAGGGGGCTCCCTTGTGGCGTTTGGGCATGATGGGGACGATATCCCGATGAAGCTCGACGACTGGCTCTCGCAAAGATCGCAGAGCTGTCCTGACCGGACGGCGCTGCTGGCCGATGGCGCCGAGATGACCTACGCCGAGCTCGAGGCGGAGGCGACCTGGGTGGCGCGCCGGCTGGCCGCCCACGGCGTGCGGCGCGGCTCGACCGCGGCGCTGACCATGCACCCGCGCCGCGAGCAGGTCGTCCTCCTGCACGCGCTGATGAAGCTCGGCGCGGCGCTGCTGCCGCTGGGGCCGCGGCTGACCGACGCCGAGCGGGCGGCGATCGTCTCCGCCGAAGAACCGATCATCGACCTCGACGACCCCGGCCAGCTGACCCAGACCGAGGCCGACCTGCCGCTGCTGGGCGAGCACGACATGGACGACGTCTGCTGCCGGGTCCTGACCAGCGGCAGCACCGGCGCCCCGCGCCCGATCCCGCTCAGCTACGGCAACTTCCTCTGGAACGCGGTCGGCTC
>JBIOTO010000168.1:0-15926 GCA_044865945.1 Solirubrobacterales bacterium
CGCCGCCGCCGTCGATTCCGCGCTCGGCTATCTCCAGGCCGAGGCTTGCTGGACCCGGCGCGGGGCGGGGGGCCGCCACTTCCTCAAGGGCAACGGCTTCCTCGCCGCCGGCTACGTCCACCGCTCCTCCCGCGCCGGCGACATGCAGATCCACACCCACGTCCTCGTCGCCAACGCGACCTTCGCCGAGGGCCGCTGGACCCGGCTCTACCACCCGGCGATCTACCACCACGCGAAGGCGGCCGGCCACATCTACGAGGCCCATCTGCGCGACGAGCTGACCCGTCGACTGGGGGTCCGCTGGCGCGAGGTCGTCAACGGCATCGCCGAGATCGAGGGCTTCGACCCCGACCATCTCCGTGCCTTCTCGACCCGTCGCCAGGAAATACTCGAGGCGGCGGGGGAGGGGTCCAGCGCCCGCGCCCGGCAGATCGCGACCCTGGAGACGAGGACCGCGAAGGACCGCGACCTCTCGACTGAGAGCCTGCGCGGCATCTGGCGCGAGAAGGCCGAGGAGATCGGCCTTACCCCCGAGTCGATCCGCGCCACGCTCGGACGCGAGCGCCAGGCCCCCGAAGGCCGGCTCGCCATCGCCGACGTCGCAGCCGAGGTCACCGCCCACGCCTCCCACTTCGACCGCCGCGACGTGATCCAGGCCGTCGCCAACTGCCTCCCCGCAGGAGCGGTGGGCGATGAGGTGGTGGAACTCGCCGACATCTACTTGAAGACGCCGGACGTGATCGGGATCGCGGTCACCGCCAAAGGCGAGCGCTTCACCACCCGCGCCATCTGGGAGCTTGAGCGCAAGGCGCTCGCCACGGTCGAGTCGATGGCCGCGACCTCCGACCGCGCCGTGGTGCCGGAGATCGTCGTCTCCCGCGTCTTGGATGCGCATCCCTCCTTGAAGCCCGATCAGCGGGCGATGGTCGAGCGGCTCCTGGGGGGCGGCGAGGGGATCGTCGTGGCGATCGGCGAGGCCGGGACCGGGAAGACGTACGCTTTGTCGGCCGCGGCCCACGGATGGTCATCTGCCGGTGACAGGCTGAGGGTCGCGGCGCCAACCTGGCGGGCGGCCAACGTGCTGCGCGCCGAGGGCCTGCCGGCGACCTCCGTCGCCAAGCTCCTCGCCGAGTTCGACCGCGCTGCCGCCAAGGGCGAGGCGTCGCTTACTCGCGACGCGGTCCTCGTGGTCGACGAGGCCGGGATGGTGGACTCGCGAAACCTCGCCCGCCTCATCGACCACGCCCAGGAGGCCGAGGCCAAGCTGGTGCTAATCGGCGACCCGGCACAGCTGGGGGAGATCGAGGCGGGAGGGTTGTTCACGGCGATCGCGGCGAGGACCGAGCCGATCGTCTTGGACGAAGTGATCCGCCACCGCCATGAGCTTGAGCGCGAGGCCGCGAAGCTGATCCGCGAGGGCGCGGGCTCGGAGGCGATCTCGGTCTACGAGGGAGCGCAGAGGGTGACGGTCTCCCCCGACCCCGAGGCCCGCCGCGACGCGATGGTCGGCGATTGGTGGCAGAGCTTCGAGCGCGGAGATGACGCGCTGATGGTCGCGAAGACCAACAACGAGGTCGCCGCATTGAACGCCCGCGCCCGCGCGCAGATGCAGGCAGCGGGTCGGCTCGGGGAGCAGGAGATCGAGGTCGGCGGCGAGCGCTTCGCGGCCGGGGACCGGGTGATCACCCGGATCAATGACCAGGCAAACCACATCTACAACCGCGAGCGCTGGGAGGTGGCCGAGGTCGACGTGGCTTCGGGGCGTTTGTGGTTGGACGGCATCGACACCCGTTTGCGGGTGTGTGTCGATGCCGTCTACCTGGGACGTTTGAGAGAGAGGGACGGAGGGCCGGCAATCGAACAGGCCTACGCCGCCAACACCTACCAGGCGCAGGGGGTGACGATGGACAGGGCATTCGTAGCCGTCGATCCCTCGATGGATCGCCAGGAGTTCTATGTCGCCCTGTCGCGCACCCGGGAGGACACCAACCTCTACGCGACGCCCGAGCTTCAGTTCGACCGGCTGGAATACGCGCCGCGCGCCGCCGACGTGCGGCCGGGGCTCGATCACATCGCCGAGGCCGCAGAGCGCGACGGCTCGCAGGCCGCAGCGGTGGACGCGGCGCTGCGGGCGGAGTTCGAGCAGCTGTCGGCCCACGAGCTCGCCAGCCGCGTCCGCGAGCTTCGATCCGAGGCCGGGGCCGAGCAGCGAAACGAAGCCCGCCACCACGAGGCCGAGAAGGAGATCGTCCACCAGGGCGAGCTGATCGGGTCGTTGTCCCCAACGGCGCATCCCTCGAACGAAGAATCCGCCTTGGCGAGGATCGAGGAGGCCGGAGCCGAGCTGGAGAGGTTGCCAGAGATCGACCATCAGGCCCGCGCCGAAGCGGCGGTCGCAGAGCACGTCCTCGCCGAGCGCGCCCGCGCCGCCGCCACGGCCGCCCGCCTCTCGCCGCCCGACTACATCACCGCCGAGCTTGGCGAGCGGCCGAGCGATCCGACGAAAGCCCGGCAGTGGGACACGGCGGTACGGGGGATCGAGGGCTTCCGCACGAGAAACGGCGTGATGGACAGAGACGGCGCGCTCGGTCCGAAGTCGAAGGACCTGACTCACCAGGCCGAGCAGAGGCAGGCGAGGGAGCGCATCCAGCTGGCGCAGCGCCAGTTGCGGTTGCAGCATCGCCAGCAGGAGCGCGCCGTCGAGCACCCAGCCGGGCGAGGGATCGGGCGGTAGCGATGGCCAAGAAGCTGCCCGTGTCCATTCCCCGCATCGCCCTCACCGTCCCCGAGGCCGCCGCATCTGTCGGCGTCGGGCCCGACTACTTCGAGACCTACATCGCCCCGCACCTTCGCCTGATCCGGCGTGGTCGCAAGCGCCTGGTCCCGGTCTCAGAGCTTGAAAGATGGGTGGCTGAAAACGCCGAAATCCCGATGGTGGAGCAGCTTCGATGAGGGCCGCCACGTCCAGCTTCGCCGGTAGAATTCACCGCAATACAAATGCGGCCCCCGGAATGGCGTTGGCGCGCCTCCGAGGGCCTGACCACAAGGAGAGTGACCCTCCTCATGGCTGATTCTCACCTTATGTATCCGTGCCCTTTGACGCACGGCAACCTCTCTCACAGGGAGGGCCGAAGCGATGGCTGAAGGGATCAGAAAGCGCCACTCGCGCAACTGCCGCTCCCGCAACGGCGGTCGCTGTAACTGCAATGCGGGCTGGGAGGCGTCGGTCTACCTCGCCCATGAGGGCAAGAAGGTCAGGCGCACCTTCGACCGCGAGGCCGAAGCCCGGTCGTGGCGCAACGACACCCGATCTGCTCTCGCCGAGCGCCGCCAGGGCAGGTCGAGTCTCACTCTCGAACAGGCTGCATGGCTCTGGCTGGAGGCTGCTTGCACTGGCCGAGTTCGGGACCGTTCGGGCCACACCTACAAGCCCGCGACTCTGCGCGAATACGCCAGGGTCCTGCGCCTGCGAGTGCTGCCGGAGTTCGGCTCCCGTCAACTCGCAGCGGTAACGCGAGGCGACCTCCAAAGGTTCGTGGATCGAATGCTGTCGAAGGAGTTGGCGGCTAGCACCATCCGAAATACGGTCAATCCACTCCAGGCGATCTTCCGCCACGCGGTGCGCCGTGAACTCGCTCCGCTCAACCCGACTCGCGATCTTGAGTTGCCGGCTGCGCGCGGTCGTCGAGACCGGATCGCAACGGCGGTCGAAGCCTCCCGCCTCATCGGAGCGCTATCGCCCGAGGACCAGGGGCTTTGGGCGACCGCCTTCTACGCAGGCTTGCGGCGCGGAGAGTTGCAGGCGCTGCGCGGGTCTGACATAGACCTCGCCCGGTCGGAGATCCAGGTGCAGCGTTCCTGGGATCAGGTCGAGGGGCCGATCTCGCCGAAGTCGAAGGCAGGGACGCGGACGGTCCCTCTGCTCGCGGTGTTGCGCCCCTTCCTCAAGGATGCGGCAAACGGTCCCGACCTCGTTTTCGGTCGCGGTCCTGATCAGCCGTTCGACCCCAAGACCGTTGGGGATCGGGCGAAGCGGGCATGGAGTCAGGCCAACGAAGGCGACGGCGAGCAGGGAGAGCTTCGCCCGACGCTTCGCCCCATGACGCTCCACGAGTGCCGGCACACCTTCGCCTCCTTGCTGATTGACGCCGGGGTCAACCCGAAGGCGATTCAGGAGTTCATGGGCCACGCGACGATTGAGGAGACGTTCTCTCGATACGGGCACCTGATGCCTGGCGCTCGGGATCAGGCTCGTGAGCTGGTGGACGCCTACATGGCCTCAGCGCAGAAGGGCGCCTGACGATGGTGATCGAGAGGCGTTTGGAGTTGGTCTAAGAGCCGGGGCCGCCACCGCCGACTCTTGCGGAGGGGCCGGTCGCGGCGACCCGGAATTGGAGGTGTTGCTTTCGACACAGAGAAGATAACCTTCAGATACCCAGATGGTATGCCCCGCCCCTAAGGGGCTCCTCGCCGAAGATGTCCGACGAACGCCCGCAGGGAATTCCAACGCTTCGCCGGCCACAAGGTCAGCTTGAGCTGACCTGGGCGGAAAAGGACTGGCGCCTGATAACCCGGAGTGACGGCGAGACCGCGAGTGATGGGGAGAAGTATGGATGGGTGCCGGCATCCGATCATCGCGTAGCTGAGGTGCGCCTCCTCCACGACGCCGGGCGTGTTGGAGACGGCGGTCGCGGCCTACTGGTCCGAGGTGACGCCCTGCACGCGCTGAGGAGCTTGGGTCAACTTGAGCCATTTCGCTCCGAGTTGGTGGGCAAGGTCAAGCTTGCTTACCTCGATCCGCCGTTCAACACGGGACAAGCTTTCGAGGTTTACGACGATGGCTTGGAGCACTCGATCTGGCTGACGATGATGCGCGACAGGCTCGAACAGGTGAAGCTGCTGCTTTCGCCGGCGGGCTCTGTTTGGGTGCACTGCGACGACTATGAGCAGGCGTATCTAAAAGTGATGATGGACGAAGTCTTTGGTCGCGAGAACTTCGTCGCTGATGTGATTTGGGAGAAAGCCGACAGTCCTCGGATGGATGCTCGCGGGTTCTCGGTGCGGCACGACCACATCGTGGTCTTCCGATCAAGCCCTGAGTGGGAACCGAATTCTTTATCGATGGACCCCGAGGAGATGAAGCACTTCGACAAGGAAGACGAGGGCGGGAACCGCTACCGCCGCGTGCTCCTGCGGAAGTGGGGCAAGAACTCCTTGAGATCTGATCGGCCCAACCTCTTCTATCCACTGACAGCGCCGGATGGAAGTGACGTACTTCCAATCCGGTCAGACGGGAAAGAGGGCTGTTGGCGGTGGTCCAAGACCCGCTACGAAGAGCGTCAAGACGAAGTGGAATGGGTCGAGGGCAAGGATGGATGGCAACCTTACGTCCGTCAGATGGCAAGGGATGCTCTTGCGCGACCACCCGAGACTCTCTGGACGCATGACGATGTTGGGTCGAACCGCCAGGGCAAGGCTGAGGTGAAGGCTTTTGCGCAGGGCGAGCCTTTCGAGACGCCAAAGCCGGAGGGGCTCATCTTCCGCATCCTTGAGATCGGTTCCCAACCGGGGGACCTGGTGCTGGATTGCTTTCTCGGTTCTGGGACGACCGCCGCTGTTGCCCACAAGATGCAGCGAGCCTGGGTCGGAGTTGAGCGAAGCAGAGACAATCTCGATCGCTTCGTTGTTCCGCGCCTGACGAAGGTAATCAGCGGGGAAGACTCCGGCGGAGTAACTGAGGCTGCGGGATGGGCCGGGGGGGACGGGTTTCAGATAGTCGACGTTGGCGCCTCCATGTTTGAAGACGACGACGGAGATGTCGTGCTTGCCGAATGGGCGACGAACGGCCAGCTTGCGCGAGCGACTGCCGCCCAACTGCAATTCGTTCCTGATGACGACCCGCCGTTTTGTGCGCGCAAGGGGAACCATCGGCTCGCTGTAGTTGATGGGTTGATCTCCGCGGATGTCGTCAACCTGCTGCTGGCTCGCCTAGATGAGGACGAGCAGATCACGCTCTGCGGTACCAGCATCGATCCTGCTGCCGAGGAGAAGTTAAAATCGGAGCGCACCGGCTCTCGAGTAAAAAAGATCCCTGCCTCCCTGCTTGCTGACTACCAGGAGACCGGGCGGTGGAAGGCCGGCACGGGTGGGGCGGATTCTGCTCAGAATGCAAATGCCCCCTCGTCAAGTTTGGAGTCCGTGGTGTGAGCGATCTGGTTGATGTCGCGACCCTCCAAGCCGTTGCGGCGAGACTGGAACTGCGGGAGCCAAATGCAAGGGCCGTTGAATCTCTCGCGGCAGAGCTGGGGCAATGGTTCGACGTAGACGGGAAGCAGCCGCCCTTCGAGGGCGTGATCGATTCCGCAACCGGGGTGGGTAAGACCTACATCCTCGCGGGTGCCTTGGAGTACCTGAGCGTTCAGGGCGTCAGGAACTTCGCGGTCATAACCCCCGGTCGAACGATCCTGGAAAAGACGGTGGCCAACTTCACGCCTGGGCACAAGAAGAGCCTCCTGGGGGGCATGGATACGCAGCCGATCGTCATTACGGCCGAAAACTTCAACTCTCCCAGCATGCGCCGGGTGATGGACGATCCATCGAAGGTGAAGCTCTATGTCTTCAACGTTCAGTCGTTGACCAAGCCCACGACGAAAGCAGGGAGGCGGACTCACCGCTTCCAAGAGGGCCTCGGTCGTGCCTTCTACGAGCATCTCGATGCCCAAGACGACTTAGTCGTGTTTGCGGACGAGCATCACGCCTATTACGGCCCGTCCTTCTCTGCTGCTGTCAGGGACTTGACGCCTTATGCCCTCGTGGGCCTGACGGCAACGCCCCATCGCCGGACCCCTGAAGACCAGATCATTTTCAGATACCCCCTTGCCGCAGCCATCGCGGATCGCCTGGTCAAGACTCCGGTGCTGGTGGGAAGGAAGGACGACCGCACTGACCCAGAAACGAAGCTGCTTGATGGAGTGCGTTTGTTAGAGGCGAAGATGGCAGCGATGCTTCGCTACTGCCAGGAGACTGATCGAGCGCCGGTCAATCCGGTGATGCTGGTGATCTCCCAAAGCATCGACGCCGCAGAAAGTCATGCCGAACTTCTCGAAAGCAAAGCGTTCGCTGGCGGGCGCTACGCCGGTGCGGTTCTCGTTGTGCACTCGAAAAAGCCGGACGAGGACTTAGCGAAACTGCAAGCTGTTGAGGAGGATGCCAGCCCCGTCAGGATCATCGTGTCCGTTGGGATGCTTAAGGAGGGCTGGGACGTGAGGAACGTCTACGTGATCGCCTCCATGAGGTCGTCCGTGTCAGAGATTCTGACCGAGCAAACGCTCGGGCGAGGTCTACGTCTTCCGTTCGGCGAATACACGGATTGGGAGCTACTCGACACGCTTGAGGTTCTGGCCCATGAGCGGTACGAGGATCTCTTGCGCAAGGCCCGGGTCATCAACGAGGCATTCGTCGACCATCGCTCGCGTGCGGTCATCCGAAGGAACGCAAAGGGGGCGGAGGTCTCGGTACTTGAGCAAGAGCCGGTCGCCCTAACGATGATCGAGCCAGAGCCCGGGACCGACGGCGCTTCCTTCGTCTCAGCCGCTCCTCAGCTTCGGTCCTTAGATGAACGCCAGACCGAAGTTGGTCGGGAAGCGGCGGTGGCGGAGCTTCATGCCCAGCGGGAATTCCCGGACCTCTACACGCCGACTTTGAAGATGGCCGCCTTGGCGAACCCATTCGCGTTGGCCGATATCACCGACTATCGATCCTTTCGCGAGGCTGGGCAGCGACTTGCCCGAGATCCCGCCGGTGAACTACGGCGCATTCGGTTGTCCGCGCAGGTTGTCGAAGGTTTGGATGGCCTCCGCCATACCCAACTGGCGCCGGCTCGGACTGTCGATCAACTGGAGTCTCCGGCGACCCTGATCCCGATGGACGAGATAAAGAGCCATTTGGCGGATCGTATTTTGGCTGCGCCCGTGGTCCCAGCCCGGAAAGGGCAGCGGGCGCAGCTTGAGCCCATTCTCGACTCATTTCTCGAAGGTCTCGGAGACGAGGCCGAGGCAATCCTCTCAAGCTATATGGATCGTGCAGCTGCAAGGTTGATTCAGATCATCACGGAGGAGCACCGCCGATTCGTCGCCTCGCCGACGTTTGAAGAGGTTGTCGAGCTGAATCCTTTTTGTCCCGTTCGGCATGGCAAGGCGATTACTTCGGAGGACCGGTTCGGCCCCTTTAAACGAGGAGTCGGTTACGAAGGGTGGAGTCGTTCCTTGTTTGGGCAGAACTGGTTCGATTCTTCGACGGAGCGAGACTTCGCGAACCTGGTGGATGCGACCGAGTCCGTAGAGGTCTGGGTCCGGCTGCTGCCGAAGGACCTGCCGATACGCTGGGATTCAGGCACCTACAACCCCGACTTCCTCATTGCAGAGGGCGACGTTCGATGGGTCGTGGAGACCAAGGCAGATAGGGATCTCGCCACTGACGCGGTGGTCGCCAAGAAAGAGGCTGCGCGACGATGGGCCAACCATGTCAGCTCCAGCGATCCGGTGCGAGAGCGCGGAAATGAGTGGCGGTACCTCATGGTCTCGGAGACCGAGCTTTTCCAGGCCAAGGACGATTGGGAGTCACTTGCTGCATCGGCCCCCGCCTAGAGGTACTTCGGACGGAGCTGCGAACTTCGGTTCTAACTGGCGCACCGACTGGCGCACCACCCGCTGAGGACTATTGCCCGAAACTCTCTGCTAAGCGCAGAAAACCCCCGATTAGCGGGGGCTTTCCGATGCGGCTGAATGGAGTCGAACCATCACGGGTGTTTCCACCCACAAGGCCCTCAACCTTGCGCGTCTACCAGTTCCGCCACAGCCGCTTGAGGGCGAGGGATTCTAGATGTTTGCGTTTCACGGGAGGCCGCGGGTTGCGAGTGTCCGGGGGAGGCGGTAGCCTGCGAACAAGTGTTCGAAGGCAATTTGCGCCTATTTGACCCGGCGGAGGAAACTGGAACGACGATGGAACTGGACCTGACCAAGAGGCAGAAGGAGATCTTCGACTTCATCGGCAAATACGCGGCGAAGACCGGGTATCCCCCGACCGTGCGGGAGATCGGCAAAGCCGTGGGGCTGCACTCGTCCTCGACTGTCCACGCCCACCTGGCGAACCTGGAGAAGCTGGGTCTGGTCAAGCGCGATCCTTCCAAGCCGCGGGCGATCGAGGTCCTCTTCGACAAGGCCAAGCGGACGATCCGGCCCGAAAACGGCCTGCCGCTGGTCGGTCAGGTCGCCGCCGGCGCGCCGATCCTGGCCGAAGAGAACATCGAGGAGTACCTCGAGGTCCCCGACGTGATCGGCGGCGAGGACGGCGACTACATCCTCCAGATCCGCGGCGAAAGCATGAAGGACGCCGGGATCATCGAGGGCGACTACGTGATCGTGCGGCCGAGCGACGACGCGATCGACGGTGAGATCGTCGTCGCCCTGATCGGCGAGGAGGCGACCGTCAAGCGGATCTTCCGCGAAAAGGACCACATCCGGCTGCAGCCCGAAAACGAGGAAATGGAGCCGATCCTCACCACCGAGGCCCGGGTGCTGGGCAAAGTGGTCGGGGTCTTCAGGAAGGTTTGAGCCCGGTCAGGGCCAGCGCCCTGACTCGATCAGCTTTTTGTAGCGCCGCTGTTTGCGGCGCGCGTCCCATAGCAGCGTGGGCAGCAGCCGGATCGCGACCCGCGGGAAGAGGTTGACGAGGCGCAGCATCGGGCCGCGCCAGCGGGGGACGATGAGGATCGGGCGGGGACGCTCGGTCAGCTTGCCGACCTGCGCCGCGACCTCCTCGGCGGTCAGCAGGTGGCCGGAGAAGGAGGCGGCAGAGTCCAGGTCGTCGAGCTTGTCCTCCAGCATCGGGGTCCAGATCCCGTCCGGGCAGACGGCGGAGATCTGGACGTTCTTGCTGCCGGTGCGGCGCAGGTCGAAGAGGGTGCCGAGGGTGAAGGCCATCGCCGCGTGCTTGCTGGCCGAGTAGGCGACCTCGCCCGGCGCGGCGACGATCCCGGCCAGGGAGACGATGTTGACGACGTGGCCGTGGCTGGCGCCGCGCATCGGCCCGAGCGCGGCGACCGTGCCGTTCATCAGCCCGGTGACGTTGACGTCGAGCATCAGCTGCCGGGTCTCGGCGCTCTGCTCCCACGGCGGCCCGGGGAAGAAGACGCCGGCGTTGTTGACCCAGAGGTCGAGCGAGCCGGTGCGGCCGATCGAATCTGCCAGCCCGCGGCAGGCGACCTCGTTGCGGACGTCGAGCGCCGAACCCCTCGCCTCGCCGCCCAGCTCGGCGGCGACGCGGTCGGCGGCGCCGGCGTCGACGTCGGTGACGTGAACGCGGTAGCCGCGCTCGGCGAGCTCGATGGCGATCGCGCGGCCGAGACCGCTGCCGGCGCCGGTGACAACCGCCGTTCGCATGCCCGCCACCATAGCCGCAGGGCGCTTGGCCGGAGCGAATCGCCGAGCTACCATCGAAGGGCGGGCTGAGCGACCGCGGGGGGAGAGAAAACCCCCCGAGGAAAGTCCGGACACCACAGGGCAGGGCGGTGGGTAACGCCCACCCGGGGAAACCCGCGGGAAAGTGCCACAGAAATGACACAGCCGATGGCGCGGCCACACGTGAGTCGCGTACAGGCAATGGTGAAATGGTGCGGTAAGAGCGCACCGGCGTCGCGGTGACGCGGCGGCCAGGCAAACCCCGCCCGGTGCAAGGTCAAGCAGGACCGTCGACCCGGCTCGGCGAGGTCCAGGTAGACCGCAGAGATAGATGGCCGCTCAAGACAGGATCCGGCTTACAGGCCCGCTAAGGGAAAGGCCTCCGAAAGGGGGCCTTTCTTATTCCGTCTTAGCGTTTGCTAATCTGGCGCCCACATCCGCTCAATCTCTGCTCACATAACGCAGAGAGCGGGGGACCCATTCAGTTGGGGCGAGTCGCGGCGAGTGCCGCGTAGCGCAGCTCTTTCAGCGCGAGCCCGTCAGCTAACCCCGTAAGCGCCTGGAAAGAGATGCAGACGACCAACCAAACTTCCCTGCGCTGGGCCCTTGCCCTGCTCGCCTTCTTCGCCCTCTTCGCCGGGGTCGTGACCGGTGCACAGGCGGCGACCGGCGGCGCCTCCAGCTACTCCCCGACCGCGAGCGCCAGCGGCGAAGAAACGGCTTTCGGCGCCTGGCGCTACGGCGGCGCAAGCTGGTACGGGCCCGGGCTCTGGGGCAACTCGACTGCCTGCGGTCAGACCCTGCAGCCGCAGACGATGGGCGTCGCTCACAAGACGCTGCCCTGCGGGACCACGGTCAAGTTCGTCTACCGCGGGCGGGCCGTCGTCACCCAGGTGATCGACCGCGGCCCCTACATTCACGGCCGCGCCTGGGACCTGACCAAAGCGGTCAGCGACGCGCTCGGATTCGAAGGCGTGGGGCGGGTGCGTTACGCCGTCGCCGTCGACGACGCGGCCACCGCCAGCAACCGCTGAATCAGGGTTCTCCGGCCGCTCCGAGGGCTACGCTGCCGTGTTTAAGGCAGGTCCAATGACGAGAGGAGCCGGGTTTATGTTGAGGTCTTCGCAGGGAGCAGTAGCCGCTGCCAGCACGCGGAAGGGGCACTGGTGGGTTCTGGGCCTGGCCGCCTGCTCTCTGGCGCTCCTCGCCGGCCTTGCTTCCAGCAGCGACGCGGCGAAGGCCGGCCGCACGACCGTGATCCTCGGCCAGACCGCGACCGAGCCGGATCCCTCCTGCCCCGACCTGCCCTGCCAGGCGATCGGCAGCGTCACCGGCTTCCAGGTCAACAACGGCCAGACCAACCTGCCCTTCCTCGTCACCCACGCCGGCACGATCAAGGCCTGGACCCTGACCCTGGCGCAGCCGACCAACAGCCAGCGGACCTTCTTCAACGGCTTCTTCGGCACCCCGCCGCAGGCGCGCCTGGCGATCCTGCGCCGCGTTCCCGGCACCAACCCGCCGCGCTACAGCCTGCGCCGCCAGGGCTCGGTCAAGGTCCTGACCCCCTACCTGGGGCAGACGGTGAAGTTCAGCGCCAACCTGAAAGTCGAAAAAGGCGACATCATCGGGCTGACGGTGCCGACCTGGGCACCGGCCTTTGCCCAGAACCTGGAAGCCAACAATGTCTGGCGCGCCAGTCGCGAACCGGGGACCTGCAAAAACGCGACGGACATCCGCCAGGGCGAGCCGCAGGAAAAGCTCGGCCGGCGCGCCACCTACGGCTGCAAATACACCACCGCCCGCCTGCTCTACACGGCGACGCTGGTCGAGAGCCCCTGAGCCAGGGCACGGCATGAGGGTCCTCGCCGCGACCACCCTGGCCGCGCTCCTGCTCGTCCTTCCCGGAGCTGGCGTGGCCCAAGCCGTCGCCCCCTCGCGGGGGGCGGTCAGCCTCTACCAGTTCCCGCGCGTACCTCCAACCGGCGGCACCGGGCCGCTGGCCGTCGACCAGCGGGGGAACGTCTGGTTCGACCAGACCTACGAAATACCCCCGGAAGGACCGGGAGGAGAACCTCGCTTTCCCGGCCAGATCGTGCGCATGGACCGCCAGGGGAACATCGCCGTCGTCCTGCGGAAACGCGCCTCCGGCCTGGCGGTCGGCGGTGACGGCAGCATCTGGTTCACCGGCTTCGACTACATCGGGCGGATCGCCCCCGATGACAGCTTCACGTCGCTTCCCCTGCCCTACGGCGAAGGCGGAGACGGAAAGGTTGTCTTCAAGGACGGCCCGCTCCTGGTCGCCCCGGACGGCAACGTCTGGTTCTCGGGCGCTCGTGGATACCGCGACGAAAGCGGGGGGGCAAGAGGCGACCAGCCGATCATTGGCCGTATGACCCCGGACGGAGAGCTGACCGAATACGACCTTGCCGGCGACGGCCGCCACCCGATTCGCCTCGCGATCGGTCCGGACGGGGGCGTTTGGTTCACGGACGGGCTGGCGCGCATTGGCCGGGTCGATTCGCTGCTCGGGGTCCGCTATTTCCCGCTCCCGCCCTCCTCGGAGGCGAGTGAGATCACCGCCGGTCCCGATGGCGCGCTCTGGTTCGAGCTGGTCCGTGGCGAGGAGGCCGCTATCGGCCGCATCAGCGTTACCGGAGAGGTGACCGAGTTCCCCCTTCCCGCGGCTGACCGCCAGGAAGAATATGGCGGCATCGGCGGCATCGGGTCGATCGTCACCGGGGTGGACGGGCGCCTCTGGTTCGTTCTGGAAGCCGGCGCGATGGGGCGGATCGGCCCCACGGGACGGATCTCGAAGGTGGAGATCCCGACCAGGTATCCGGAAGGGATCGTGGTCGGGCCGGAAGGCGGCGTTTGGTTTACCTCCGCCGCCGGGCCTCCCTGCCTGCCGGGGGACAGCGTCTGCGGGGACGGCGGCTACTACCAGTCCGGGGTGATCGGTCGCATCGATCCGGCGCCGCTCGCGGTCCAGGTCGAAGCGGCGAAAGTCGCCGCGCGAGCCCACCGGGTGAAGCTCCGGATCGCCTGTATAGACGGCCGGGTGGGGGATAGCTGCAAGGGGCGCCTCCGCCTGCGAGCAGGCAGGGGCGCGACCAAGCGCCGCTACGCGCTCGGGGTCGACCTCGGCCGCTCGTTCAGCATCCGCCTCGGCGACAAAGCGCGCGCCAGGCTGCTGCGCCGGGGGCGGGTCCGGATCAAGGTCATCGCGACCCTGGCCGGCGGCCGCACCGAGGTGCGTGCGTTCCGTCTCCGGCTACGCACGCACCAGGCCGCTTAGGCGACCGGGGGGAGAGCCCTGGGGCCGCCCTGGTCTTTGGGCAGCGCCGCGGCGCTCGCGATCAGGCTCTGGAACTCGTTCAGCGCCAGGTGCCCGACCGCCTCGAGGATCTCCTCGTCGGTCCAGCCGATCTCACGCGCCTCCTCGTGCAGGTGGAGGGGCGGGGGTCCCTTGGGATCGAGCGTCTCCTCGAGGAATTTGAGGAGCGCGGCCTCCTTGGGGTCGGAGGAAGTGAAGCTGCGGGCTTTGGAGACCTCGTCGAGGCCCAGACCGGCCCGGCGCGCCGACTTCGCGTGCTGGGCGATGCTGTAGTTGTCCTCGCGGTACTCGGCGACCGCGAGCGCGATCCGCTCCCTCGTCGCCTGCGGCAGGACGCCGCCGCGCAGCTCCGAGCGCATCCGCGTATAGGCGCGGAGGACAGCCGGTGCTCCGGCGAGCACGCCGACGAACTTGGTCACCGCGCCGCCGGCGGCCTGAATGCTCTTGATCAGAGGAGCGCTTTCATCGGGCGCCGTCAGCTCGTCGTGGATCTGGAATCTGCTTACTGCGGTTTTTACCGTCACTGGCTTCTCGCTTTTGGCTCTGCTTAGGGCGGCAATCGTCTTTACAGAGCCGTTATCTGGCCTTTACTTTACTTTTAGCCGCTTACTTACGTCTCGTAAGTTATACCTAGATAACCGGACGCTTTCAAGCCGTTACACAGTTCTGTTCAGGGTTCTGTTCTTTACCCGTATTACGGCTTCCCGCACCAGATCGGTTCATTCGCCTAACCTTGCGGCCTTCCGGACAGCCCCAAGGAGGCAGAGGCATGGCAGAGCAACCCCGCAGCGCCGCCGACGTAATCGAGCTCGTCAAGGAGCACGACGTTCGCTTCATCCGCCTCTGGTTCACCGATGTCCTGGGGCAGCTGAAGAGCTTCTCGGTCAACGCCTCCGAGCTGGAGGACGCCTTCGCGGGCGGGATGGGCTTCGACGGCTCCTCGATCACCGGCTTCAACCCGATCGAGGAGTCCGACATGCTGGCGGTGCCGGACCCGGCGACCTTCGCGCTGCTGCCCTGGCGTCCCGAGGAGGACGCGGTGGCGCGGATGTTCTGCGACATCCAGGTCCCCGGCGGCGGCCCCTACGAGGGCGACCCGCGCTGGATCATGCAGCGGGCGCTGAAACGGGCCGAAGACCTCGGCTTCGACGCCTACAACATCGGCCCCGAGCTGGAGTTCTTCTACTTCCGTTCCGCCAAACCGGAGGGCGGCGTGCCCGAGGTGCTCGACGAGGGCGGCTACTTCGACCTGACCACGCTCGACGCCGGCTCCGACCTGCGCCGGGAGACGGTCCTGGCGCTGGAGAAAATGGGGATCCACGTCGAGTACACCCACCACGAGGTCGGCCCTTCCCAGCACGAGGTCGACATGCGCTACAAGAACGCGCTCGAGATGGCCGACGACTGCATGACGTACCGCATCGTCGTCAAGGAGTACGCGATGAAGTACGGCTGGCACGCGACCTTCATGCCGAAGCCGTTGTTCGCCGAGAACGGGTCCGGCATGCACGTCCACCAGTCGCTGACCGCGGGCGGCAAGAACGCCTTCTTCGACCCCGACGACCAGTACTACCTCTCGCCGACCGCGAAGTCGTTCATCGCCGGCCAGCTCAAGCACGCCCGCGAGATCGCCCCGCTCTTCGCCCAGTGGGTGAACTCCTACAAGCGCCTCGTCCCGGGCTTCGAGGCGCCGGTCTACCTGGCCTGGTCGCGGCGCAACCGCTCGGCGCTGATCCGGGTGCCGCTCTACCACCCCGGCAAGGAGGGGGCGACGCGCGCCGAGCTGCGCTGTCCCGACCCCGCCTGCAACCCCTACCTGTGCTTCGCCGGGATGCTGCACGCGGGGCTCGAGGGGATCGAGCACGGCTACGAGCTGCCCGAGCCGATGGAGCAGAACCTCTACCACCTGACCCCCGAGGAGCGCGAGCAGCGCGGCATCGAGGAGCTCCCGGAGACGCTCGGCGAGGCGATCGAGATCGCGGCCGAGTCGGAGCTGATCCTCAAGACGCTCGGCGAGCACGTGTTCACGCGATTCATCGAGATCAAGCGGCAGGAGTGGGAGGACTATCGCGTCCAGGTCACGCCGTGGGAGATCGAGAACTTCCTCTCGATCCTGTAGCGCGTCACTCCAGGGT
>JBIOTO010000169.1:0-5930 GCA_044865945.1 Solirubrobacterales bacterium
ATCGAGAGCGAGGAGGTGTTCGAGGCGAGGATCGCGTGGCCCGGGGTGACGGCGTCGAGCTCGCGGAAGACCGCCTGCTTGATCGCCATCTTCTCCGGCACCGCCTCGATCACGAAGTCGACGTCGCCGAACTCCTCGTATGAAGTGGTGCCGATGACGTTGCCCATCACCTCAGCCAGCCGGGCGTCCGCCTGCTCCTGGGTCAGCTTCTCCTTCTTGACCAGGCGGGCGAGCTGACCCTCGGTGACGCCGCGGGCTTTGTCGAGAGCCGCGTCGACGAACTTTTGGTCGATGTCCTTGACGACGACCGGGATGTCGGCGGCGGCGATCGCCTGCGCGATCTCGCCGCCCATGGTGCCGCCGCCGACGACGGCGGCCTTGGAGACGAACATTGGCTGAGGTTTCCTCCGGATTTCGGCTTGAGCATGCGGCGCGGGCCGCGGGAACCGCAGGCTATACCGATGCCCGCGGCTCCCGCGCTTCGGCCTAGTAGTAGGGCCCCTGCGCCTCGACCTCTGCCTCCCGCTCCTCAGCCTCGTCGACCCCTTCTTCGCCTTCCTCCGGCTTGAACCGCTGGTAGGCGAAGGCGCCGGCCAGCAACAGCAAGCCGAGAGCGACGAAGGACAGCGAACGCGCCAGCTCTTCCAGCTCGGCGAGGTCGTAGGTCCAGACCTTGGCGATCGCCACCGTCAGCAGCGCCAAACCGCCGAGGCGGGCTTTCGGCGAGTGCCGCACCATGCCCCAGACGATCGCGCCGAAGCCGGTGGCCGCCCAGAAGGCGGAGAGCCAGGCCTGGCCAATCTCGCGGGCTTCGCCGCTGTCGTTGGCGCCGATCACATCGATGATCGCCACCGAGCCGAGGTAGACGAACCCGGCGGCGCCGATGAAGCCCGCCACCGTCGCGCTCAGCGGCTCGACCTCCCGGCCCCAGTACCAGCAGGCCAGGGCCGCACCCGCGCAACAGGCGATCGCGACCACAGAGCTGCCAAGGTCATCGACGCCCTCGGCGATCGCGATCGGCGGCGCCTCGACGACCAGCATGTGCAGGATCGCGAGCCCGAGGAACCCGAACGCCGTGTACAGCAAGCGCTCCGCGTTGGACAACGCGGGTGAGGGGCTGCGGTCGACCCGCGTCGCCATGTAGGCGAGGGCCGCGGCCATCGCCGACCAGACCGCCACCAGCATCGGCCCGTCGAAGGCGTTGGCCAACCCGATGCTGCCGAGGGCGATCCCCCCCGCGGTCAGCAGCGAGCCGATTTCGCGATGGACGCCGAAGCGGATCGCGGCCCCCCCGAGCACCAGATGAGCGGCGGCAAAGCCGAAGATCCAGGCGTTCAGGGCGAGGTCGGAGCCTTCACTGACGACGGCACAGCCCGTGACGAACACGAACACGCTGCTACAGAGGAGCAGCAGCCAGGACGAGACCGGGAGTTTCTCTTCGCCCCGGACCCGCAACTCGTAGCCGAAGGCCGCGGCGGCGTACAGCGCCCAGAACCCGGCCAGAACCGCAAGGACGAGCAGGGTGGGCTCACTGGGTGCGCCCACCCCCTCCTCGGTGATGCTGATCGTGCCCTGCCAGATCCAGGAAATGAGCTGGGGCGCCGAGACCGCGAAGGCGCCTAGCCCCAGCCAGTTCCACCGCTGCCAGAGCAGGACGCCGACGCTGGCGGCGAGCGCCAGGGCAACGAAGGCGATCCAGCCGCCGTCGGTCCCCGTGCCGACCAGCATCGGGGCGGCCAGGGCACCCAGCATTCCGACGCTTCCGACCAGCATCGAAGACCAGCGCACGGCGATGAACAACCCGACGGCGCCAATCAACGCCGCCGCCTCGAGGCCGATCACGGGTGAGATCAGGTCGTAGGCCTGCGTTGCGACCACCGCGGTTGCGAATAAGCCCGGGATCGCGATGGCAACCGCAACGCGGGCGGCCTCGAGGTGGCCCTTCTTTTCGTGCAGCCAGACGCCGAGGACGAGCAGCGACAGCGACCCGAAGGCGGCCATCAGGGCGCGGACCTCCTCCGTGAACCAGCTGCTGTCGACGGCACTGCGCAACAGGAAGACGAGGCCGAGCAGGGTGGCGAGGGCGCCGATCCAGGCCATCACGCGGCCGCCGAAGAGGCGCTCGAACTCGATTCTCGACATCGGGTTGTAGGAGGCGGGCGGAGGAGTTCGCTCCTCGTCACCCGCCGGTGAATTCAGTCTTTCGCTGTACATCAGTCTCCCCTTCTGTTGAGTGCTTGTTGACCGATGGTTGATAACCGTAGCAAGCTTGTCAACCATCGGTCAGTAAGCCGCTACACTTATGTGCGTGAGCCGTCCCGCCTACCGCCGCCTCGACGTCGACGAGCGCCGCCAGCAGCTGCTTGAGCGCGGTGCCGAGCTGTTCACGGCGCACCCCTACGAGGAGCTCTCGATGAGCAAGATCGCCTCCGAGGTGGGGATCTCGAAGGCGCTGCTGTACCACTACTTCCCCAGCAAGCAGGCCTATTTCGAGGCGACGCTCAGCGCCTGGGCCGAGCAACTGCGGGAGCGGACCGACACCGACCCCGACCTGCCTCCAGTGGAGCAGCTGACCCAGAGCCTCGACGCCTTCCTGGCGCTGATCGAAGAGAACGCGGGCGCCTACCGCAACCTGATCCGCAGCGCCGCCGGCGTCCCCGAGATCCGCGAGCTGATCGAAGCGGTGCGCCGGGCGACGGCGCAGCGGATCCTCGACGGCCTCTATCCCGGCGGCGCGCCGCCGAAGGCGCGGATCGCGGTCAGCGGCTGGCTTTGGTTCATGGACGGCGCCTGCCTCAACTGGATCGAGCACCGTGACGTCGAGCGTGAGGAGCTGGGCGGGCTGCTGCTCGGCGTCCTGATGGGCTCCCTGATCGCCACCGGCGAGCCGCCGGACCTGCCTCAAGTCACCTGACGCGGCTGTCGATACAGCTCCTTCATGCGAAGGCTGGGGACGCTGTTCACGATGCTCGTCTGCGCGCTGACCTGCGGCGCGCTCGCCGGTTCGGTCGCGCCGGCCACGGCCGCCGTTCCGCAAGCCGAGCTGCTGCCCGGCGGCCGCGCCATTGCCCCACCCTCGGCCCCGCCAGCGGTGAAGGCGATGATCGAAGCCGCCAACCGGATCCGCCACCGGCCCTACGTCTGGGGCGGCGGCCACCGCAGCTGGAACTCGCGCGGCTACGACTGCTCGGGCTCGGTCAGCTACGTGATGCACGCCGCCGGCCTGCTCGAATATCCGCTCGACTCGACCGGCTTCATGCGCTGGGGCGGCGGTGGCGGTGGCAGCTGGGTCCGCATCTACGCCAACAAGGAACACGTCTTCGCGGTGATCGCCGGCCTGCGCTGGGACACCTCCTACAGCGAAGACGGCGACCGCAGCGGCCCCGGCTGGAGTGAACAGCTGCGCCCCACCGGCGGCTTCCGCCTGCGCCACCCGCTCGGCCTGTTCAGCGCCACGCCACTCTCCTAGCGCTCGATCCCTAGGCTCGCGTCATGCGCGACCGGCTGCTGGACTTCGAACTCGAACTGGACGAGCAAGCAAACGAGGAGGTCGTCGAATACGACTGGGGTCGAGCCTTCCTCTCTCCCACCCTGCCTCTCGCCTGGGACGCCAATTGGGCACTGATCGAGCGGACGGAGATGACCGCGGCGGAGGTGGTCTCCGCGGCGGAGGAGAGTCTCGCCGGATACGGGCACCGCGCGGTCGCGATCAGGGACGAAGCCGAGGGCAGGAGGCTGGCGCCGCTGATCGCCGGGATCCCGGGCTGGGAGGAGGAGCAAAACCTCTACATGCTCTGGCGCGGCGACGACCGCGACCTGGAGCCAGGCACCGGGGTATTTGAGACGCCCCTCAGCGGCTGCGAAGAGCTGCGCCGAGAGCTGATTAGGGCTGAGTTCCCGGCGGACCTGGACGACCTTGAGGCAACGGCCGACCAGCTGCTCGAGATGGGCCGCCGCTTCAGCGCCGCCGGCGGCGACCACTGGTTCGTCGCGCCCCCCGATCGGCCCGCCTCGGCCTGTTGCCTGCTCTCCGGCGAGGGCATCGGGCAGGTCGAGGACGTCGGCACCCTCTCCTCGGCCCGCGAACAGGGCCTGGCGCAGGCGGTGATCAAAGCCGCGCTCGCCGCCTCACGCGAGGCCGGCCACGAGCACACCTTCATCGTCGCCGACGCGGACGACTGGCCACGCCTGCTCTACGAGAAACTGGGCTTTGAGGCCTGCGGTGTCATCCACATTCTGCGCCGGACTCCGACAGCGGGGACAACCGCCTGAGGGCAAGCTTTGTACGCGGGTACAAAAGCGCGATCTGGCGGCCGCTATTAGGCTCTGTGATGCTCTTTTTCGAGGGACCAAGACTTTCAAATCAATTGCGCCGGGAGACCCGCGCGCACGCCTTAGGGGGAGAACCCAACCGATGAGCCGTATTCGCCAGCAGAACGTGACCGCAGCCCAGTGGAGCTCCAACGGAGGGGCCCTTGGCGCGCAGGACCTGACCCTCCCGGAGAACAACCCCTTCGGGCAGAACGTCTTCTCCGTCGCCGTGCAGCGCGACCGGCTGCCGAAGGAGGTCTTCGAGAAGCTGCAGACGACGCTGGAGGGCGGCGGCGCGCTCGACCCCAGCCTCGCCGACGCGGTTGCCGAGGCGATGAAGGAATGGGCGCTGGAAAACGGCGCCACCCACTACACCCACATGTTCCAGCCGCTGACCGGCTCGACCGCGGAGAAGCACGACTCCTTCTTCGAGCCCGGCGGCGACGGCGAATCGCTGGCCGGCTTCTCCGGCAAGGAGCTGATCCAGGGCGAGCCCGATGCCTCCTCCTTCCCCACCGGCGGCGTCCGCGCCACCTTCGAGGCCCGCGGCTACACCGCCTGGGACCCCACCAGCCCCGCCTTCATCCTCGAGAACCCGAACGGGGCGCTGCTCTGCATCCCGACCGCCTTCGCCTCCTGGACCGGCGAGGCGCTCGACGCCAAGATCCCGCTGCTGCGCTCGATGGACGCGCTCTCGCGCTCGGCGATCAAGGCGCTGCGGCTGCTCGGCGACGAGCAGAGCCAGCGGGTCTTCACCACCGTCGGCCCCGAGCAGGAGTACTTCCTGATCGACGAGCAGTACTTCTTCGAGCGGCCCGACCTGATCGCCACCGGCCGCACCCTGTTCGGCGCCAAGCCGCCGAAGGGGCACGAGCTCGACGACCACTACTTCGGCTCGATCCCGGAGCGGGTGCTGGCCTTCATGATGGAGTCCGAACTGGAGATGCGGAAGCTCGGCATCCCGGTCAAGACCCGCCACAACGAGGTGGCGCCGGCGCAGTACGAGATCGCGCCGATCTTCGAGAACTCGAACGTCGGCTCCGACCACCAGCAGCTGCTGATGCAGACGCTGGAGAACGTCGCCCGCCGCTACGGGTTCGTCTGCCTCCTGCACGAGAAGCCGTTCGCCGGCGTCAACGGCTCCGGCAAGCACAACAACTGGTCGATGGGGACCGACGCCGGGGCCAACCTGCTCAACCCGGGCGACACGCCGGCCGACAACATCCACTTCCTGTTCTTCTGCGCGGCGGTGATCCAGGCGGTGAACAAGCACCAGGGCCTGCTGCGGGCTTCGGTCGCCAACATCGGCCAGGACCATCGGCTCGGGGCGAACGAGGCGCCGCCCGCGATCATCTCGATCTTCCTCGGCGCCGAGCTGGAAAAAACGTTCGACGCGATCGCCGCCGGCTCCGGCGATCCCAACACCCCCGCCTCCTTCCTCGACCTGGGGACCACGGTGCTGCCGCCGCTGCCGATGGACGGCGGCGACCGCAACCGGACCTCGCCGTTCGCCTTCACCGGCAACAAATTCGAGTTCCGGGCGCTGGGGTCGAGCATGTCGCTCGCCTTCCCGAACACCGTCCTGAACACGATCGCCGCCGAGGCGATCGACGCGCTCG
>JBIOTO010000170.1:0-8381 GCA_044865945.1 Solirubrobacterales bacterium
CACGCGGCGGAGGTGCGCCCGGACACCCCCTACCGACCCTCCCCAACCCCAAACCCTAAGCAGCGGATTCAGCCCAGGCCCCATAGAGCTTGGCGTACACCCCGCCCGCGGCGATCAGCTCGTCGTGGGTGCCTTGCTCGGCGATCTGGCCGCCTTCGAGGACGACGATCTTGCCGGCTCTTCGGATGGTGGATAGGCGGTGGGCGATGACTATCGCGGTGCGGCCGTGGAGGAGGCGCTCGAGGCCTCGCTCGATCGTTTTCTCGGTCCGCACGTCGACGTTGGAGGTCGCCTCGTCGAGGATCAGGATGCGGGGCTCGGCGAGGAGGGCGCGGGCGAAGGCTACGAGCTGGCGCTGACCGGCGGAGAGCTGGATGCCGCGCTCGCCGACCTGGGTGTCGAGGCCGTCGGGCAGGGCGGCGACGAACTCGGTCGCGCCGACCGCGGCGATCGCCGCCGCGACCTCCTCATCGCTTGCCTCGGGCCGGCCGAAGGCGACGTTCTCGCGCACGCTGCCGGAGAAGAGGAAGCCCTCCTGGGGGACGATCCCCAGCTGCCGCCGCAGCGCCTGTTGCCGCACGCCGCGGAGGTCGTGGCCGTCGACCCGCACGACCCCCTTCTGCGGGTCGTAGAAGCGGGCGACCAGCTTGGCGAAGGTCGACTTCCCCGCTCCGGTCGCCCCGACCAGGGCCAGGGTCTGTCCCGGCGGCACGTGCAGGTCGACGTCGCGCAGGGCCCAGGTGTCCACCCCCGACTCGCCCTCCTCGGCGTAGGAGAACCAGACGCCTTCGAGCTCGATCTCGCCGCGCAGCGGTCCGGGGTCGATCGCGTCTGGCGCGTCGACCATGTCCGGCTCGGTCTCCAGCAGGTCGAAGATCTTGTCCAGCGCCGCCATCCCCTGCTGGTAGGTCGTGTAGAGCTGGGAGAGCTGCTGGATCGGTTCGAAGAAGGTGTTGAGGTAGCCGACGAAGGCGACGATCACGCCGAGCTGGATCGCGCCGTCGATCGCCTGGCTGCCGCCGTAGAGCAGGATCACCGCGGTGCCGACGGCGGCGAGCAGTTCGACCGCCGGGAAGTAGGAGGCGTTGAGGTAGACGGTTTTCATGTTCACCGCCCGGTTCGCCTCGTTCAGCGCGGTCATCTCGTCGAGGTGGCGCGGCTCCTGGCCGAAGCTGCGCACCACCCGCACCCCGCTGAGGGACTCCTGCAGGTAGGCGGTGATCGCCGCGATCCGCTCCCGCGTTGCCTTGTAAGCGCCGGCCGAGGCGACGCGGAAGATGAGGCTCGCCACCATCAGCAGCGGGAAGGTGAGGAAGGTGACCAGCGCCAGTTTGACGTCGAGCAGGAGCAGGATCACGACCTCGCCGATCAGGGTCAGGGTGCTGGAGAACATCGTCACCACGCCGGTGGTGACCAGCTGGTTCAGCGCCTCGATGTCATTGGTCATGCGGGAGATCAGCACCCCGGGACTGCGGCGGGTGAAGAAGCCGATCGGCATCGACTGGATGTGGGTGAAGACGCGCTCGCGCAGGTCCTGCAGCACCCGCGTCCCGACCCAGCCGACCATGTAGGTCTGCAGGTAGGTCGCCGCCGCGTAGACGATCGCCACCGCGACGAAGGCGGCGACGATCCAGTTCAGCGCTGAGACGTCGCCGGTTTCGATCCCGGAGTCGATCGCCTTCCCGGCCAGGTAGGGAGGGGCGAGGCCGGCGCCGGTCGCCGCCAGGAGCCCGAGGAACATCAGGGCGACACGGCCGCGGTAGGGCCGCAGCTGGGTGACCAGCCAGCGCACCTTGTGCCCGCGGCGGTCCTCGCCGCGCAGCAGCCGCCAGAGGTCGGCGAAGAGGCGGCCGATGTTGCCCATGTTGGGCCCGCTGTCGTTCACAGCCGCGCCACCTCCTCCCGCTCCTCCAGGTCGCGCTGCAGGAAGACCGAGTCGGCGAGCCCGTGCTCGGCGATCTCGCGGTAGAAGCCGCAGCCCTCCAGCAGCTCCTCGTGGGTGCCGCGGTCGACGATCCGGCCGCCGTCGAGGACGACGATCTCGTCGGCCAGGGAGACGGTGGAGAGGCGGTGGGCGATGATGAAGGTCGTCCGCCCGGCCATCGCCTCGCGCAGGCCGGCTTTAATCGCCGCCTCGGTGGTCGCGTCGACCGAGGAGGTGGCGTCGTCGAGGATCAGGATCCGCGGGTCGGCGAGCAGGGCGCGGGCGATCGCCACCCGCTGGCGCTGACCGCCGGAAAGCGTCAGGCCGCGCTCGCCGACGCGGGTCTCGTAGCCGTCGGGCAGGGCGCGGATGAACTCGTCGGCCTGCGCTCGCCGCGCCGCCGCTTCGATCTCCTCGATGCTCGCCTCGGGCCGCGCGTAGGCGATGTTCTCGGCGACGCTGGCGGTGAAGAGGAAGCTGTCGTCGCCGACGAAGGCGATCTCCGAGCGCAGGTCCGCGACCTCGACCGAGCGCACGTCGGCGCCGTCGACCAGCACCTCGCCCGCGGTCGGGTCGTACAGCCGCGCGATCAGCGCCACCAGGCTGGTCTTGCCGGAGCCCGACGGCCCGACCAGCGCCACCGTCCTCCCGGCCTCGACCGCGAGGTCGACCCCCTCCAGCGCCGGCACCTCCTCGGCCCCCTCGTAGTGCAGGGTGACGCCGCGCAGCTCGACCGCGCCGCCGCCGGAGGGCAGCGCCGGCGCCTCGGGCGGGCTCTGGATCCGCGGCTCGCGGTCGAGGATCTCGAACAGGCGGTTGCCGGAGGCGATCGCCCGCTGAGCCATCCCCATCGTCATCCCCAGCATCCGCATCGGCCCGGCCAGCATCACCAGGTAGAAGTAGAAGGAGGTGAAGGCGCCGGGGCTGAGGTTGTCCGCGATCACCTGGCGGCCGCCGATCAGCAGCACCAGGGCGATCCCCAGCTGCGGCAGGAAACCGAGCAGGGGGGAGAAGAACGCCTGCAGCTTGGTCGAGTAGATGCTCTGGTCGAAGACTCGCGCCACCGCCCGCTGGAAGCGGCCCAGCTGGTGCTCCTCGCGGGCGAAGGCCTTGACGATGCGGATTCCGGAGACGTTCTCCTCGGCCTCCGCGGTCAGCTCGGCGATCCGCTGCTGGACCTCCTGCTGGGCGGGACGGGAGACGCGGTTGTAGCGGGAGGCGACGTAGACGACCAGTGGCGCCGGCGCCAGCGCGATCAGCGCCAGCCAGGGATTCATCCAGAACATCACCGCGCTGGCGAGGACGATCGTCAGCACGGTCTGGGTAATGAAGATCAGGCCGTAGCCGAGGAAGAAGCGGATCGACTGCAGGTCGACCGTCGCCCGCGACATCAACTGGCCGGTCTGCTGCGAGTCGAAGAAGCCGAGCTCGAGTCGCTGCAGGTGGGCGTAGAAGGCCTGGCGGAGGTCGAACTCGACCCCGAGCGAGACCTTGCCGGCGACCACGCGCCGGACCACGATCAGCCCCAGTCGCAGCACCGCGGCGGCGAAGATCGCCAGCGCCAGCGGCAGCAGGTCGGGCTTGTCGCCATCTTTGATCGCGTTGACCGCCTCCCCGATCAGATACGGGATCAGGACCGTCATCCCCATCGCCGCCCAGGCGAAGACCAGCGAGCCCCAAAGCTGCGCCCGGTAAGGGCGCAGGAATCCCATCAGGCGGCGATAAGTGCGCACCTAACCACTATACAAAGTGAAGTATTGACGCTTAAACCGGTGTTATTCGAGGCGCTGGGCGGCCTTGGCGCTGGGGACTTTGCCGGGCCCGCAGGGTTTTGGCCCCTTGTTGTGGCGGGGGAGGATCTGGAAGTTGGTGACGTCGTGGAACTGGGTCGGCATGCCGCTGTTTTGGGCGAGGTTGACGATCAGGCGGTAGAAGCCGGGCGGCAGGCCGTGGTAGTAGATCTCCGGCCGGGTGGCGGGGGAGTAGCTGCCGGCCGAGCCGATCTCCTCGGCGAGGGCGCCGTTGGGCCCCGCGTAGCCGGCGTAGTCGAAGGATTTGCCGACCAGCCGTCCCTTGCCGACCGGGCTGTTGATCGCGTCCGACAGTTTCTTCGGGTCGACGCAGTCGGGGACCCGCTTGAGGCTGAAGCGCAGGTGCCCCTCGCCCAGCTGCGGTTCGCCGCCAAACCGGCTCGGCGCCAGCTGGAAGTTCTCGACCTCGACCTTGACCACGGCGGCGTGGCTGGTCTGGCGGGCGCCGTTGCGGGGGGAGACGATTTCGACCGCCGGCGCGCCGGGTACACCTTCCTCGGCCTTGGCGCTGTCCGCCGTCTTCTTGCCGCCGAAGACGAGCGCCAGTGCCACGCCCGCGGCGGCCAGCGCCACGGCTGCCACCGTTGCGTTTCTCGTGCCCATCGGAGCGGGAAGACTACGCGGATCGGAGCAAGCGCCCCCGCTCTCGTTAACCTGATCCGTTCGCGATGACCCCCGCCACCGAAATCGCCAACCGGATCGGCGCCGCCGCCAGGCAGCCGGAAAAATGGGTCCAGCTGCTCAAATTCTGCCTCGTCGGCGGCTCCGGCTACCTGATCAACCTCGCCGTCTTCGCCCTGCTGGCGAGCGTCCTCGACGTCCACCACATCGCGGCGGCGATCGGCGCCTTCGTCGTCGCCGTCAGCAACAACTTCTTCTGGAACCGCCACTGGACCTTCGAGCCGGGCGCGCGCCCGGCCCACTTCCAGGCGGCCCGCTTCTTCGCCGTCAGCATCGCCTCGCTGGTCGTCAACCTCGTGGTCCTCGAACTGCTGGTCTCCGGCGGCCTCGGCGAACTCCCGGCCCAGGCGATCGCGGTCGCGGTCGCGATGCCGTTCAATTTCGTAGGCAACAAGCTCTTCACCTTCGACGAATGAGCACCTGAAACCGGCGCATCTCCGGGTCCTCGGTCGCTCGCGTGCAGAGCACGCCACGCTCCCTGCGTCCCCCGACCTGCTTGGTTTCAGGCACTCATAGCTAGCCTTGGGTTAGATGAGCGACAAACGTCATTACGACCCGCAGGCGATCGAGGCCGCGCGGCGGGAGAGCTGGGAGGGGCGCGGCGACTTCGCGGCTCCGCGGCTGCGCGACGGCTCGGAGCGGGTCTACGTCAAGCCTTCGAGCCCGTTCACCTCGGGCAACCTCCACATGGGCCACGTCCGCGACTACTCGATCGGCGACTCCTACGCCCGCTTCCGCCGCGGTCGCGGTGACTCGGTCCTCTTCGGCTTCGGCTTCGACGCCTTCGGGCTGCCGGCCGAGCTGGCGGCGATCGAGCGCCAGGTGCCGCCCGCCGAGTGGGTGGCGGAGTGCGGCGAGCGGATGCTCGGCCAGATGAAGCGGCTCGGCTTCTCCTTCGACTACGACCGCGTCTTCTACAGCTCCGACGAGCGCCAGTACCGCTGGTCGCAGTGGCTGTTCATCACCCTGCTGGAGCGCGACCTGATCTACCGCGCCGACACCACGGTCGACTGGTGCGACACCTGCCAGACCACGCTGGCCTCGATCCAGGTCGAGGACGGGCGCTGCTGGCGCTGCCACAACGAGGTGCGGCTGATCCGGCGCCCGACCTGGTTCCTGCGCATCACTCCCTACCTGGAGGAGAACGACCGCAACACCGAGCTGCTGGAGCGGAGCGGCAAGTGGGACGAGCTCTCGCTGGCGACCCAGCGCTACATCCTCGGCCGCTCCGACGGGGTCGAGCTCGACCTCCAGGGCGACGGCCGCTCGCTGACCGTCTTCACGCCGCACCGCGAGCACGCCGGCCTCGCCAGCTTCGTCCTGCTCTCGCCACGCCACCCGGACGTCGATGTCTGGGCGACCGACCCGTCCGCGCGCGAGGAGCTGGAGAAGATGCGCTCCGGCGGCTGGGATCGCAGCGCCCGCGACGCCCGCTCGGTGCCGCTGGTCGACACCGGCAACTCGGTCGCCGGTCCCAATGGCGCGCGGCTGCCGCTGGTCGTCTCGCCGCTGGTCGACGCCCGTTTCGGGCCGACCGCGGCGCTCGGCATCCCGGCGATCGACGAGGCCGACCGCGACCTCGCCGAGCGCCTCGACCGGGTTGAGGTCCCGGCCGCGCCGGAGGGCGAGGACGAGCGCCCGGCGCCCGCCCCGGTGGAGGGCGCCGGCGAGGCCACCCGCTATCGCGCCAACGACTTCTCGATCTCGCGCCAGCGCGCCTGGGGCTGTCCGATCCCGATCGTCCTCTGCGAGGAGTGCGGCCCGGTGCCGGTGCCCGAGGCCGACCTGCCGGTGGTCCTGCCCCGCGACCTGCAGCCGACCGGTGAAGGGAATCCGCTGGCCGAGCGCCCCGACTTCGTCGACGTCGAGTGCCCGAAGTGCGGCGCCGCCGCCAAGCGCGAGACCGACACCCTCGACTGCCACTTCGACGCCCTCTGGCTCTGGGTCCCGGCCGCGGTCCCGCCCGAGGACCGCGACGAGCAGATGTTCACCCACCCCGAGCTGCGCGAGTGGCTGCCGTCCGAGCGCCTCGTCGCTGGCAACGACAGCGGCGGCTTCGTCTTCGACCAGCGGGTCGTCACCAAGGCGCTGCGGGACATCGGGCCGTTCGAGTTCATGGGGGAGGGGGAGCCGTTCGCCGGTTGCCTCTTCCACGAGATGGTGATCGCCGACGGCCGCAAGATGAGCAAGCACCTCGGCAACGTCGTCAACCCCGACGAGCTGGTCGCCGAGCACGGTGCCGACACGGTCCGGCTCGCGGTCCTCTACGCCGCCGGCCCGGCGAAGACGCTGAACTGGAGCGACGGGGCGGTGCGGTTCGCCAGCCGCTTCCTGCGCGGCCTCTGGAACTACACCCACGACCGCCTGGCGGCGCTGGAGGGGCTGGAGCACGACCCCGAGGCCGCCGCCGACACCGAGCACATGCGCGACCGCCTGCGCAAATGGTGCGAGAACGGCCTGGCGAAAATCACCGAGGACACCGAGCAGCTGCAGATGCACAAGGCGATTCGCAACATCACCCGCCTCTTCGAGCGGATCCAGGACTTCGAGAAGCGGGTGGTCAAACGGCGCGGTCAGCTTGATCGCGCCGATGCCGAGGCGCAGCTCGCCGCCCTCGCCCTGCTGGCGCGGACGCTGGTGCCCTTCGCGCCGCACGTGGCCGAGGAGCTGCTGGTCGCGGCCGGTGTCGAGGACAGCGCCGAGACGCTTGAGCGCTGGCCCGAGGAGGCCAAGATTCCGGTCTCTCCCTCGGCCTCGCCTACCTCATAACGAGAGATTCAGAAGTACCTTGAGCTATTGGGCAAACACCCTTGATTGATGGAACCGATTCTGTTATGAATGGTTCTGCCGGGCGATCAACCGGTGAAGGAGGCGGGGCCTCGGATATGGGAAACCGCCTTGGGGTGGCAAAGGAGGACCAATCCTGAGCCAGGATCTAAATCGTCATGACGGATCCTGGTCACGTCGGCTCGGCCGTCGTCGCCCCGCCTCCGTTCATCATTTCGCTCAAAACGCCGCGCGCCACGACCGCGCGGCGTTTACTTGTCCGCAACCGGTCGCGCGGCGGCGATTCAGCTCTTGGGCGGGCGTTTGACGTCGAAGCGCTTGGCTTTCGGCAGCCAGGAGACGCCCTCGCACAGCTCCGCGACCGAGGTGTCGAGCGCGCCGGAGAGCTTGACGATCGTCGCCATCCGCGGCTCGCGCCCGGCTCTCTCCAGCAGCGAGACCTCGGTGCGGTGCAGGTCGCACCTGTAGCCCAGCTCTTCCTGGGAGACGCCAGCCGCGACTCGGGCCTTGCGTAGGTTGACGGCGAAGCGCTCCTGCGGGGTCATCGAGGCGATCCTCCTGAGTTGCTGACAGAACCTCTACAGACAAGAGACTACAGCAGAGTTGCGCCGGCCCCAGCTTTCGCTACCTTGCTGGAGGGGATCGGCAAAACCGGTTCCCTTACTTTTACGCAGAAAGCGTTGAGCGAATTCCAGTCATGTGTTATACCCGTGCGATCAACCGGATCGACGCCGAGCGATCGGCGGCAAAGGAGGAGTCATGAGTGACGCGGTGGACCCGCAGATCACCGAGCCCTACGGGCTCCGGACCCGCTCCTGTGCCACCGAACTCGTCTGTCGCGACTGCGGCTACCGCACGCCCCTGCTCGACAAGGCCTTCAAGTGCCCGGCCTGCGGCGAAGGGCTCGACGTCGACTACGACTACGACCTGGCCAGGGAGCGGATCGCCGAGCGCTCGGCGGCGGAGCGGCCCTGGAACATCTGGCGCTTCGAGGAGCTGCTGCCGATCCTCAACCTGAAAGCGAAAGAGCGGGTTGCCCAGTTCGCCGGCAAAACGCCGCTGATCCACGCCGAGCGGCTCGGCGCCGAGCTTGGCCTCAGCAACCTCTACCTGAAGGACGACTCGACCAACCGCCCCTCGCTCTCTTACAAGGACCGGGTGGTGGGGATGGCGATCGC
>JBIOTO010000171.1:0-3031 GCA_044865945.1 Solirubrobacterales bacterium
GCCACCGCATGGGCGAAGTCTCCAAAGGCCGGATCTTCCCCAAATACCGCGGCGACCTGCTCGAGTGCGCGGTCGTCGCCCGCCGCATGCGCGAGGCCGAGATCGAGGAGACGACGATCCCGCAGAATCCCCTCGACGTCCTCGCCCAGCACCTGGTCTCGATGGCGGCGCTGGACGAGTGGGAGGTCGACGAGGTCGAGCGCGTCGTCACCGCGACCCAGTCCTTCCACGACCTCTCGCGCGAACAGCTGGAGAACGTGCTCGACATGCTCGACGGCCGCTACCCCTCCGACCGCTTCGCCGAGCTGCGACCGCGGATCGTCTGGGACCGCACCGAAGGCACGATCCACGGCCGCAAAGGCGCCCGCCAGCTGGTCGTCACCAACGCCGGCACGATCCCCGACCGCGGCCTCTACGGCGTCCACCTGCCCGACGGCCGCCGGGTCGGCGAGCTCGACGAGGAGATGGTCTACGAGGCCCGCGCTGGCCAAACGTTTCTCCTCGGCTCCAGCACCTGGCGGATCGAGGAAATCACCCGCGACCGCGTCATCGTCACCCCTGCCCCCGGCGCCCCCGGCGCCGTCCCCTTCTGGAAGGGCGACGGGATCGGCCGCCCGGCCGAGCTGGGCCGCGCGATCGGCGCCTTCGCCCGCGAGGCGGTCAACCGCGAGCCGGCCGAGCTGGCCAAGGAGTACGACCTCGACGAGCGCGCCGCCAACAACCTGGTCAGCTACCTGCGCGAGCAGCAGCAGGCGACCCGCGTCGTCCCCTCCGACGAGACGATCGTGGTCGAGCGTTTCCGCGACGAGATCGGCGACTGGCGGCTCTGCATCCTCTCCCCCTACGGCGGCCGCGTCCACGCCGCCTGGGGCCTCGCCCTCGCCGCCAAGATCCGCGACGAACGCGACCTCGAGGCCGACGCGATCTGGTCCGACGACGGGATCGTCATCCACCTCCCCGACGCCGACGAGCCGCCGCCCGCCGACCTGGTCCTGATCGACCCCGACCAGATCGAAGACCTGGTCGTCGGCGAGCTCTCCGGCAGCGCCCTGTTCGGCGCCCGCTTCCGCGAGAACGCCTCCCGCTCGCTGCTGATCCCGCGCGCCTACCCGGGCAAACGCACCCCCCTCTGGCAGCAGCGGCTGAAGAGCCAGAGCCTGCTGGAGGTGGCGCGGGACTTCCCCCGCTTCCCGGTCATCCTCGAGACCTACCGCGAGTGCCTGCGCGACGTCCTCGACCTGCCCGCCCTCGCCGAGCTGCTGGAAAAGCTGCACTCGCGGGCGCTCTCCCTGGTCGAGGTGGAGACGCCTACCGCCTCGCCGTTCGCCTCCTCGCTGCTGTTCGACTACGTCGCCACCTACATGTACGAGGGGGACACGCCGAACGCCGAGCGGCGGGCGGCGGCGCTGGCCCTCGACCGCGACCTGCTGCGCGAGCTGCTCGGCCAGGAGGAGCTGCGCGAGCTGATCGACCCCGAGGCGCTGGAAGAAGTCGAGGCGCAGCTCCAGCACCGCACCGAGGCCGGCCGCGCCGGCGACCGCGACGCCCTGCAACAGTTGCTGCGCAACCTCGGCGACCTCACCGCCGAGGAGTGCGAGGAGCGGGTCGCAGAGGGCTACTCGGCCGCCTCGATGCTGGACAAACTGGTCGCCGAGCGCCGCGTCGCCAGGGTCCGCGTCGCCGGCGAGGAGCGCTACATCGCCGCCGAGGACGCGGGCCTCTACCGCGACGCGCTCGGCGTCCCCGAGCCGCCCGGCCTGCCGGAGACCTTCCTCGAGGAGCACCCCGACGCGATGCGCGCCCTGGTCCGCCGCTACGCCCGCACCCACGGCCCCTTCCCGACCCAGCAGCTGGCCGACCGCTACGGGGTCGATCCGCTGCCGGGCCTGCGCGAGTTGGAGAGCGAAGGGGCGATGGTCCGCGGCGAGCTTCTGCCCGGCGGGACCGAGCGCGAGTGGTGCGACTCCGAAGTCCTGCGCCGGGTCCGCCGCGCCAGCCTCGCCCGCCTGCGCAAGGAGGTCGAGGCGGCCGACACCCGCGAGCTGGCCCGCTTCCTGCCGAGCTGGCAGAACGTCGACGCGTTCCGCCGCACCGGCGCCGGGATCGACCGCCTGCGCGAGGCGCTGGTGCCGCTGCAGGGGGTGGCGCTGACCCCGAAGGTCTGGGAGGGGGACGTGCTGCCGCGCCGCCTCGGCGCTTACTCGCAGAGCTGGCTGGACGAGCTCTGCACCAGCGGCGAGCTGGTCTGGATCGGTTCCGGCGCCCTCGGCCGCAACGACGGTCGCGTCGCCCTCTACTTCCGCGAAGACGTCCGCCTCGCCGGCCCGCCGCCGGCCAACGCGAAGCTGGAGTCGCCCGCGGGCGAGGTCCACGAGGCGATCCGCGAGCGTCTCGCCGCCGGCCCCTCCTTCTGGCTCGACCTCGCCTTCGACCTCGAACACCCGGCCGAGGACATCCACAACGCCCTCTGGGACCTGGCCTGGACCGGCGAGGTGACCAACGACGCCTTCGCGCCGCTGCGGGCGCCGCGCCTGCGGGCCGTGCCGCCGAGCGAACGCCCCGGCCGCCGCTTCGCCCGCCGCCGCTCGACCACCGGCGCCGCCGTCCAGGGGCGCTGGTCGCTGACCGCGCCGCTCTTCGCCAACGCCCCGGGCCCGGGCGCCAAGCTCCGCGCGACGGCCGAGCTGATGCTGGAGCGCTACGGGATCGTCACCCGCGAGACCGTCCTCGCCGAGGGGATCCCCGGCGGCTTCTCGACCCTCTACGGGGAGCTCGGCAACCTCGAGCTGCTCGGCACCGCCCGCCGCGGCTACTTCGTCGAGGGCCTCGGCGGCGCCCAGTTCGCCCTCCCCGGCGCGGTCGAGCGGCTGCGCTCGCTGCCCGAAGCCGACGGCTCCTACACCGTCCTCGCCGCCACCGACCCGGCCAACCCCTACGGCGCCTCGCTGCCCTGGCCGAAGCTGGAGGGCGGCCGTCGCCCCGGCCGCACCCCCGGCGCCCACCTGCTGCTGCGCGACGGCGAGCCGCTGGT
>JBIOTO010000172.1:0-20080 GCA_044865945.1 Solirubrobacterales bacterium
CCGCTGGAACAAGAAGGACCGCTACATGGAAGGCGCGATGATTCCGCTTCGGTTCGGGGAGGTCCTGGAGGGGCTGAAGGGGATCGAATTTCGCCAGCGCCTCTACGCCGTCGACGAACTCCGCGAGGTCTACTCGTCGGTCGGGATGACGCTCGAGCGGTCTTTCCACGGAAACGGCAGGCCGAAGGAGCCGACCGAGGCGCAGTTCGAGATCTTCGTCAGCGCGACCAAGGGCTAGAGGGCGCCGCTGACGGCGCCTGGCCGCCGCAGGATCTCCCGCGAGGGGATCCCGATCACCTCGCCCTGGAACCGCTTCTGGGTCCCGTATACGACCCAGGTCGTGTCGATCTCGCCGATATCGAGGTCGAGGCGCAGCTCGTCTTCGTGCTCCTCAAAATGCTCTATGTGGGTAAGCCCGGAGTCGTAGCGACCGGCGAGGAGCTCCTCGCCGACCACCGGCTTGGAGACGACGTCGATCACCTCCTCCCACTGGGAGAGGTCGACGTAGCCCTTGGTTGCCGGCACGATCCCAAGCGAGCGCGGGTGCTCCACCTCCCTGCGCGTCAGCACCACCAGGTGCTTGGTCGGGTAGATGAAGGTGTCGACGACGAAGACCTCCTTCCAGTAGCGCTCGGTGACCTCGTGAACCCGCGGGTGGGCGCTGCACTGGACCAGGAAAGAGTCGTCCCGCCCGCGAATTCGCTCCAGCCCGTCCATGAAGTCGGCGATGAACTCGATCTCGAACTCCTCGATCCCCTGGAACTCCAGGTAGCGCTGGACCGCTCGCTCGTGGCAGGTGCCGGCCGGCCCGAGGGTGATGATCCTCAGCGGCGTTTCCCCGTGGCTTCCCGATCCCATCCATCAAGGATAATCGATTGATCGATTGGCTCTAGCATTGTCACCACTCGGGTTCCTTGACCTGCTAACGGGGGTACTTTAAGCTCATCTGGCTGGCGTGCCAGGGACACGGCCAGCACTTATCAATGGGACCGGAGGGGAACACGTGAGGGCCGAGACGCGAGCGATCTGGCTTGTCTCAATGCTCGGCGGCCAGGTTCTCGCCAGTCTCGCCATCACTGTCCAACCGTTAGGGGAGGAAAATTGATCTCTCGAATTCACAGCAAGCTCGGCACGGCCGGGTTCGTCGTGGCGATCGTGGCCCTGGTGGCCGCGCTCGGCGGCGGCGCCTTCGCCGCTGCTCAGCAAGGCCTGAACAGCAAGCAGAAAAACCAGGTTAAAAGCATCGCCAAAGGCCTGGTTCCCACCGGACCCGTCGGTCCGCAGGGGGCACCTGGCGCACCTGGAGCCAAGGGTGACAAGGGTGACAAGGGCGACACCGGTGACGAAGGCCCTGAAGGCCCCAAAGGCGAAAAAGGACCCAAAGGCGACACCGGTGAAGCCGGTGCCTGCAGTACGACCAAACCCGAATGCGTAATTCCGTCCAAAGCGACTCTGTACGGGCACTGGAGCTTCGTGAACCCGGGCGGTATCGGGCTCGTCAGTGTCCCGATTTCGTTCAATCTCGCATACCCGGGCGGAGGAAAACCGACCCTGATCTTCGTCACCAAAAAAGAAGCTGCCGAAGAAAAAGCTCCTGCGGCGTGCTCTGGCACCGCCAAAGCACCCAAAGCGGCACCCGGGACCCTATGCGTCTATGAAGAGGACAACTTCACGGCTATACCTCAGACGTTCGACCCCGGCGCTTTCACGGGTACGCTCGATTCGTATGGTGTAGCACTGGCATTCAGCGGTGAAACGGGTGGCTTCGTAAGGGGCACCTGGGCGGTTACCGCGCCGTAACCACCGCGCCCTCTCGCAGTACGAGAGGCCCACTGAAAGAGGCCGCCTTCGGGCGGCCTCTTTTCATTTGGTCAGCAGGGCGGGCGGCTATTAGGTAGGCTCTCTTCCTTTAGTCAAGAAGTTCAAGGGGGAGGAGAGAAAGGTGAAGAAGGGAGCATTCCTGGCGCTGGTGGCGGCTTTGGCCGCTCTGCTGGTCGTTGCGGGCTGCGGTGGAGGAGATGAGACCACCCAGCTGACCAAGGCGGAATTCACGAAGCAGGTGAACGCGGGCTGCAAGGAACACGAAAAGGAACAGAACGCGCTGTTCAAAGAAGTGACCAGCACGCTCGATCCGACCGAGGTCACCCGAGCCGACCAGGAACTGCTGATCTCGGACGTCCTGTTGCCGCCTTACGAAAAGGACATCGAAAACCTGAAGAGCCTGGGCGCGCCGGCCGGAGACGAGCAAGAGGTGGAAGCCATCGTCAAGGCGATGGAAGAAACCGTCAAACGAGTCGAAGCCAAGCCGCTGGTCGCGATCAGGAATTCCAGCCAGTTCTCCGAAGCGAAGGAACTGCTCAGCAAGTACGGCCTCGACGACTGTGCCTGAGCTGGTCTAGCCCGGCGCGATCGAGACTATTCCTCAAGACGCCGAAGAACCTCCTCAAAGCCGCCCGCCTGGTGTTCGATCAGGCGGGCGGCTATCTCGACTTCCCAGAAGCGGGCTCCGGCGATCCAGGCGCGGCCGAGGTAGTCCCAGACCTGGATCGTGGCGCCGACGGTGGTGTTGAGCGCTTCTCCTAGGCGTTCCATCAGCTCCTGGAACTCGTCCTGTGTCGCGAGGATGACCGGCTTCGGGTCGGTCTGGCCCATCTTCGTCTCGACCATCACCGCGTGCCCGGTGCGGATCCCGAAGAACCAGGCGTCGTGGAGGGAGCTCTCCACCACGGCCAGCTGCCGGTTGTCCAGTTCGAGAGCCTCGGCGCACTCCTCTGCCAGAGGCTTCAGAGCTTGTTCCTTCGCGCTTTCAACCGCAATCGACAAGCTATTGCTACCCGAGAACATCGCCGCCAATCTAGACAACTGGGTTTAATCGAGTACGCCTAGTTGTACTACGCGGGTACCGGAAGCGCAACCGGGTATCTCCCCGCCTGCAACTCCCTTTGAAAGGCAAAGGAAAGGGCGGCCCGAGGGCCGCCCTTTCGAATCCAGCTTGCGCTCGGGGCAAGCCCCGAGTAGTCGCGTTCCTCAGGTGCCGGTGCAGGTGCGGATGATCCCAGCGGAGGCTTTGGTGCCGTCCGAGAAGATCGCCGTCGCCTTCGCCTGCAGCTTGCCGTCGGGGCATTTGGCGGTGAGGACGCCCTTCTTGTTGATCGTCAGGTTGAACGTCTTGACCGAGCCGCTGCCGCCGGCGATTTTCGGAATCGTGGCGATGGTTTTGAGGCCGTAGCGACCGTTGCTGACTTTCTTGATTTTCAGGGTGGTGACGATCGCCCCGGTTACCGGCGCCGAGAAGTAGGCGTGGATGTAGAGGGTGGTCGTGCCGCCCTTGAAGCCACCGTTGATGACGAGCAACTTACTGTTGACGTCGATCGGTTTCTGTTCGGGGAACTGGACCTCGACGGTGGTCTGCCCGGTGCCGATGAGCGCGCTCTTGCAGGCTTTTTCAGCCGCCTTGGTGTCGCGCGACTGCAGCTGCCCCGACTTGCAGGCCGGCAGGCCCTTGACGTTGATGGCGCCGTTCTTGTCGGTTTCGACGATCGTTTCCTTCAGCGCCGGCGGGTGCGTGCCGTCCTTGGTCGAGATTTTGCCCGAGGCGTTGAGGCTGATCGGCGCGAGCTTGTTCTTCGGCAGCTTGGTCGGCGTGAATCCGCCGTTGAAGGTGAAGACCAAGTTGCCAGCTTCAACCGTCACCGGTTTTTCGCCGGCGCCGGTGGCGATGCCGGCCACGCTGACGGCGATCAGGGCCGCGAGGGCCATCGTCAACATCAAGTACTTACGCATATCCCTATATCTCTCCTTTGCGGCCCGCCCGTCGTGGGCTCAATGCCGTCAGAACGCTTGCTTTAACTCTCCAGCGGGTCAAACTACCACCCCCGCCCTGTTCGTAAACCCGCCGTGAGGGGAAAAGGAGCGGATCCTTCAGCGGCGGCTAGGAGCGGGCTTTCGCCAGCCGCAGGCGCTCACGCTCCGCGGTTGCCGCCTTGGCTCCGAGGAAGGGCAACACCACCCAGAACATCAGGTCCGGCAGGCGGCTGGGAAGGCGACCGACGGCGCCGTGGAGGATCTCGCTGTAGAGCAGCTCGCTGATGCCCCCGGCGACCGCGAGCGTGGTGATTCCAGGTAGTTCGACCGACGTCTCGGAGCGCCCGGGCTCGAGGAAGCCGGTGAACTGCCGCAGGGCGGAATCGCGTCGGGCAAGCGCTTTGGGGCCGGCGGCAAGCACCTCGACGATCGCGAATCGGGCCTCATCCGGATGCTGGGACAGATGCTTGAGCAGCACTTCCAGAGCGGCGCTGACGCGCTCGGCCCAGGGTGCGCCCGGGCGCGACTCGAAGGCGTCGGTGGACTCCCCCAAGAGGCTTTCGAGCAGCACGTCGTAGGCGGCGAGAAAGCAGTCCTCCTTGCTCTCGAAGAGTTCGTAGAACGTCTTGCGCGAAACCCCGGCGACGCCGATCACGTCGACCACACGCGTCTCGGGGTAACCGCGGGTCGAGACGACTTCGATCATCGCCCGGTGGATGCGTTTGCGCTGAGAGTCGGTTACCGCCTCCCGGGGCAAGCCATGCCTTCCCCGCGGCAGCCGCTCGTTGACGTTTGCCGAGCGTCGACTGGTAACCACGTCACAGACTGTAGAGGAGCGGACGCACCCGGTGGGGGATTTTCTTCTAATCCGCCGGCGGCTGTTCGAGGCGGCTCAGGAGTCGAGCCAGATCGACTGTTCGCGGTCGGGCCCGACGCCCACCAGCCGCACCGGCACGCCGGCGAAGTCGGCGATAAAGCCAAGGTAGTCGCGCGCCTCCTGGGGCAGGTCATCGGCGCCGCGACAGGCGCTTAGATCGACGTCGAAGCCCGGCAGCTCCTCGTACTCCGGCGTCGCCGAGTGGAGGATCGACTGGTGGTAGGGGAAGGTGTCCAGCTGCGCGCCTTCCTTGGAGCGGTAGCGCACCGCCACCCGCAACGGGCCGATGCCGCTGAGGACGTCGAGCTTGGTGATCGCCAGGGCGTCGAGGCGATTGAGGCGGACCGCGTAGCGCAGGGCGACCAGATCCATCCATCCGCAGCGCCGCCGCCGCCCGGTCGTGGTCCCAAACTCGTGCCCGCGCCGCAGCATCTGCTCGCCGACCTCGTCGAAAAGCTCGGTCGGAAACGGGCCGGCTCCGACCCGGGTGGCGTAGGCCTTGGCGATTCCCCAGACCTCGTCGATGTCCTTCGGCCCGACGCCGGCGCCGACGCAGGCCGCTCCGGCGATCGGGTTGGAGGAGGTGACGAAGGGATAGGTGCCGTGGTCGAGGTCGAGCAGGGTCGCCTGGGCGCCCTCGAAGATCACCGTCTCGTCATTGTCGAGAGCGTCCCAGCAGAGGCGGGCGGTGTCGGCGATGTGGGGCTCGAGCCGGTGCCCGAAGCTGATGTGTTCCTCGACCATCGCGTGCAGGTCGAGGCGGGGGTCGGGGACGCCGCCGTCGACCTCGATCGGCTTCGCTTCCTCACCGGCCTCCTTCAGCTGCTTGCGCCGCTGGACCGAGAGCTCGCGCAGCGCCTGCTGCTTGGGCTCCAGGGCGGCGCGGATCTTCGTCCGCAGGATCTTCTCGTCGAGCAGGTCCTGGACCCGGATCCCAAGCCGCAGGGCCTTGTCGGCGTAGCAGGGCCCGATCCCGCGCCGGGTGGTGCCGATCGAGAGCTTTCCCAGCTTCGTCTCTCCGGCGGTGTCGAGCAGCACGTGGTAGGGCATGATCAGGTGGGCGTTGGCGGAGATACGCAGGTTGTTGACGCTCACCCCGGCGCGTTTCAGCCCGTCGATCTCGCCCAGCAGAACCCGCGGGTCGACGACTACGCCGTTGCCGATCACGCAGGCCTTCTCCGCGTGAAGGATTCCGGAGGGGATCAGGTGGAACTTGAACTCCTGCCCTTCGCGGACGATCGTGTGGCCGGCGTTGTTGCCACCCTGAAAGCGCACGATCGTCGACGCGCGCTCGGCGAGCAGGTCGACGACCTTGCCCTTGCCCTCATCGCCCCACTGGGCCCCGACTATGACCACTCCTGGCATGCGCGGGGGATTCTGACGCGGTTTAGCTGGCGGCGCGGGCTCGGTAGCGATTGTCGGAGCCGAACAGCGGCAGTGGGTCGCCGCAGATCTCGACCAGGCGGGAGACCGTGCGGCGGCCGATCTGCTCCTCCAGCCGCTTCTGACCCCTGTCGACGTCGCCCTCGGCGTTGCTCGTGACCAGCATCGGGCGCTGGTTCTCGTAGCGCTCGTTGACCACCGCGTAGAGCTGCTCGACCACCCAGTCGGTGTGGCGCTCGGAGCCTAGGTCGTCGATGTAGAGCAGGTCGACGGCGGTGACCCGTTCGAAGAACTGGGTGTAGGCGTTCTCGTTGTCGGCTTCCTGGTAGGTCTGGCGGATCCGGGTGAGCAGCTTCGGGGTGAAGTAGATGCCGACCGACTTGCCCGCCTTCAACGCCTCGCTGGCGATCAGCATTCCCAGGGTCGTCTTGCCGGTGCCGGTGTCGCCCATCAGCCAGATTCCCCGGCCCGCCTCGAGGTTGCGGTCGAGGTCCTCGACGTAGGCGCGCGCCGCCTGCACGACGTGGCGGGTGGTCATGTCCCGCGCCATGTCCGCTACCGGCGGCCGGTCGAAGGAGACCCCCCGGTAGCGGGCCGGGATCGCCGAGGCGACGCCGCGGCCGCGGCCGCGGTTGAGCCGCTCGCCCCGACACTCGCAGGGCCGGGCGACGTCTTCGGGTCCGAGGATCCAGCCGGAGCCGTCGCAGACCCCGAGCGGGCAGGCCTGTTCGCGGAACGGCTCGGAGCGGGCGATGGCGGGCATCAGAAGTCGGGACCGGCCGCGGCGGCGTCCTCGAAGGGCGGCGGTTCGCCGGCCGGCTGCTCGATCGGCGGCTCCTGGTGAGCTTGGTCGGCGAATTTGGGATAGCGGTCGAGGAAGACCAGCTTCCTGGTCCCGATCGGGCCGTTCCTGTGCTTGGCGATGATCAGGTCGGCCAGGCCGTCGGGCTCCTCGTCGGGATCGCGGTAGTAGTCCTCGCGGTAGAGAAAGGCGACGACGTCGGCGTCCTGCTCGATCTGTCCCGACTCGCGCAGGTCGGAGAGCTGCGGCTTCGGCGGCGTCCGCTGCTCGGGCGCGCGCGAGAGCTGCGAGATCGCAACCACCGGCACCTCCAGCTCGCGGGCGAGGATCTTCAGCCCGCGGCTGATCTGACCAACCTGCTCGACGCGGTTGGCGCGGTGGTCGTCGGAGCGCATCAGCTGGATGTAGTCGAGGATGATCAGGCCAAGGCCGCCGCGCTCCTGTTCCTGGGCGTGCAGCCGCCGCGCCTTCGCCCGCAGGTCGAGGATCCCCAGGTCAGAGGAATCGTCGAACCAGAGCGGCGCCTCTTCCAGCTCGTTGCAGGCGCGCATCACCTTCGGCCAGTCGCGTTTGGAGACCTGCCCCTTGCGCAGCTTGTCGCCGGAGATCCGCGCCCGGCAGGCGATGAACCGCTGTGCCAGCTCGACCTCGGACATCTCCAGCGAGAAGAAGGCGACCGCCTGCCCCTTCTTGACAGCGACGTTTTCGGCAATGTTGGCGACCAGCGCGCTCTTGCCCATCGCCGGGCGGGCGGCGACGATGATCAGGTTGCCGGGCTGGAAGCCGCCGGTGATCGCGTCGACATCGCGAAAGCCGGAGGGGGTGCCGGTCAGTTCGGTCTCGCCGGTCGAGAGCTTCTCGAGGCGGTCGACCTCGTCGTGGAGGATCTCCCCCAGCAGTTTGAAGTCGCTCGCCTGCTCCTTGTGGGCGACCTCGAAGAGCAGTTTCTCGGCCCGCTCGGAGAGCTCGCGTGGCTCGCCGTCACGCTCGTTGACCCACCCCTGGATCTCCTGGCCGGCGCCGAGCAGGCGTCGCAGCAGCGAGTTCTGCTGGACGATCTCGGCGTAGTGCTTGGCGTTGGCCGCGGCCGGGACCTTGGCGGCCAGCTCGGAGACGTAGTGGCGCCCGCCCGCTTCCTCGATCTGGTTGCGCTGGGTCAGCGCCTCGCTGACGCTGAGCTCGTCGACCGGGTTCGAGACCGCGTAGAGGTCGTGGACGACGCCGAAGATCAGCCGGTGCTTGTCGAGGTAGAAGTCGGCGGCGTTCAGCTTCACCTCGTCGATCACCCGCGTCAGCGTCGACTCGGAGACCAGCATCGCGCCCAGCACCGACTCCTCGGCCTCGATGTTCTGGGGCGGGACGTGAGTGGTGGGAGGCTGAGGCATCTAGGTCAGTGTGGAGAAAGGGGAAGACGAGAGAGCCAGGCAAACCTAGACAACGTAGAGCCGCTCCTGGAGGAGGTCTGGCGCGGGTGCTCGGAACGACCCTCGTATTTGCGATTAACGCTCAGCCGATGGTGTCGCTGAGTATTGCCGCGGTGAGTTTCAGGGGCCCTTCCGGACCCTCCGGTTGCCCGTCACTGAGATAGAGCTCAATACCTTCACGGAGGGACTCGAAAAGCTCATCGAGGTTGTGACCGGAGGCGAAGCAGCCGGGAAGCGAGGGCACTTCAGCCCAGTAGGAGCCTTCCTCGTGTCGGATCTTGGCAGTGATCTCCATTCGCAGAGCCGTACGTTTCATCTTAGACCTGCCTGTCTAAGAATCGCCGCGGCAAGTCCTCGGGAATAGTCGCTGCCTCGATGGGCTGGAAGCGTGATGGGTCTAGCGCCCTCCTTGACCATCTTCACTTGGTGCTTGCCTCCCTTAGCCCGGGTCCAACCATTGTCTTCGAGCAACCTGATTGCCGTCTTCTGATTGAGCGTGCCTCGCACGCCCCGATCGTCCAGGGATTCATCGCACATGTGGCGCGCAGAAAGAGAAATCTCAGCAACGAAAGAGTCCGCAGATGCAGACAGAGAGCTCAGGCAGTTCCGAAGGAGAGCTGGTGATGCTGGGCGGGAGGGATTAGGCCCTCCTGCTCCTGGCGGAGCTCGCCGCGGCGCAGCATTCGCAGGGTGAGGATGGCGATGCTGAGGATCGCGGTGGCGCCGAGGCTGAGCTGGATGCTGAGCAGCCCTTCCCGGGTCCAGTAGACGTCGCGCAGGTCGAGGAGCAGGGCCGCCTCGTCGAAGGTGAGGCCGAAGCCGGCGCCCATCGGGATCGCCAGCCGCTGCTCCAGCTTGTCGTTGTCGGTCAACAGGGCGGCGGTGCCAGAGCTGAAGGCGAGCAGGATTCCGGGAACGAAGTGGTGGATGTGGCGGCCGCCGATGTGGACGTTGCGGAAGGGGCCGCGGCCGTCGCGGATCGCCCAGGTGGAGATGCGGACCATCGCGAAGGAGCCGAGGAAGCCCGCGAGGAGGTTGAAGAGGACGGTTTCGTAGCGCGGCGCCTCGGTGTAGCCGCGGACCGCGACGCCAACGGTGTCGGCCGCCGCCGCGGGGGCCGATTCCAGCAGCGCTTCGGGGTCGTGCGCCTCGCTGGCGCGGCGGGCGAACATGCGGCTGAACTGGCCGGCGATCACGGCGCCGGCGGCGCCAAGGGCCACGGTGGCGAGACCGACCGTCGCCCGCTCGGAGCGAACCCAGCCGGACCTGCGGCGACGCTGGAGGACTACTTCTCCTCGCTGATGATCGTCTTGACCGCGGCCGTGGTGCCGTCTTTGAGCTCGATCTCGACCATGAAGGTGCCGATCTCGCGCAGCGGCTGCTCAAGCTTGATCTGGCGTTTGTCGACCCGCAGGTCGCGGGCCTCGCGCAGGGCGTCGGCGATCTCTTTCTGGCCGACCGAGCCGAACAGCTTGCCATCCTCGCCGGCCCGCTGGTGGATCGTCAGCACCGTCTTGCCGAGCAGGCCGGCGGCCTCGGCTTCGCGCTCGGCGCGGGCTTTCTCAGCCCGCTCGGCCGCCTCCATCCGCCGCTTCGCTTCCTCCAGCGCGCCGGCGGTGGCGGGCTGGGCGAGCTTGCGGGGGATCAGGTAGTTGCGCAGGTAGCCGGGGGCGACGTCGACGACGTGGCCGCGCTCGCCGAGCGAATCGACGTCCTGCAGCAGGATCGCCTGCGCCATCAGCGCTCTCCGACGTAGGGAAGCAGGGCGATTTCGCGCGCCCGCTTCACCGCCACCGAGAGCTGACGCTGGTGGCGGCGGGAAAGTCCGGTGACCCGGCGGCCGCGCGTCTTCCCCTTGTCGGAGAGGAAGCGCCGCAGCAGGTTCAGGTCCTTGTAGTCGACGACCTCGGAGTTGACCCGCGTGTATTTGCGGGGACGGGCGCGATCGGCTCCGCGCCGGCCGCCGCCACGTCGGCCTCCGGGCCGCGATGAAGTCTCAGATGCTCTAGCCATATCGGCGGCGGATGCTACAGAGCGCCGCATCGCGGCGCTCTGTAGGGACTGACTTAGAACGGGATGTCGTCCTCGGACGCCGTCGAACCAGCACCCGCCGGGGCTCCGCCGAAGTCGGACATGTCGGCCGGCACGTCGCTCTGCGTGGGGCTGAAGCCACCGCCACCGCCGTTGTTGCCGCCACCGGACCCGTCGCGCGAGCCGAGGAACTGGACGGTGTTGGCGATGATCTCGACGCTCTGACGTTTGTTGCCGCCCTGGTCCTCCCACTCGCGCCAGTCGAGCCGGCCTTCCACCGCTACGGGGCGGCCTTTGGAGAGGTAGTTGGCGCAGTTCTCACCCTGGGCCCCCCAGACGGTGACGTCGAAGTAGTTCGGCTTGTCCACCCATTCGCCCGTCTGCCCGTCTTTGCGGCGGCTGTTCACCGCGACGCGGAGCTTGCAGACGGCGGTCCCGCTACCGAGATGACGCAGCTCCGGATCCCGGGTCAGGTTCCCGGTGATCACGACCACGTTCACGTTCGAAGCTGCCAATTGAACTCAACTCCTCTGGATTCGCTTGTCAGATTCCAGTCTAAGGAGCGGCCCGGCTCGACTCTCCCCCCTGGCGCGGGGGTTTCCGCAAACAGCGACGGACGCTGCGCGGTCTACTCGTCGTCGGACTCGGCCGGGGAGTCGTCGCGATCCTCGCGGGCTCCCTGGGCGGCGCCGGCGCGCTCCCGCGGCCCGGGGGCGGCGGTGGCGGTCGGCGGGACGACCACCGGCGCGCCGGGGTCGACTTTGAAGATCCGGAAGCGCAGCACGCCGTCGGCGATCTTCAGGTTGTGGTCGAGCGAGTCGAGCAGGTCGCTGGGGGCCTCGAAACGCATCCAGCGGTAATCCGCCTCGGTGCGATGGTTGATCTCGTAGGCCATCTTGCGCAGGCCCCAGTCGTTCTCGTTCTTGAGGTCGCCCTTGGCCTCGATCTGACCACGGGCATCCTGCGCCAAAGCGTCGCGCGCCGGGGCGTCAAGTTGGGGGTCCAGCATCAGGACCAGCTCGTATTCGCGTGGTGCTGCCAAAACGGCGAAGGACTATAGCGGCGGGATGAGGCCGAGGCCGACTGCTCTGCTCTCTACCGCGGCGCGAACTCTTCCGAACCGTCTCCGGTTGGAGCGGGAGGAGCTGGAGCCGGTGCGGGAATGGGGGCCACGGGTTCCGGGTCTGGCACAGTTGCCGGCGGCGGCGGAAGAGGAGCAGGCGTGGGTGGACGGCGCCTCCTCCGTGGCTTTAGCGGTGCCCTTCGTGGTTTGCTGTCAATCACCTCCGCACCTGCGGCGGGTGGCGACGATTCCGAGGACTCTCCCGGTAGGGAGAGCCCGGAATCGGAGACAGGACCCGCCGCCCGAGCGCCCGGCGTGACGCGCGGCAACCCCACGTCGGCTTCCAGTGGCGGCGGCTCGGGCGGGCGCAGCAGGCTCGGCAGCATCTGGATGGCCAGCGGGATCGCGGCGAGGATCGCCGCCCCTTTGGCGACTCCAACCCATCTGATTCGCAGTGCCCGCACCCCTGCCTAAGGCGCGAGGCGGCAGAACTCTCCCCCCTCAAGCGGCGGCGGAGCGAGCGGCTTCGATGTCCTTCAGCTGGTCGTCGACCCAGTCGCCGGGATTGCGAGAGAAGATGATTTGCCTCAGCCCCTCGGCCCACTGGCGCCTCTGCTCCGAGTCCATCGTCAGGGCCCGGTGGATCGCGTCGGCCTGCTCCTGGATGTCGAATGGGTTGACCGAGATCACGTAGTCGAACAGCTCCTGGTGGGAGCCGGTGTTCTCGGAGAGCATCAGCACCCCATCGCGGGTATTGACCGCCGGCGCCTCCTTGGCGACCAGGTTCATCCCGTCGAAGAGCGAGTTGACCATCAGCAGGTCGAAGTGCTTGTAGCGGGCGACCGCGTCGTGGAAGTTCTCGTAGATCTTCAGGTCGATCGGCATCCAGTCGGTGGTGCCGTGGCGGTGGTTGACGACCGCGACCAGGGCCTCGATCCGCTCCAGGTACTCGGCGTACTCGGGCACGTCCTGGCGCGAGGGCTGCAGGTGGGCTATGAAGGTGACCTGTTCGCGGAACTCGGGGTGCTGGGTGAGGAAGGTGTCGAAGGCGGTGAAGCCGCGCAGCACGTTCTTCGAGAGGTCGGCCCGGTCGACGCGGATGATCAGGTGCTGGCGGCGGCGCTCGAGCACCTCGCGCTCTGCCTCGGCAACCTCGGGCGAGTCGGCGGCCCGCCGCAGCCGCTCGGCGTCGATTCCCAGCGGGTAGGCGCGGGCGATCGTCTTGCCGCCGGCGTGGCGGACCTCGGCAGCCTCGTAGTCGACGTCCACGTCGTCGAGCAGTTCGTCGCAGCAGCGGAGGAAGTTGATGCAGTAGGCGTGGGTGTGGAAGCCGATGATGTCGTTGGCCAGCATCCCTTCGTAGACCGCGTCGCGGACCCGGTTCGGAAGGATCCGCCAACTGTCCGGCTGCGACCAGGGGATGTGGACGAAGTGGTGGAGGAAGGCGTCGGGACGCTCGGCCTTGATCATCCCGGGGGCGGTGTACAGGTGGTAGTCGTGCAGCATCACCAAGGGGTCCTCCTGGCCGGTGATCTCGGCGAGAACGGCCTGGGCGATGTCGCGGTTGACGGCCTGGTAGCCGTAGTCCCAGGCGTCGATCTCCTGCTGGCGGATGTCCGGCGCGTTGGAGATGTCCCAGAGGTAGTGCTGGATGAACCAGAGGATCGGGTTGGCGATCACGTTGTAGAAGCGGTCGTAGGCCTCGGCGTCGCTGCCGACCAGGCAGACCCGGTAGTTGATCCCGTCGAGCTCCTGCTCGATCGGTCCGCCGGCTTCGCCGGAGACGGCGATGTCCTCGTCGGTCATCGCCGAGGCGATCCAGAGCGCGTCGCGATGTGAGACCAGGCCGGAGAGCGCGGTCACCAGGCCGCCGCCGCCGCGGCGGACCGTCCGCTCCCCGCTCTCGTCGCGCTCGAACTGGAGCGGCCCCCGGTTCGAGACGATGATCAGCGGCGAAGAGCTCACGCCGCAGAGACTAAGGGGTGGGCCTCAGCCGTCGAGGTCGTCGAACAGCTTCAGCCAGTCGCGCAGCAGGCGCGGGGTGAGGAAGTGCTTGCGAGCGTGCTCCTTGCCCTGGCGGCCGAGCGTCTTGCCCAGCTCCGGGTCGCGGAGAATCTCCAGGCAGCGCTCCGCGCACTGCGAGGGCGAGTCGACGAGGAATCCCCCGACGCCGTCCTCGATCTGCAGCGGGATGCCGCCGACGTTGCCGGCAACCGTCGGCCGCCCCTTCCAGAGCGCCTCGGTGACGGTCAGGCCGAACCCCTCGCGGATCGACTTCTGCAGGCAGATGTCCGACTGCGACTGAAAGGCGTTGACCTCGATCGCGCCGACGTTGTTGAGGTTGCTGAGGATTTTGATGTCGTCGTCGCCACCGGCGTATTCGAAGGTCTTCTGGAAGTACTCCATCCCCTCGGGGTCGTCGGTTGCCATCGAGCCGACCATCGCCAGCTGCGCCTCCGGAACCTGCTCCGTCACCTCGCGGTAGGCGTCGATCACGCCGATCGGGTCCTTCCACGGGTCGAAGCGGGAGACCTGGGTGATCAGCGGGCGGTCGACGTCGATCCCGAACTGGCGGCAGACGAAGGCCGCGTCCTCGGGCGAGAAGGCCATGTTCTTCGGCGAGAGCGGGTCGATCGCCGGGGGACAGATCCGCACCTCGTCGCGGTGCCTGCCCATCCCGTTGGGGACGTAGTCCTCGAGGTGCCAGACACTCGCGTCGTACTCTTCGATCATCGGCAGCAGCCGCGCGATCGGCGCGGGGTTGGGGGTCGAGAGGTCGATGTGGCAGCGCCAGATCCAGTGCTTGCCCTTCTCCTTGGCGCCCCGCAGCAAGCCGATCGGCTGCGGGTCGTGGACGATCACCACGTCCCACTCTCCCTGCAGCCCCTCGGCGTTCATCGCGTTGATCTCGTCAAACAGCTCCCACTGCTCGTCGCTCAGCGTCTCCTCCGCGCCCTGGAGGGAGTTGTGGAGGAGCTTGGTGGCGTTGTAGAACTCTTCCTTGCCGAAGATCACGTGCCAGTGCGCGTCGACGCCGACGTCCCGCATCAGCGGCACCAGCGTGTAGAGGATCTCCGAGACCCCGCCGCCAAAGGCGGTGGCGCTGACGTGCAGGACCCGCTTCCCCTTCAGCGGCTCGGAGAGCTGGCGGATCTGCTCCGTCAGGTCTTTGCCGACGATGTGGGTGTAGTCGGTGAGGGTCTTTTGGCCGAGGGCGACTTCCTGAAGCAAGGCCGAAGTTCTACACCGATGAGCGGCGCAATGCTGTCCCGCGCTGTCGGTGGCTCAGCTGGAGGGGTCGTCAGGACGGTTGCCGAGCGTCAACTCGATCTCTTTGCGCTGGCCGTCGCGAAGGACCGTCACCGTCACCGTGTCGCCCGGTTCGCGGTCGGCAACCACCTTGGCCAAGTCGTCGGGACCGACGATCTTTTCGCCGTCGATGTCGAGGATCACATCACCGCCGACGGTGTATTTCGCTGCCTGGAAGGTGAGTTCGTCCTTGCCCCCTTTGATCCCCGCTTCCGCCGCCGGGCCGCCGCCGACGACTTCGGAGACGAGGCCGCCGAAGTCGGTGTCGAGGTCGAGCTTGCGGGCAAGCTGCGGGTAGAGCGGTTGGCTGGAGACGCCGATGTAGGCGTATTCGGCGTCGCCGCCCTCGCGCAGCTGGGCGATCGAGCGTTTGACCGCGGAGATCGGCACCGCGAACCCGACCCCGTCGTTGGCGCCCGAGCTACTCTCGATCTGCTGGTTGATCCCGATCACGCGAGCACCGGCGTCGAGCAGTGGTCCGCCCGAGTTGCCGGGGTTGATCGAGGCGTCGGTTTGGATCGCGCCGGCGATCTGGAACTGGGTCAAGGATTCGACCGAGCGATCGGTGGCCGAGACGACGCCGACGGAGAGCGACTGCTGCTCCCCGAACGGGTTGCCGATCGCGGCCACCGGCTGGCCGACGTGGAGGTCGCTGTCGTCGCCCAGCTCAAGCGGGTGCAGGTCGAAGCCGTCGGGCTTGATCCGCAGCAGGGCGACGTCGGCGAAGGGGTCGAAGCCGACGATCTCCGCCGGCACGACGTTGCGATCCGGAAACTCGACGTAGACCTGCTCCGCCGCCTTGCGCTCGCCGGTCGATTCGTCGGTCACCACGTGGGCGTTGGTGACCACTTCGCCGTCGCCGTTGAGGACGAAGCCCGAGCCTTCGGCCGCTCCCTCCTTGCCGAAGACGGAGCGGATCGTCACCACTCCCGGCGCGGCCTCCTCGAAGACACGGATTGCGTTGAAGCCCGGGCTGGAGGTCTCGATCGCCACTTCCGGCTTCGGCGCGCCGCCCATCGTCGCGCTGGATTCCTCGCCGGTGGCCGGGCTCGTCTCCTCGCCCTCAGAGCCGCAGCCGAAGAGCGCGAAGAGGCAGAGCAGCAGCGCGGCCGCCGCGCCGAGGCGCCTCACGTTCCGGCCCTGACCGGGGCGCGGGGCGAGCGCGTCGCCGGCGCGGCCTCGACTCCGGGAGGGAGGTCGAGGGTGAAGGCGGTGAAGCGGCGGCTGGAGCTGATCGTGATTCGGCCCTTCATCCGCTGCGCCAGCTCGCTGGCGATCGCCAGCCCGAGGCCGGAGCTGCCGGACTGGTCAGCCGTGTAGAAGCGCTCGAAGATCCGCTTCTGGACCCGCTGCGGGATCCCGGAACCGTCGTCGGAGACGGTCAGCTCGGCGCGGCGGTTGGCGGAGTAGGTGGTCACGGTGACGTCGGTTCCCTCGGGCGTGTGGGTCAGCGCGTTGTCAAGCAGGATACGGATGATCTGCCGCACCCGATCAGGGTCGGCGAGGGCGATCGCGGGCTCCTTTGGAGTGCGGAACTGCAGCCGGGACCCCCGCAGGTCGGCGCGCGCCCCGAACTCCTTCGTCACCTCGCGGGCGAGGGCGGTGAGGTCGACGCTGCTGGTCCGCATCACCACCGCGCCGGCGTCGAGCTGGGAGAGGTCGAGCAGGTCGGTGGTGAGCTTGGTCAGGCGCTCGATCTGCTGGCGCATGGTGCGGACGAACTCGGCCCGCTCCTCGGGGCTGGGGTCCTCGTCTTCGAGCAGCTCGACGAAGCCGCCGAGGCTGAAGATCGGCGTCCGCAGCTCGTGCGAGGCGTTGGCGATGAACTGCTTGCGGGCGCTGTCAAGCTCGGCCAGCCGGCGCTGCATTTCGTTGAAGGTGCGGGCGAGGTCGCCGAGCTGGCCGACCGAGGCGATCGGGATCGTCGTTTCGAAGTTGCCGTCGGCGACTTTGCGCGCCGCTTCCTGTAGCCGTTCGATGTTGTTGTTGGCGGCGCGCGTGTAGTAGAGCCCGATCACCGTGGCGATCGCGACCGCGATCAGGCCGCCGGTGAGGATCTGCAGCTTGACCGCGTCGTTGCCGCTGGCCGAGCCGCCGATCGCGACCGAGTAGACGTAGACGACCGCGGTGGCACCGACCGCGATCGCGATCGAGATCAGGGTGATGCGGCTGGCGACGTCGCCGAGCCGGAGCCCACGCACGGCGCCTACTCCCGGAAGCGGTAGCCGACCCCGCGCACGGTGAAGAGGTACTCCGGCTCCTTCGGGTCCTTCTCCAGCTTCTCGCGCAGGTGGCGGATGTGGACGTCGACGGTCCGCGGGTCGCGGTAGTCGGAGTCGCCCCATACGTGCTCCAACAGCGTCTCGCGGGTAAGGACGCGGCCGGGGGAGCGTGCTAGGGCCCCCAGGATCTCGAACTCGACGTAGGTGACTTTCACTTCTTCGGTGCCCAGGGTGACCATGCGGCGGTCGAAGTCGATCGTCAGATCGCCGCACTCGATCGCGCCGCCGCCGTCCTGGGTTCCCGCGGCCATCCGCGACCGCCGCAGGGCGGCTTTGACACGGCTGCGGAACTCGCGCATCGAGAAGGGCTTGGTGATGTAGTCGTCGGCGCCGACCTCGAGACCGGCGACCTTGTCGGTCTCGCTGCCTTTCGCGGTCAGCATGATGATCGGCACCTGACTGCGGGAGCGCAGCTGGCGGCAGACTTCGACCCCGTTCAGCTGCGGCAGCATCAGGTCGAGGATGACCAAGTCGAAGCGGCCTTCCTCGAAGCGGCGCAGCGCTTCGGAGCCGTCCAAGGCCGAGGTCACGTGGTAGCCGTCCTTGCGTAGCGGGTAGCTGAGCAGGGTCTGAATCGACTGCTCATCGTCGACCAGCAGGATGCGGGCTGAGCCATTGGGCACAAGCTCAAGAGTAGTGAGCCAGGCAGTTTGGACGCATGTGCGAGTACTAAGAACTAAGGATCTGGATTGGCCCGCCGATAATTACCGCGAAGGCCATGCAGACCCAGGAACTGAAATCCCTCGTCGAATCCGGCGCCTACAAGCCGGACCCCGCGCAGATCGCGAACGCGATGCTGAGTCGCCGTGGCGTCAGGGAGCTGCTGACCGGGATTCACGCTACGTCCCCGCAAAATGGTCGTAGCCCCCAGCCTCCAGCGGTTCACCCCCGGGCAGCCTGATCTCAACCCCCTCTCCGGCCGCGACCCGGCCGATCGGGGTCAGGGTGGATTCCGCCGCCTCGCCGATCGCCGTCGAGGCGTCGCCGAGCCTCTCCGCCGGCAAGGCGGCAAGCAGCTCGTAGTCTTCGCCGCCGGAGATCGCCAGCCGCAGCGGGTCGCGTCCAGCCGCCACGGCGACCTCGGCAACGCCCTTGGCAAGAGGCAGCGTGCCGGCGTCGATCTCGAGCGCGACCCCGCTGGCCCGGGCGAGGTGCCCGGCGTCGCCGGCGAGGCCGTCGCTGAGGTCGATCATCGCCCGGGCGCCAGCCGCGGCGAGGGCCTGGCCGGAGCGCAGGCGGGGGGTCGGATCGAGTTGGCGGGCGCGCAGGCGAGCGGCCGTGTCCTCCGGTACCGCCCGGGCGAGCGCCGGGTCGTCGAGCAGGAGGCGGCCGGCGGTCGCGGCGCCGATCTCGCCCGTGAGGACGAGGACATCGCCGGGCTGGGCGTCGCCGCGGCTGACCAGGGCATCGGCGATGGGCGCGTGGCCGACCACCGTGACCGCGAGGGTCAGCGCCGGGGCACGGGTGAGGTCGCCACCGGCGAGGGTGGTCCCGGTCGCGGCGGCGAGCCCGAGCAGGCCGTCGAGAAGGGCGAGGAAGTCGCCCTCCCCGAGGTCCGCCGGCGCGCCGAGGACGACGTAGGCCTCGCCCGAGCGCGCGCCCATCGCCGCCAGATCGGAGAGGGCCGTGGCTAGTGCCTTGCGGCCGACCAGCTCGAGCCCGGCCTCCTCGCGGCGGAAGTGGACCCCGTCGACGAGCGCGTCGACCGAAGTCGCCGTCGCCCCGCCCGGGACGGTGACCGCAGCATCGTCACCGCTGCCGAGTTTTACCTTTGGACCCGCCTTTGGCAGGCGCTCGCGCAGCCTGGCCAGCAACTCGAACTCGCCCATCAGACGACTATCCCAAACACTAAGGTGCGAACGGACGTGGAGAGCCGCCAACCATTCCTACACCGGGTAGGCGAGGCCGGATCGCAGCTCGGGAGGAAGCCCCCCCGCAGCCGCAAAGTCCGCCTCGCCCTGCAGATCGGGCTGGCGCTGCTGATCTTCGGGTTCCTCGTCCTCACGGTGATCGACCAATGGTCGGAGATCCAGGAGGAGGGCGTGCACTTCCACGTCGGCTGGCTGATCCCGGCGATCGTGATCCTGCCGTTCTTCTTCGTCCTCAGCGCCTACGGCTGGGACCTGACCCTGCGCTTCCTCGGCTACCGAATCGGCTTCGGCCGCGCCCAGGTCGCCTGGGGTCAGCCGCTGCTGGCGCGCTACGTCCCCGGCAGCGTCCTCTACGTGCTGGGCCGGATCCTGCTCTCGGAAAAAGCGGGGATCCCGCGCCGGATCACTATCGCCAGCATCGTCTACGAACAGGCGATATCCGCCACCTCGGCGGTCGTCGTCGCCTCCTACTTCATCATTCAGCACCCCGACCTCCAGGGTGAGCCCTGGCGCTGGGGCGTGCTGCTGCTGATCCCGCTGGCGATCGCGGTGCTGCACCCGAAGGTCTTCGGCCCGCTGGCAAACAAGGCGCTGCGGACCTTCGGCCGCGAACCGCTGCCGGGGGTGATCCCGCTGCACGGGGTGATCGCCCTGATCGCCTTCTACATGCTGAACTGGGCGGTGATCGCCCTCGGCCTCTACTGCGTCGCCCGTTCGGTCACCTTCATTCCCTTCGAGGACGTGGTGCTGGTCGGCTCGGCGCAGGCGATCGGCTACGTCGCCGCGCTGGTGACGCTGATCGCGCCGGCCGGCCTCGGCGTCAAGGACGCCGCCTTCGCCTGGGCGATGAAGGCGGCGCTGCCGAGCAAGAGCTTCGCCCTGGGCTCGCTGATCGCGATCGCGGTGCGCGGCGTGCTCACCCTGGCCGAATTGATCTATGTCGGGATGGTCACGGTGATGGGACGCCGGGAGGGTTGGAGTGTGCACACCGGGATCATCCACCCGTCTCCCGAGGAGGAAGAGGCGGAGCGACAGGCGGTTAGTTAGAGCGGGATGCGCGCGCCCAGCTGGTAGGCGGTGAGGGCGAGGGTCAGCAGCTGGAGGGGGCGGTCGCGGGAGATCGCCGCCAGCGGTAGGACCCAGATCAGGTACCAGGGGAGGAGCCAGGCGGTGGCTAGGAGGAGGGCGAGGGCGGCCCAGGCGCTGGCGCGGACCCAGTCGTTTCCGCGCCAGG
>JBIOTO010000173.1:0-9210 GCA_044865945.1 Solirubrobacterales bacterium
CGGAGCGCTTCCAGCTGGCGCTGAATCGAGCGGACCAGCGGGTCGGGCCTGCCGGTCAGTCCAGAGAGACGACTCCGCAGGCCGCCCCAGGCCGACTGCGCCAGTGTCTTGCCGGAGCGGTCGCGGACGCTGACGACCTCGCGGTGACCGCGGTCGATGGCGCACTCGATCCGGGCGCGGCCGCGGCTCAGCTCCAGCTCGAAGGAGGCGCGTTGCGACTCGATCCGCGCCTGGCGCACGGCGATCGGCGCCGCCCCGCTCAGGTAACAGGCGAGGTCGACGAGGTGGATGCCGGCGTCGAGCAGCGCTTCGTCGCGGACTTCGTGCGCGCCCCAGGCTCCCTGCTTGAAGCGCAGCCCGAGGTCGAGCTCGATCCAGCCCTCGGAGGGGATCGAGTCGCGCAGCTCCGCCCCCTGGAGGAAGCGGCGGTTGAAGGCGAAGGCCGGGGCCGGCTCCAGCGCGGCCAGGCGCAGGGCGCCGGCCAGGTCGGGAGCGGGGGGCTTCTCGACCAGCGAGCGCACTCCCGCCGCGGCCGCCTCCTCGGCCAGCGGCACGTGGAGGCCGAGCGGGGCGGCGACGACCAGCAGGTCGATCGTCTCCGCCGACAGCAGCTCGCCGAGAGTCGCGAAGCCACGGGCGCCGTTGCCGCCCTGGCGCCAGAGCCCCAGGCAGCCGTCGAGCCGCTCGCGGTTCGGATCGGCGAAGGCGGCGATCGTCACGCCCTCGGCCGCCAGGGCCGCGGGCACGTAGCCGCGCTCGGCGATCCGGCCGCAACCGGCGATCCCGAGGCGCACTAGCGCCGCCCCTCCGTCGCCTCGAGCACGACCGCGGCGGGAACCGAGGCCGCCGCCGTCAGCTGGTGCAGCTGGTGCAGGCCGATTCCCGCGAGCAGCAGGCGGGCGCCGCCGCGGCGGGCGAGGAGCGCGTAGAGGTCACGGTCGAGGACGAGGTTGGCCGCCAGCGCCGCCGCCGCCAGCCGCCGCCGGCGGGCCAGCAGCGACACCAGCAGCGCGACGCTGCTGGCGGCGCTGGCGCGGCGGCGCCAGCCGAGGTTGAGGGCGGTGCTGTCGCTCCCTTCCCGCAGCAGCAGCCGCGCCCAGGGGACGCCGCGGCGGCCGAAGTCGGTGCGGACCATGCTCAGCGGCGTCCAGCGCTTCAGGTGGCGTCCGCGGATGTGTGGGTCGAGGGCGATCCGCGCCCCGTCCCGCCGCAGCCGCATCCCCAGCTCGATGTCCTCGACGCCCGGCTCCGGGAAAAGCTCGGCGTCGAAGCCGCCGACGGCCTCGAACCGCTCGCGCCGCACCGCCCCGAGGCCGGCCCAGAAGGTCTCCGCCTCGCCCGCGCCCTCGGCGTGGACGTGATGGTGAAGGAGGTTTCGGTAGCGCGAGGTCAGCGCCGGGTGGGCCGGTTCGTCGTCGTAGGCGCCGAACAGGGCCACCAGCTTGGGCTCGGCGGCGAAGCGCCGCTCGATCAGCGCCAGCGCCTCGGGGTGAACCTCGACGTCGGAGTCGACGAAGACCAGCACGTCGGCCTCGCAGCCGGCGGCACCGAGGTTGCGCGCCGCGGCTGGCCCGACGCCGGCCGGCTCAGCCAGCACCGCCACCGAGTCGGGCTTGCGGGTGCCGGCTTCCAGCGCCGCCAGGCAGCGCCGCAGGGTCGGGGGGCGATCGGTCGCCGGGACGACGACGCCGAGGGTGGGAGCGGAGCCGGACGCGGAGCGCGGGTCCGGGGAGGAGGCCGGCATTAGGGATACCTAATACCATCTCCCGCCCCGATGCCGGCTCCCGACCAGAGACCCGAGGCCGCGCCCGTTGCCGTGCTCGGAGCCGGTCCCGCCGGTCTCACCGCCGCATATCGGCTGGTCCAGCGCCGCGTCCCGGTCGTCGTCTTCGAGGCCGGCGAGCAGGTCGGCGGCCTGGCTCGGACCGAGAGCCGCGACGGCTACCGCTTCGACCTCGGCGGTCACCGCTTCTTCACCAAGAGCGAGGAGGTCGCCGAGCTGTGGGAGGAGCTGCTCGGCGAGGAGCTGCTGGTCCGGCCGCGGCTCTCGCGGATCTACTGGCGCGGTCGCTTCATCGAGTACCCGCTGCGCCCGGCCGACGTCTTCGCCAAGGTCGGGCCGGTCGAGCTGGCCCGCAGTCTCGGCTCCTACACGCGGGCGCGGCTGCGGCCGGCGCCGCCGGGGGAGAGCTACGAGGACTGGGTCAGCGCCCGCTTCGGCCGCCGACTCTTCGAGCTCTTCTTCAAGACCTACACGGAAAAGGTCTGGGGGGTGGGGACGGACGAGCTGCGGGCCGAGTGGGCGGCGCAGCGGATCGCCGACCTCTCGGTCGCCTCAGCGCTGCGCGCGGCCCTGCCGGGACGCGGAGAGACGCCAAAGAGCCTGATCGAGGAGTTCCGCTACCCGCGCCTGGGTCCGGGCCAGATGTGGGAGGAGATGGCGCGGCGGGTCGAGGCCGGCGGCGGCGAGATCCGCCTCGGGGCGCCGGTCGAAGGGCTCGAACACGAGGGCGGCCGGGTGACCGCGGTCCGCGCCGGCGGCGAGCGGGTCGAGGTCGCGGCGGCGATCTCCTCGATCCCGCTGCGGACCACCGCCGGCGTCGCCGAACCCGCGCCCCCGCGCCAGGTGACGGTCGCCGCCGCCGGCCTCCGCTACCGCGACTTCCTCACCGTCGCCCTCCAGGTCGACGGCGAGCCGCCCTTCCCCGACAACTGGGTCTACGTCCACGATCCGGCCGCCAGGGTCGGCCGGATCCAGAACTTCCGCGCCTGGAGCCCATGGATGACCCCGGACCCGCGCCGCTCCTGCCTCGGGCTCGAGTACTTCTGCTTCGAAGGCGACGAGCTGTGGTGCGCGAGCGACGAGGAGCTGGTCGAGCTGGGCCGGCGGGAGGTGGCGGCGCTGGGGCTGGTCGAGGCCGATCGGGTCGCCGGCGGCCACGTGATCCGGGTCCCGAAGGCCTACCCGATCTACGACGCCGAGTACGCCGGCCGGGTCGAGCGGATCCGCGGCTGGCTTGAAGGCTTCTCCAACCTGCAGCAGATCGGCCGCAACGGCCTCCACAGGTACAACAACTCCGATCACTCGATGCTGACCGCGATGCGGGCGGTCGAGAACCTCTGCGACGGCGCCGGTCACGACGTCTGGGCGGTCAACGCCGACAGCGTCTACCACGAGCGCGAGGACGCAGAGGAGCAGCCCTACCGGGCGGCGCCGGAGACGCCGGCGATGGCCAGGCCGCTGGCCGAGGTCAGCGAGTAGCCGCGGGGCATGCCAGGCGGGTCGCGCGCCAGCGACCGGCGTGGGCGATGACGTCGCCGTTGGGAACGGGCTTGGTCGAAACCGCGACGCCGGAACGGGGCCGGTAGCGGATCAGGACCGAGGAGATCGGTTCGTCGAGCTTCCAGGCGAGGGCGGTCTGCTCGCGAACGTGCGTCATCCGCACCCGGTCCTGGCAGCTGAGCAGCCGCGCGCCGCCGGTCTCCTCGACGAGGTCGAAGAGATGCTCGATCGAGCTCGTCTGCCTTTCGATCACGTCGAGGTCGCCAGGCAGTTGCGCGAGGCGCCAGCCGAAGCCGGCGACGGCTAGAACCAAGGTGGCCACGATGAGACCCCGCGGCGGTGCCCCCGTCTTTTGTTCCGCATAGCGGTGCAAATGACGGGAGCGCTCGGAGGCTGCTGCCCCCGCCCGGGCGATTCCCACACCGCCGAGGACCGCGACCACCGCCGTGGCCGGGGCGAGGAAGCGGGGGAGGCCGGCGAAGCCGGCTATCGCCATCAGGGCCACCAGGAGGATCCAGGCGGCGGCGCCGACGAGGAGGATCTTCAGCGGCTGGTCGAGTCCGTCCCGTTCGCGCCAGAGGAGCAGCGCCACGCCGACCCACGCCGCCGCGAGCGGGGCGATCAGCGCCCGGCCCAGCACCTCCAGCCCGTCGAGTGGCTCGACGCCGCCGGCGCGCGCCGTTTCGCCGCCCTCCAGGGGGTTGCCGGCGCCGACGACGTCGGGGACGAACCAGGCCAGCGGGACGAGGACCGCGACGGCGATCGCGGCGGCGCGCAGGCGCGGCCGCCCTTGCGTCGCGAACCAGGCCCAGACCGCGAGGAAAGGCCAGACCTCGGGCCGCAGCAGCGCCGCCGCGGTCCCCAGGCCGAGCACCCAGCCGGGCCGCTCGTCGAACTCCGCCCAGATCGCCCCCAGCACCAGCGCCACCAGCAGCGGCTCGGAGAGCCCGCCGGTGAACTGGCGCAGCGGCGGCGTGAAGGAGTCCCAGGTCAGCGCCACCGAGCCGGCCGCGACCGCCGCCGCGAGCCAGCGCCATCGCCCTGTCTCCGCGCCGCTGAGCCGCGCCGCCAGCAGCCCCGCCAGCAGCGGCGCGCAGATCCAGCCCGCCCGCGCGATCAGCAGCCAGGCCTTCGGGGCCGCGCCGCCGAGCAGCGAGAGCGGCGCGTCGATCAGCACCGGCAGCGGCTTCCAGGACGGCCCCGCCGCGGTCTCGAAGCTGCCCTGCAGCAGCTCGCGCCCCCAGACCAGCCAGGCCCAGGGGTCGTAGACCGGGAAGAAGGGCAGGGCGAGGGAGACGGCGGCGAGCGTCAGCGCCACGGCCACCGCCAGCCGCGGCCCGGGCAGGGCTCTCACCCGATCACGGCGGCGCCGCGCCCTGCTCGCTCAACAGGTAGACCGGCACCGCGGCCACCGCCAGCAGGACCAGGGCCGGGATCGCGCTCGCCTCGTAGAAGCCGAAGGTGGTCTGGGTCCAGATGTCGGTCGCCAGCGTTTTGAACCCGATCGGCGAGAGGATCAGGGTCACGGTCAGCTCCTTCATCGCGTGCAGGAAGACCAGCGCGGCGCCGGCCATCAACCCGCCGCGGGCGAGCGGGATCGTGATCGTGCGGAAGACCTCGGCTGGCCCGCGGCCCATCCCGCGTGCCGCCTCTTCGATCCGCGGCGAGAGCTGGACCAGCGAACTGGCGATCGGGCCGATCGCCAGTGGCAGGTAGTGGATCGTCATCGCGAAGACCAGCAGCGCGATCGTCTGGTAGAGCGCTGGCACCGCCCGGGTCGCGAAGAAGACGAGGCCGAGGGCGACGAGGATCCCGGGCAGCGCGTAGCCGGCGTGCGAGAGGCGCTCGACCAGCCGCGCCGCCCGCGAGGGATACCGCACCGCCAGCGCCGCGACGACCAGCGCCGCGATCGCCCCGATCGCCGCCGCCCAGGCGGCGATCAGCAGCGAGTTGCCGCCCAGCGCCGCGATCGTGTTCCACGAGGTGCTGCCGGTGGAGATCCCCTTGCTCGCCCAGTAGATCAGCACCCCGACCGGGAGAACGAAGGCGACCAGGACGATCAGCGAGCAGAAGGCGATCGCCGGCCAGCGCCAGCGGCCGAGCCGGTAGGGCTGGGTGGGACGCAGCGTCCCCGGGCCGAGCCGGTGCACCGCTTTCGAGCCGCGCACCCGGGAGCTGACGAGCAGTAGGGCCAGCATCGCGACGACGAGGACGGCGCCGAGCGCGGCGGCGGCGACGCGGTCGAAGCTCGACTGGTAGGCGACGTAGATTTCGCTGGTGAAGGAGTGGAAGCGGAGGATCGAGACGGCGCCGAAGTCGCTGATCACGAACAGGGCGACGAGCAGCGAGCCGGCGGCGATCACCGGTCGCAGCTGCGGCATGACGACGGTGCGGAAAACCTCCAGCGGGCCGCGGCCCATCGCCCGCGCCGCGTCCTCCAGCTGCGGGTCAATTCGCCGCAGGGTCGCCCGCAGCGGGATCAGCAGCAGCGGGAAGGTGAACAGGGTCAGCACCAGCCAGGCGCCCCAGAACCCGTAGATCGAGGGCAGGCGGTCGACCCCGAGCGCTTCCTGCAGCATCCCGTTCGGCCCCAGCGCCGCGACCAGCAGGTAGGCGCCGACGTAGCTGGGGATCACCAGCGGCAGGGTGCAGAGCACGGCCCAGAGCCGGCGGCCGGGGAGGTCGGTGCGGACCGTCAGCCAGCCGATCGGCAAGGCGATCGCGATCGAGGCGGCGACCACCGCCGCGGTCAGTGCCGCGGTCCGCAGCAGGGTTTCGAAGGCGCGCGAGGAGAAGGCGACCTCCAGCGCCGCCGAGAGGTCGCCGGCGATGACGACGACGAGGTAGGTGGCGGGGAGGACGGCGGCGGCGGCGATCAGCAGCCCCGCCCCGAGCAGCCATACCGGCGCCCGCCGCGTCGCCGCCATCAGGTTCCCCCGAGCGCCCCGCCCACTAGAGCGCCCCCGCTTCTTTCATCAGTTCGATCGTCCCCTGCAGCTCCTTGAGGTCGACCAGGCTGGAGTCGGAGACCGGGATCTTGTCGATCGGCACGCTCAGCGAGGGGTCCGGCTCGACCCCCTTGGCCAGTGGGTACTCCTTCGAGCTCGAGGTGAAGAAGGCCTGTGACTTGGGCGAGAGCAGCGAGCGGACGAAGGCGAAGGCTTCGGGCTTGCGGTCGCTCGATTCGAGCACCCCGACGCTGGTCAGCAGCATCAGCGAGCCGAGGCCGCCGGGCGGGAAGTAGACGGCGACGGGGTAGTCCGGCCCTTCTTCGGAGATCGCCTGGGCGACGTAGTAGTGGTTGATCAGGCCGACGTCGATTTCGCCTTTGGCGATCGCGTCGCGGATCGTGACGTTGTCGGGGAAGGAGACCGCCCCGTTGTCGACCATTTCTTCCAGCCACTGCTTCGTCCGGTCGTCGCCATATTTGGCCCGCAGCGCGGTGACGTACTCCTGCATCGAGGAGGAGGCGGGGCTCCAGCCGACCCGGTCCTTCCACTTCGGGTCGGTCAGCCCGAAGGGCGAGGGCGGCAGTTCCGATTCCTTGACGACCTCTTTGTTGTAGGCGATGACGCGGGCGCGGCCGGTGACCCCGACCCAGCGACCTTCGGGGTCGCGGTAGCGCGCCGGGACCAGGTCGAGGATGTCCTGCGGCAGCTTGGTCAGCAGGCCGGCTTCGGCGACGGCGGCGATCGCCCCCGGCTCCTGGGCGAAGAAGACGTCGGCGGGGGAGGCGTCGCCCTCCTCGACCAGGGTCGCGGCCAGGTCGGCGGTTTCGGCGAAGCGGACCTGGACGTCGCGGTCGGCCTGCGCCTCGTACATGTCGACGGCCGGGCCGATCGCGGCCGGGATCCGGCCCGAGTAGAGGGTGATGCCCTCGGTTTCCGGCTCGTTCGAGCCGCCGCCGTTGTCTTCGGTGCTGAACCCGCAACCCGCGAGGAGGACGGCGGCGAAAACGAGCAGGGCGGCGAGCAGCCGCTTGGCTTGTGGAGTGGGGTGAATCACAGAGGAGGCCGGTTAGGTTGCCCTAATCTTATGGATTCCCCTCTTTATGGACTTCGAAGAGCCCACTCAAGACTTCGGGCTGCGCCTCCGCGGCCTGCGCAAATCGTTTGGCGACGTCGTCGCGGTCGATGACCTCGACCTCGACGTTCCCGAGGGGTCGACCTGCGCCCTGCTCGGCCCCAGCGGCTGCGGCAAGACGACGACCCTGCGGCTGATCGCCGGGCTCGAGCGCCTCGACGCCGGCTCGATCGAGATCGGCGGCGAGGAGGTGGCGGGCTCGGGCCGCACGGTCCCGGCCGAGCGCCGGCGGATCGGGATGGTCTTCCAGGACTACGCGCTCTTCCCGCACATGGACGTCGCCGCCAACGTCGGCTACGCGCTGGGCCGCCGCCCCGACCGCGAAAAGGTCGCCTCGGCGCTGGAGACGGTCGGCCTCGGCGGCCTCGGCAAGCGCAACCCGCACCAGCTCTCCGGCGGCCAGCAGCAGCGGGTGGCGCTGGCGCGGGCGCTGGTCGCCGAGCCGCGGGCGCTGCTCCTCGACGAGCCCTTCTCCAACCTCGACGCCGGCCTGCGGGCGCGGGTGCGCGAAGAGGTGCGCGAGATCCTCGCCGAGCAGAAGCTGACCTCGGTCTTCGTCACCCACGACCAGGAGGAGGCGCTGAGCGTCGCCGACGTGGTCGCGGTCGTCAACGAGGGACGGGTCGAGCAGGTCGGGACTCCCGAGGACGTCTACTCGCGGCCGACCACCCGCTGGGTCGCCACCTTCCTCGGCGAGATCGAGGTGCTGCCGGGGAAGGCGAACAACGGCACGATCGAGTGCGAGCTCGGCAACCTGCCGAACCGCGAGGGCCTCACCGGCGAGGTCGACGTTCTGGTCCGGCCGGAGTCGCTGGCGATCGGCACGATCGAGCCGCCCGACCGCCGCAGCCAGAAGGCAACTGTCCTCTCCCGCAGCTTCTTCGGCCACGACCAGCTGGTCGAACTCGAACTTCCTTCGGGAACCGTGGTCAAAGCTCGCCGGCTCGGATTCCCGGCGTGGCACCCCGGCGACCGCGTTCGCATTTGGATAGAGGGTCCGGCTGACGTGCTTGCGCGGAGCCCTAGCTAAGTGTCGAAGGAGGGGCGGGTGACCCCCTCCAGACACTCAACATCGAGCCATAGCGAGATGTGTCTGGAGTGGGTGTCCCTCCCCGCCCCACCTAGTCGCGCAGCGGCGGGGGCGGCGGCGATTCGAAGCCCAGCATCGACACCGTCGCCGTCACCACCTCCTCCCCCGAGGCGGACAGCCGGTCGCGAGCGTCAAGGCGAATCCGGGTCAGCTCCTCGAAGGTCGCCGCCAGCTTGGCGATAACTTCGCTCCAGCCGCGCTCGTCGAGCTGCATCGGCATCCAGGTCAGGTGCCGGTCGGGGCGGGCGTCGAAGGTGTCCTCGGCGATCGCCCGGTCGGCGCGGGCGACCATCGCCTGCAGGGAGATGCGCGAGAGCTTTCGCCGCGACCCTCGCGGCAGCCCTTCGAACTCGGCGTCGTCGAAGTAGACCCGCGCTTTTCCTTCGTAGACGTGCTCGACGGCGCCGCGCCGCGGGATCGATTCGATCACCTCCAGGCAACCTTCCTTCTGCAGCTCGCGGAAGTGGTAGGAGGCGAGCGAGAGGGCCTGCTGGTAGGTCGTGTAGTGCTCCTTCGGGATCAGCCCTTCCTCGACGAACTGGCTGGGGCTGCGGGGGCCTTCGTTGAGGACTTCGAGGATCCGCACCCGCAGCGGATGCTTGAGCGCGGTGCTGATCGTTTCCTTGCGCTGCTTCGCCTCACCATCGGTCCCCTCCATCCCCATAGCCCTTTCGATTGTTCGACTGACTGGCAGCGATGACGATAGGGCATAAATGATCGGAAGAAGCGAGAAAATGGCTAGCCAGAGCCCTTT
>JBIOTO010000174.1:0-26533 GCA_044865945.1 Solirubrobacterales bacterium
CTCCTCGACGCGGGGCGCGAGGTGACCGTGCTCGACGTCCTGCTTCACGACCAGCGGGACCGCGCGGAGGACCTGCGCCGCCGCGGCGTGAAGCTCGTCGAAGGCGACATTCGCGATCCCGGCAAGCGCGCGGAGGCGCTGCAGGACGCCGAGGCGGTCGTCCACCTGGCGGCGATCGTCGGCGACCCCGCCTGCGCGCGTGACCCAGAGCTGGCGCAGGACACCAACGTCGAGGCGACCCGCGGCCTGGTCGCGGACGCCAACGCGGCCGGGGTCAAGCACCTGATCTTCGCCTCGACCTGCTCCAACTACGGCCGCATGGCCGACCCGGAGACGCCGGTCGACGAGGAGGCGGAGCTGGCGCCGGTCTCGCTCTACGCCGAACAGAAGGTCGAGATCGAGAAAATGCTGCTCTCCAACGGCAGCGGCACCACGGTGCCGACCTGCCTGCGCTTCGCCACCGTCTACGGCGCGGCGCCGCGGATGCGGTTCGACCTCACCGTCAACGAGTTCACCCGCGAACTGTGGGCCGACAAGGACCTGGAAGTCTTCGGCGAGCAGTTCTGGCGCCCCTACATCCACGTCCGCGACGCCGCCCGCGGCATCGTCCGGGTGCTGGAGGCGGGGCCCGGCGAGGTCGGCCACGACGTCTTCAACGTCGGCCACAGCGACGAGAACTACCGCAAGCTCGACCTGGTCGAGATCATCACTGGCCAGATCGACCGCGGCAACGTCTCCTTCGTCCACCGCGACGAGGACCCGCGCGACTACAAGGTCTCCTTCGCCAAGGTGAAGGAGCGGCTCGGCTTCGAACCGGAGATGCGGGTGCCCGACGGCGTCCGCGAGATCGCCCAGGGCCTCGACGAGGACGCCTTCGGCGACCCCTTCGACGCGACCCACCGCAACACGCCGTAGAGCTGGGGGCGGGCTGACCTAACCGAGGTCGCCCGCCACCACCAGGTGGACGTCGTCGCGCTCGGCCGCCAGCTGCCGCAGCCGGGGCGAAAAACCGACGCGATCGAAGAAGTAGAGCGCGGCGTCCGGCGCTTCGAGCTCCTCCCTGATCGTCTCCAGCTTGTCGAGCTCGCCTGCGTCGTGCGCATGGTCCGGAGTGGCCTCGTCCGGCCACTTGCAGGATCCGAGCGCGATCGCCCGTCCATCCGCGTCGACGGCAACCGCGTCGGCCTCATGGTCCCGGTTGCGTAGCTGGCCGTCCTCGCGGCGGCGGATCGACCCCCACCACCACCCCACCTCCGCGGCGCCGATCTCCTCGCCAAGCCAGGCCTGGCAGACCCGCTCGAACGCGTCCTCGGAGACGAACTTGTCGAGCCCCGGCAGCACCGACTCCTCGAGATAGCGATCGGCGTCGCGGCGAGTCGCGAGACGGCTTTCGCGTGGCGCGACGAAGCGAAACCAGAAGCGGAGAAAGGGATCGACAACCGTGTAGACGACCCTCTTCTTCGAGGCCTGGGTGACGGGATAGCGACGCTGGACAAGGCCCATCTCCTCGAGGACCTCGAGGAAGGGGCGAACGTCGGAGGCCGAGCGGCCGACGCGCTGGGCGATCTCGTTGAGCCGCGTATCGCCGCCGGCGATCGCCCGCAGGCAGGACATGTAGGTCGCCTGCTCTCGCAGGCGACTCTCCTGCGAGAGCAGGAATCGCGGCTCCTCTCGCAGGAGCCCGTCGGGATATAGAACCGCGCGCCGGATCGCCTCCGAGAGAGGCTGGTCCGGATCGATCTCCTTCAGGTAATAGGGGATGCCGCCGAACACGGCCCACGCCCTGATTCTGTCCTCGACGCTCCAACCGGGAACGAAGGCGCCGATCTCACCCCAGGGAAACGGCAGCAGTCGCTGCGAACCGGTGCGGCGCCCGTAGGTGGTCGCCCCATAGCCGACGACCTCGCGTTCGAAGAAGCTGATGTCCGAGCCCGAGAGGCAGAGAAACAGGTCGGGATTGTCGCCGTGCTCGTCGACGAAACGGTTGAGCAACGAGCCGATCTCGGGCTCCTGGCGGGCGATGAACTGGAACTCGTCGAGCACGATCATCGTCTGCCCGCCCTCGAGCAGTTCGGCGAAGGCGGCAAAGGCGGCCCGCCAGCTTCCCAGCGGCTGCTCGGCGTAGATGGCGCGGCCGCTGAAGCGCGCGAGCTCGGCCCCGAGGTCCTCGAGCTGGTCCCGCCTGCTTCCGGCGCTCGCCTCGAAGTAGAACTGGCGGCAGCCGTCGCCGAAATGGCGCAGGAGCTCGCTCTTGCCCACCCTGCGGCGGCCGTAGAGCACGAAGTACTCACCGCGCTTCGACCGCAGCCGTTCGGTCAATGCCGCGAGCTCGTCTTTGCGATTGAAGAAGGCCATGTAGGAATTCATACATATCTTAGTAAGACGTATCTCAACTTCTTGATCACGCAAACGATTCTGCACCTGGACGCGGCACTCATACATCCGTCCAGGTGACTTGCGTATGGCCAAGGGGGCTCTATGGCGGACCGATGACGGGACGGCATGGAGCTTTTGCTCAACAGCCGTCGCGTCGCCCTCTTCGCCCTGCTGCTGGCGGCCGTCTCGCTGCTCGCCTTCAGCGCCAGCGGCGCCGAGGCTCGGGGCCAAACGAATCTGCGCTCCGCCGTCTCCCTCGGCAAGGGCACGCCCGGCGCCGGCAAGTGCGCCAAGCTCGCCACGAGCCGGGCCCGCGCCGCCGCCAAACGCGGCGCCGGCGCCAAGGCCGTCCGCCGCGTCCGCGCCAAGGCCCTGCGCCGCTGCCTGGTCCGTGAGCGCAAGAGCCGCCGCGGCAAGAAGGCCGTGCCCCCGACCCTGGTCGGCGGCAGCCTGGTCGTCGGCATCGACGGCGGCTACACCGGCTGGAGCGACGAGGAAATCGAAGAGCGGGCCGAACTGGGCGCCGCGATCACCCGCCACGAGTGGGACCCGGCCGAGCCGGTCGACGAGCAGGACGACGTGATGGAAGCCGCCTTCGGCCAGATCCACACCAAGATCCACGCCCTGCTCGGCGGCAACCAGCTCGGCGACCCGACCCACTACCGCGAATGGGTCGTCGAATTCATCCGCTACTACGGGGTCGGCGGCAGCTTCTGGGACAAGCACCCCGAGCTCGACGAGTCGCGCTTCGCGATCACCTCGGTCGAGCTCGGCAACGAGCCCTACTTCGGTGAGATGTCGGTCGAGGAATACGCCGCCGTCGTCGGCCCGACGCTGGAAGAAATCAAGCGCCTCGGTCTGCCGGTCACGGTCGTCCTGCCGAGCCGGGTCTACGGCAGCAACACCTCCTGGATGGACGGACTCTACGCGCTGATCCCGAACCTCAACGATTACTTCGACGCCTTCGCCGAACACCCCTACTGGTACGGCCACGAACCGGCCTCCAGCGGACCGGCGGGCCCCTTCGGCCGGATCGAAACCACCCGCCGGCGGATGAACGAACACGGCGCCAACACCAAGGCGATCTGGATCACCGAGTACGGCGAGTCCACCGCCGACTGCGGCGAAGAGTGCGTCGGCGAGGACACCCAGGCCCTGCACCTGCAGCAGATGCTCGGGGCGATCGTCTCCCGGCCCGACTGGGGCGTGAAGATGATCTCCGTCTTCCAGCTGCGCGACCGCGGCACCGACAGCGGCGACCGCGAGCGCCAGTTCGGCCTGATTCGCCAGGACGGCACCGAAAAGCCGGCCTACCCCATCGTCGAGTCGGCGATGGCTGCCTACCGGGGTTGACGCAAGGCCACTTGCGGGTACCCACTTTTAGTGTGGGTCATCTGTCCAAAAGTTGTCCACAAGCTTCGGATCCTGGCCTAGGGGCGCCGACAAGGGGGGAGTCATGATCCTCCGCTCCCCCGCCACCCGGATCGCGGCCATCGCCATGGCGATGGCCTTCCTGCTCGTCGCGAGCGCCAGCGCCCAGCCGGCCGCCAGCGCCAAACGGATCAGCACCGTCTGCGACAAGAAGGCCAGCAAGGCGACCAGCGCCGCCAAGCGCAAGGCGCTGCGCCAGCGCTGCGTCAAGGACATGAACCGGACGGCGGCTTCGCGCAAGCGCCAGACCGACGTCACCCCCCCCACGGTCGCCTGGATCACCCCGAGCGCCGGCGCCACCGTCAAGGGCAAGATCGGCGGCTCCAGCTGCGAGGCGGCCGCCAGCGACGAGCGCGGCGTCAAGCGCGTGGTGATGGCGATCGACGGCGCCGTCCTCAACACCGAGGTCTCCGCGCCCTGGAACTGCGCCTTCGACTCGACCAAGGTCGGCGACGGCAGCCACACCCTGACCGCCACCGCCTATGACGCCGCCGGCAACTCGCGCACCGCCTCGATCACCGTCAACGTCGCCAACAAACCGGCCCCGACCCCGACTCCCGACCCCGAGCCCACCCCGGACCCGGAGCCGACCCCGGAGCCCACTCCTGAGCCGGAGCCGACCCCGACGCCGACCGACGCCGCCCCCGCCGTCGCCTGGATCGCGCCGAGCGCCGGCACCACCGTCAAGGGCATGATCAGCGACTCGACCTGCGAAGTCGACGCCAGCGACGACAAAGCGATCGAAAAGGTCGTCATCAAGGTCGACGGCACGACCCTCAACACCGAGAAATCCGCTCCCTGGGAGTGCGACTTCGACTCGACCAGGGTCGGCGACGGCAGCCACACGCTGAGCGCCACTGCCTACGACACCGCCGGGAACACCCGCACCGCCTCGGTCGCGATCACCGTCAGCAACACGGTGACCTCCCCCCCGCCTTCTCCTGAACCGACGCCGGAACCGACTCCCTCTCCCTCCCCGACCGGCCTGACGATCGCTGTCGACGGCGGCTGGGGCGGCTGGTGGGGCGACGCCGACATGACCTACCGCGCCCAGCTGAACGCGGCGGTCACCCGCCACGAGTGGGACCCAACCGACCCGGTCGCCGCGCAGGACGAACTCGTCTACAACGCCTGCGCACGGGTCCACACCCGGATCCACGCCCAGCTCGGCGCCAACGAGCTCGGCAGCGCCAGCAGCTACCGCGAATTCACCCTCGGCTTCGTCCGCCGCTACGGCCTCGGCGGCAGCTTCTGGAAACTCCACCCGGAGCTGAACGAAGCGGCCTGCGCGTTCACCAGCATCGAACTCGGCAACGAGCCCTACTTCGGCGGCATGTCGGCCGCCCTCTACGCCGACACCGTCCGCCCGACGCTGGAAGCGATCAAGAGCCAGAACCTGCCGGTCAAGGTGATCATCGTCAGCCGCGTCTACGGCACCGACACCGCCTGGATGGACACCCTCTACGCGCGGATCCCCAACCTCAACGACTACTTCTACGCCTTCGCCGACCACCCCTACTGGTACGGGCACTCGCCCGAAGAGGGCACCGCCGCCGGGCCGTTCGGCCGGATCAACGTCCTGCGCAAACGGATGAACGAAAAAGGCGCCTCGGCGAAGCCGATCTGGATCACCGAGTACGGCCAGTCGACCGCCAACTGCGGCAGCGAGTGCGTCAGCGAGGCAACCCAGAAGGAACATCTGCAGAAGATCCTCAACGCGGCGATCAACCGCACCGAGTGGAAGATCGGCCTGATCTCGGTCTTCCAGCTGCGCGACCGCAGCAACAGCCCGACCGACCGCGAGCACGGTTTCGGCCTGCTGCGCTACGACGGCAGCCAGAAGCCCGCCTACTCGATGGTCCGCGCGCTGATGCAGCAGTACCGCGGCTAGGCGCGGCGCCCCCAGCGGAATCCGCGGCCGTCCATATACTCGCCCGGCGCTCTCCCCGGCGCCTCCTCGTCCGATGCGGACCGTGATCGCCACCTCATTTACGCCGACCCTCGACTCGGGTCGGGCGCGGCGGACGCACGGGATCGTGCGGGCGCTGGCCGGCCTCGGCCCGGTCGACCTGGTCTACGGCGCCTTCGGGGCGGACGAGCCGGATCCCACCTTCGAGCGGATCGAGGGGCTGACGCTGCACCGGGTCGAGCGGCCGGGAGCGCTGGAGCGGATGCCCGCCTACGCCCGCGCCCGCCTGCGCCGCGTGCCCGAGGACTTCGCCCGGGGGATCTGGCCCGGGGTGGCGCGGCGGACGGCCGAGCTGAGCCGGGACCCGGAGACGCGGGTCGTCGCCGAGGGGCCGGTCGCCGCCGCCGCGCTGCTGGGGCTGGCCTCCCGGCGCGAGGCGGTCTACGACGCCCACAACCTCGAGTCCACCTTCCGCCACCGGCTCGACGACGCCGACATGTCGCGGGCCGACCTGGAGCGCTTCGAGCGGCTGCTGCTGAACACCTTCGGCGAGAGCTGGATGGTCTCGCCGGCCGACATGGAGGGCGCGGCGGCGCTGGCGCCGGAGGCGCGGCTGCGGCTGGTTCCCAATGTCGTCGACGTTGCCGGTATTGAGCCGGTGCCGCCCCGGACCGATGAGCGAAAGGTGCTGTTCGTCGCCGACCTCACCTACGAGCCCAACCGCGGGGCGCTGGGCTTCCTGCTCGAAGAGGCGATGCCGGCGCTGTGGGAGCGCGCGCCCGAGGTCGAGCTGGTGGTCGCCGGCAAGGGCAGCGGCGAGATCGAGGCCGGCGACGAGCGGGTGCGGCCGAGCGGCTTCGTCCCCGATCTGCGCGACGTCTACCTGGAAGCGGGCGCCGTCGCGGTGCCGCTGCTGGAGGGCGGCGGCTCGCCGCTGAAGTTCGTCGAGGCGCTCGCCTACCGGGTCCCGGTCGCCGCCACCCCCCGCGCCGCCGCCGGCCTGGAAGTGCGGGCCGGCGAGCACTACGCCGAGGGCGGCACCGACGGCGCCTCCTTCGCCGCGGCCCTGCTGGAAGCGCTCGACCCCGAGCGCGGCAACCCGCTCGCCGCCGCCGGCCGCGAGCTGGCCGAGCGCGAGTACTCGATCGAGGCGTTGGAGCGGCGCCTGGCCTCGTGAAGATCGTCTCGGTGATGACCGGCGCCGCCCCCGGCGGCGCCGAGTTCGCCGCCGTCGAGCTGCTCGACGCGCTGGTCGAGCGCGGCCACGAGGCGGTGATGCTGAGCGACTCGCCGGAGATCGGCCGCGAGACCAGGGTCCAGGTGAGGCCGCTGGAGATCGGACCGAAGCTCTCGGGCAAGACCTGGCCGAGCCTGGCGCTGAAATGGCCGGCGCTGCGAACCGGGCTGCGCCAGGCGCTGGAGAAAGAGGCGCCCTACGACGTGCTCCTCCTCCACTACAAGAAGGAGCAGCTGCTGACCCCGGGGCTGCCGCCGCCGCTGCGACCGCGGGTCGCCTGGTGCGAGTGGGGGCCGGTGCCGCGGCAGATGCGGCAGGGGCCAGGCCGCTGGGCCTACGCCCACGCCGGCCGCGGCGTCGGCGCGGTGATGGCGATCTCCGAGGGGACGCGCGAGTCGGTGATCGCCGCCGGGGTCGCCGCCGAGAAGGTCACCTACCTGCCGAACGCGATGCGGACCGAGGAGATCCGCTTCAGCGAGGAGGGCCGCGCGCGGGTGCGGGCCGAGCTCGGCATCTCCGCCGACGCCTTCACGGTCGGCTGCGTCTCCCGCTTCCACCCGAAGAAGCGCAACGACGTCCTGATCGAGGCCGTCGGCTCGCTCGGCCCCGAGACCCACCTGATCCTCGCCGGCGCCGGCGAGACCGAGGCCGAGCTGAAGACCCAGGCCAAGTCCCTGGGCGCGCGGGCGCACTTCCTCTCCACCCCGGGAAGCGAGATCGGCGACGTCCTCTCCGCCTTCGACGTCGACGTCTTCTGCCCCAGCCCGGCCGAGGGGCAGCCGCGGGCGGTGATCCTCGGGATGCTGGCCGAGCGCCCCTGCGTCTCGACCGGCGCCGAGGGCGTGGTCGGGCTGATCGAAGACTCCTACGGGGCGATCGTCTCGCCCGAGAACGACGCGCCGGCGCTGGCCGAGGTGCTGCGCCGCTACGAGAACGACCCCGAGCGGGTGCGGCGCGAGGGCGCGCTGGCGGCGAAGGTGGCGGTCGAACGCTTCGACCGGACCGTGGTCGCCGCCCGGGCCGAGCGCCTGCTGCGGGGAGAGCCCGATGCCTGAAAACGCTGCCGAGGAGCCGCGGCCGCTGCGGCTGCTGGTGATCGACGAGGGCGTGCTCGGCCACCGCACCCTGAAGGCCCAGCTGGAAGCGGTGCTGGAGACGCTGCCGGGGGTCGAGGCGACGATGGCGACGGTGCCGCCGCCCGGGCGGCTCGGCCGCCTCTTCGTCCGCAAGTGGATTCGCGGCTCAGACGCCGACCTGCAGGCGCTGCGCTGGCGCCTGCGCTGGTCCTGGCAGGCCCGGCGGCTGCTGAAGCGCCACCGCGGCAAGGTCGACGTCGCCCTCGTCAACACCCAGGCCTCGGCGCTGCTGGCCAAGGGGCCGATGCGCGAGCTGCCGACGATCCTCTCGATTGACGCCACCGTCGGCCAGTTCACCGCGCTCGAATACACCCCGCACGACCGCTGGACCCCGCGCCAGCTGCGGCTGACGCGGCGGCTTGAGCGGCGAGCCCTGGGCGCCGCCGCCGCGGCGATGCCTTGGACCGGGTGGAACGCCGCCGCGCTGGAGTCCGAATACGAACTCGCGGACCTGAACGCGGAGGCGATCCACCCCGGCCTCGACGCCGGCTGGTGGGCCGAGGCCGCGGCCCGGCGCCCGCGCGACCGGCAGGGACCGATGCGGGTGCTGTTCGTCGGCAACGACGTCGAGCGCAAGGGGCTGCCGACACTGGTCGAGGCGGTCGCCGCGCTCGGCGGCGAGGCGGTGCTCGACGTGGTCAGCGGCGACGAGATCGCCGAGCGCGAGTTCGTCCGGCCGCACCGCGGGGTCAGCGCCGGCAGCGAGCGGCTGCGCGAGCTCTACGCCGAGGCCGACGTCTTCGCCCTCCCGACCCACGCCGACGCGGTGCCCTGGGCGGTGCTGGAGGCGATGGCCGCCGGGCTGCCGGTGGTCGCCTCGGCGGTCGGGGCGATCCCCGAGATGCTGGGCTCCTCGGGAGAGACGGTGCCGCCCGGCGACAGCGAGGCCCTGGCGGCGGCGCTGCGGCGGCTGAGCGACCCGGAGCGGCGCCGCGAGATGGGCGAGGCGGGGCGCGAACGCGTCCACGAGAACTACGACAACGCCCTGCAGACGCCGAAGATCCTCGCCCTCGCCAAGGCGGTCGCCGAAACCGGCCGCGGCGGCCGGCGGCTGCGCCGCCGCACCGTCCTCGCCCTCGGCACCGGCGCCGCCGCGGTGGCGGTCGCCGCCCCCTACGCGGCACTGGTTCCCGACGATCAATTCGAGCAGCTGGTCGCCGACCGGCTGGGGATCGACACCGAACTCGCCAAGCAGCTGCTGGCGCGGGCGCGCGAAGAGTACGGCGACGCCACCTACGACGCCCACGCCGCCGCCTTCGCCCTCGCCGTCCGCGACCCGGTCTCGGCGGTGATGCCGGAGTCGGCGCGGCGCAAGGCCGTCGACGGGCTGCTGGAGCCGATGCTCTCCGAACCGGCCTCGAACCTCGCCTACACGGTTACCGGAACCGACCCGGGCAGCCCCGCCTGCGCCGGCCTGGTGCGGCGCGCGTGAAGACCGCCGAGGCGGACCTCGTCGTCGTCGGCTCCGGCGTCAGCGGCCTGCTCGCCAGCTGGCAGCCGCTGCGGCGGGGACTGCGGGTGATCGTGCTCGAGCGTGGGGCGCTGAAGACCCACGCCGAACAGCTCGCCGACGGCCGCTGGGAAGCCGACGTCCCCGGCGCCGCGCCGAACAACGAAACCGCGCCCGGGACCCGCTCCTATCCGTGGAGCTACGTCTACGGCGTCGGCGGCTCGGCCCTGCACTGGGCCGGGGCGGCGCTGCGCTTCAGCGCCGCCGACTTCAAGATGCGCTCCAGCTTCGGGGTGATGGAGGACTGGCCGCTCTCGCTGAGTGAGCTGGATCCGTTCTACGCGCAGGCCGAGGCGGCGCTGGGTGTCGCCGGCGCCCCCTCAGCGGAGACGGGACAGCCCGGACCAGGGATTCCGGGCGCCCGCGCTCTTCCGCCGCATCCTCTCAGCCCAATCGACAAAGCGGTGGCAGATCACTTGCGGCCCTTCGTGCCGCTGCCGCAGGCGCGGCCCTCGCGACCGATCCAGGGGCGCCCGGCCTGCTGCGGCTCGGCGGTCTGCGAACTGTGCCCGGTCGACGCCCGCTTCTCCCCTCTCAACGGCCTCGCGCCGGTGCTTGAGCACCCGGGTCTCGACCTGCGCGCACAGACCGTCGCCGCCCGCCTGCGAGTCGGCCCCGGGGGCGGGATCGCCGGCGTGGAGACGATCGACCCGGGCGGCGGGCGAACGCTGGTGCGGGGCAAGCGCTACCTGCTGGCCGCCAACGGGATCGAAAACCCCGGCCTGCTGCTGCGCTCGGGCCTCGACGGCCCGGCGGTCGGCAAATACCTCTTCGACCACGGCCACACCACGGTCACCGTCACCCTGCGCGAGGAGCTGGAACCGGGGGTCGGCGACAGCCTCTCCACCGGGCTGGTCGAAGCCTTCCGCGAAGGCGGCTTCCGCTCCCGGCGCTCGGCGGCGATCCTCAGCCCATACAACCCCGGCGCCCCGGTCTCCACCCTGCTCAGCGACGGCGTCGTCGCCCGCGAAAGCGGCAAGGACGTCCGCGCCGGCGCCCTCTCGCGCTGGCGCCGCACGATCCCCTTCGACATGCTGACCGAAGACGTGCCGCAGGCCGGCAGCACGGTCACCCTCTCGCCCAACCGCGACTCCTTCGGCCTGCCGCTCAACCGCACCGACTACCTCCCCTCGACCCGCTACGAAATCGACGGCATCGACGAGGCGGTCGAGTCCCTGCACCGGCGCCTGCTGCCGCTCGGGGTCGAAAGCATGGAGGTCGGACCTGGGCCCGAGGGCGGGCACCTGATGGGGACCTGCCGGATGGGACCGCCCGGCCGCGGCGTGGTCGACGGCGAGATGCGCCACTTGGAGATCGAGAACTTGTTCATCGCTGGTTCCTCGGCCTTCCCCACCTACGCCCCGGTCCACCCGACGCTGACGATCGCGGCCCTGGCCCTGCGGCTCGGCGAGCTGCTGGCGCGGGAGGCGGCGTGAGCGAGACGATCAGCGCCTGCGTGATCGCCCGGGACGAGGAGGAGCGCCTCCCCGAGTGCCTCGCCAGCCTCGGGTTCTGCGACCAGGTGGTGGTCGTCGACAGCGGCTCGCGCGACCGCACCCGCGAGCTGGCCGCGGCCGCCGGGGCGCTGGTCGTCGAGAACTCCTGGCCCGGCTTCGCGGCCCAGCGCAACGTCGCGCTGGACCACGCCACGGGCGACTGGGTGCTGGAGATCGACGCCGACGAGCGGGTCAGCCCCGAGCTGGCCGCCGAGCTGCGCGCCTTCCTCGCCGCGCCGCCGGCGGTGACGATGGGCGCGATCCCGATGCGGGACGTCTTCCTCGGCAAGGCCCTCGGGCCCTCGATCCGCTACCCCCGCTACCGCCACCGGCTCTTTCGCCGCGGCGTCTTCCGCCACGACGAGGGGCGCAGCGTCCACGAGGGGCTCTGGCCCGACGGCCCGGTGCACCCGTTCGCCGGCGAGCTGCGCCACCTGCTCGCCTCCTCCTGGGCCGAGGCGATGGCCGACGCCCGCGCCTACGCGCGGCTGGAGGCCGCCCAGCGGAACCGGCCCGGCGCCGCCGAGGCGCTGACCGGGATCCTGGTGCGGCCATTGGCGAAGCTCGCCTACCGCCTGCTCCTCTACGGCGGCTGGCGCGACGGCCCCCGCGGCTTCGCCAAGATCACGCTCGAGTGCGGCGCCGACTCGCTCGCCACCTTCCAACGCCTGCGCCACAGCTCGGGCGAGGGCACGGGCGGGTTCGGCCTGGAGTCGCCGCAGATGGGACCGCTGCGGATCGTCGGCATCGCCCGCAGCCGCCGCGGCTCTGCCCGCCTCGCCGGCTGGCTCGAAGAGGCGGCGCGCGAGGGCGCCGACGTATCGCTGGTCGGCAGCGAGCCGCCGGCCGGTTCCACCGTCCCCCACCGCCCGCTCGACAGGCTGGGGCCGGGGCGCCTGGTCAGGGCGCTCGACGCCGAGAACCAGCTGCGTCCGGTCGACGCCCTGCTCCCCGCCGGCCGCCGCGAGCGCCAGGCCCTGCGGATCTCCCCCGCGGAGCTCCGGGGCGCCTCCCCGCAGCTATCGCCGGACACGGCTCCCAAGCAGGCGCTGGCCCAGTTGCAAAGGGCAACCCGCGGCGTTTAGAGAGGGGGGCGCGGGTACTCGTAGAAGTAATCTTCCGCCCCCGCCGACGCCGCAGGGAAAGCACAATTCAAGTCACCTTCGGACCTGCCCGATAGGTCATCAAACCCGTGGAACCCAACCCCCAAATTCGACTCATCTGGGCCGCCAAGAAATGGCTGGCCCTTTTCGCGGTTGCGGCCGCGGTGATCGTCTACCTGATCTCATCCTCGAAAGCCGACGAATTCGAAAGCAACGCGCTCGGCCAGATCGTCTCCACCAGCCAGGCGTCGGGCGAAGTCCTCAGCGAGGAAGAACTGCTCAGCCTCTCCAACGTCTACGACGAGCTGGCGGCGACCCGCACCGTCCTCGACATCGCCCACGAAGACGAAGCGGTCAAAGGCAGGGAGACCGAATTCGACGAAAGCGTCGACGTCTCCCCCGAATCCCGGATCGGCGTCCTCAGCTTCAAGGCGACGACCGGCAGCCCCGAGCTCTCGGCCGAATTCGCCAACGCCTACGCCCGCGCCTTCGGCTCCTACCTCGGCGGCCTCCAGGTCGAGCAGCTGAAAAAGACGCTCGGGCCGCTGCAGGAACGGGTCAACCAGATCGAAGAAGAACTGCTTGAACTGCCGGCCGGCGACCCCGACCGGGCCGGGCTCGAGGTCGAGCTCGGGGCGCTCCAGGAACAGATCGCCTCGCAGACCTCCAACCCCGGGGACTCCCTGCGGATCGTCGAGCAGGCCGCCCCCGACCCCAACGCGGTGGCGCCGCAGCCCAAACGCGACGCGATCCTCGCCTTCATCGTCGCCCTCCTGCTCGGCGCCTGCGCCGTCTACCTGCGCGACCTCTTCTTCGACCGCTACGGCTCCGCCCAGGACGCCGCCCGCGACCTCGACCTGCAGCTGCTGGGCGAGATCCCGCGAGCGCGCAAAGAGACCCCGCTGGAGGCCTTCCGCAGCCTCCGCACGGCGATCGTCTTCGCGCTGGACCGGGCCGACCGGCAGGCGATCAACCTCGACGCCGAAGGCGGCCGCACGATTCTCGTCACCGGCCCCGAATCCGGCTGCGGCAAGAGCTTCGTCTCCTCCAACGTCGCCCGCACCCTGGCGACCGAAGGCCGCCAGGTGACCGCGGTCGACGCCGACCTGCGCCGCCCCACCCTGCATGAGATCTACAAGACCGACCTCTCCCCCGGCCTCAGCGACCTGCTGGTCGGCGACGAGGACCCCGACGTCGAGCGGGTGACCCGCGACATCCGCACCCCGCGCGGCAGCTCCGACGCCGGCCGCCTGCGGCTGCTGCCCGCCGGCTCGCACACCGAAGAAGCGGTCGAGTCGCTCTCCTCGCGGCGGATGGCGAAAGTCGTCGACAGCCTCAAAGAGGAGAACGAGGTGGTCCTCTTCGACAGCCCGCCCGCGCTGGCGGTTGTCGACCCGGTCGTCCTCTCGCGCTACGCCGACGGCGTTGTCTTCGTAATCGACTCGCGCCACACCCGCCGCCGTGAGGCGCGGCGGGCGATCGAGGCGCTGCGGGCGACCGGCGCGCCGCTGCTCGGCTTCGCCTTCAACCGCTCCGGCACCAAACCGAACACGTACGAGGCCTACCGGCCGCACGACCCGCGCCGCTCGGGGTCGCGTCCCTCGCAGGGGGCGCGGGTCTGAGTCGCAGGGCCCTCGCGACGCCGGTCCTCACCACCGGGCTGGCGGTGGCGGGGGCGGGTGTCGTCGCGGGGATCGTCTTGGCGGCGGCGCTCGCGAAAGCCGGCCCCGAGGGCGCGCTGGCGCCGCTCGTCCTCCTCGCCTGCGTCGTCCTGCTCCGCTTCCCCGAGGCCTGCCTCGGGCTCCTGCTGATCGGCACGGCGGTGGCCGAAACCGACCCGATCGGCGCGATCCCGGCCGGCGGCAGGTTCTACGACGTGATCGCGGCCAGCCTCACCGGCCCGGACATCCTCATCCTCTTCGGCCTCGCCGGGATCCTGCTCCGCTTCGTCGCCCAGGACCTGCGGCCGCGGCTGCCCGATCCGCTGACCCTGCCGCTGATCGTCCTCGGGCTGGCCGCGGTGGCGGGCGTCGCCACCGCCTACACCTCCAACGCCGGGGTCAGCGTCGGCGACCTTTTCCACCGCGGGGTCGAGATCGGGCACCTGATCGTGATCCCGCTGCTCGCCGTCAACGTCCTGCGCGACACCCGGGCGCTGAAGATCTTCGCCGCGCTCCTCGCGGCCCTCGCCTGCCTGAAAGGGCTGACCGGGCTGTACGCCACCTTCGGCGGCTTCGGCGGCAGCGTCGAAGAAGAGGTGGCGAGCTTCCTCAACCCGTTCCCCAACCTGCTGATGCTGACCTTCGCGCTGGGGGTGATCGCGGCGCTGGTGCGGAAGGTGGAGATCCCGGGCTGGATGTACGCCGGCATGCCGATCGCCCTGCTGGCGCTGCTGCTCTCCTACCGGCGCTCGTTCTGGATCGCCGCGATCCTGACCATCGTCCTGGTCGTGATCATCGCCAGCCGCCGTCGCGGCCGCGCCGTCCTCGCGATCGCCGCCGTCGTCCTCGCCCTCGGGCTGGCCGCCGCCAGCTCGACCTCGGAGACGGGCAGCTCCGCCTCGCCGAGCCCGATCGCCGAACGAGCGCAGACCCTGACTCCGAGCGGCCTCGGCAGCAACCGCGGCGACCGGTACCGGATGGACGAGCGCCGCAACGTGATCGAAAACATCGAGGAGCACCCGGTGACCGGCATCGGCCTCGGGGTCGACTGGGAGGTGCACCGGCCGCTGGCCGAGGCGCACGACCGCCGCTACGTCCACTTCGCCTTCCTCTGGTACTGGCTGGCACTGGGGATCCTCGGCGCGATCGCCTACCTGTTCCTGCTCGGCAGCGCGCTGTGGACCAGCGTGCAGGTCTGGCGCCGTCACATCGACCCGGTGATCCAGGTCTGCGCGATCGCGGTCTTCGGTGCCTTCGTCGCGATCGGCGTGGTCGAGCTGACCGCCACCTTCACCGGCGTCGAGCCCCGCCTGACGATCCTCCTGGGAGCGCTGCTGGGCTGGCTCGCCGCCGCCTGGCAGGACCTGCCGGCTCGCCGCGCAGCGGCGCCCCACTGAGACGATGAACGGCGAGACCACCCACCGCGCGACCCGCGTCGGCTCGCGCCGCGTCCTCGGCGACGTCGGCATCCAGCTCGGCGGCCAGGTGGTCAACGTCGCCCTCGGGATCGTCACCACGGTCGTCCTCGTCCGCGCCCTGGAGGCGACCCGCTACGGCGAGTGGGCGACGATCCTGGCGGTCATCGACCTGGTCGCGATGGTCGGCAACCTCGGCCTGGAAACGGTCGCGATCCGGCTGGCGACGCAGGAACCCGAGCGCGAGGGCGCCTGGGTCGGCGCCGCCGCGAGCCTGCGGATGGCGATCGCGCTGCCGATGCTGGCGGTCTTCGTGGGAGTTCTGGCGCTGGTCGCCTCCGACACGCAGATGCTGGTCGCCGGCCTCGTCCTCTCGCTCGGCTTCATCGCCTCGGCGCTCTCGACCCTGCGGATCGTCTTCCGCCTCCACGTCCGCAACCACATCACCGTCTTCTTCACCACCCTCAACAGCGTCCTCTGGGCCGGTTCGGTGGTCGCGATCGCCGCCAGCGGCGGCAGCATGACCGCCTTCGCCGTCGCCTTCATCGTCGTCACCTTCATCGTCCAGGGCGGCCTGGCGGTGGTGGCGCTGCGGACGATCCACGTGCGCTGGAAGGGGGCCCGCGAGCTCTGGCCGCGGCTGCTGGGGATCGGGATCAGCGTCGGGATCGCCGCCACCCTGACCTTCGCCTACGGCCGCATCGACCAGATCCTCGTCTATGAGCTCTCGCCCGACTCCGCCGAAGTCGGCGTCTACGCGGCGATGTACAAAATCCTCGACAACGCCGGCTTCGTGCCGATGGCGGTGATGGTGACCCTGTTCCCGATCATGGCCGGCCTCTACCCCGCCGACCCGCCGCGGCTGCGGCGGATGATGCAGACGGCGATCGACTACCTCAGCTTCGTCGCCCTCGGCGGCCTGGCGCTGACGATCGCCGCCGCCGAGCCGATCGTCGCGCTGCTCTACGGCTCCGAGTTCACCTCCGGGTCGACCGTGCTGACGATCCTGATCGCCGCCTTCTTCCCGATCTGCATCGGCAACGTCGCCGGCAACATGGTGGTGGCGATGGACCTGCAGCGCCGCTACATCTGGCTGGCGGCGCTGGGACTGGTGGTCAACGTGGCGCTGAACGTGGCGCTGATCCCCAGCTACGGGATCGAGGCGGCGGCCTGGGTGACGCTGGGGACCGAGGTGATCGTCGTCTCGCTGAGCACGGCGATGGTCCTGCGCCGGATCGAGATGCGGCTTTCGCTGGGCCGCCTGACCCGGGCGCTGGTGGCGGCGACCGTGGCGGCGTTGGCGGTCTACGGCCTGCGCCAGGCCGGCGTCGGCGCGATCCTCCTGATCCTGACCATGACCGCGCTCTATCCGGTGTTGCTGCTGGCGCTGCGGGCGCTTGACCTCGATCAGCTGCGGCGGCTGCTGCGCAGCCGGGGCTCAGCCGAGGGGGAGGCGTGAGCGACTTACGGCCGATGAAGATCGCGGTCGACGCCAACGTGCTCGACGGCGCCTGGGGCGGCATCCCCAAGTACCTGAGCCGGATCGCCGACGAGCTGATCGCCGGGGGCGACGAGATCCACCTTCTGGCCAACACCCGCCACCTGGACCGGGTCCCGCCCGGCGCCCACGAGGTCGGCGTGCGGGTCAAGGGGCGGCCGATCTGGCGCCAGGCCTTCGTGCCGCTCTGGCTCGCCCGCGCCCGGGCCGACGTGCTCTGGGCGCCGGAGAGCGTGCTGCCCCGCTTCAGCCCCTGCCCGACGGTGGTCACGATCCACGACCTCGCCGCCCTGCGCTTCCCCGGGATCAAGCCGCCGGCCCACGTGCGCAGCTTCGAAACCGAGGTGGCCCGCTCGGTCCGCCGCGCGACCCGGACGATCGCCGTCTCGGGGACGACCGCCGCCGACGTCGAGCGCTTCTACGGCGTCGGTCCGGAGCGGGTGCGGGTCGTCCACAACGGGGTCGACGAGGTCTTCTCGCCCGGCGACCGCGAGGCGGCGCTGGCCGCGGTGGCGGCTCGCTGGGGGGTCAGCGAGCCATTCGTCCTGCACGTCGGCTCGACCGAACCGCGCAAGGGCATCGAGGTGCTGGTCGAGGCGGCCGCGCTGGCGGCGAGCGAGGGGAGCGGCTGGCAGCTGGTCCTCGCCGGCTCCTCGGGCTTCGGCAGCGAGGCGGTCGAGGCCGCCGCCCGGGCCAGCGGCGCCTGCCACCTGCTGGGACCCGTCAGCGAGGAGGAGCTGCTCGACCTGATGCGGGCCGCGGGCGCCTTCGCCGCGCCGGCCCTCTTCGAGGGCTTCGGGATCGCGCCGCTGGAGGCGATGGCCTGCGGCACGCCGGCGGTGATCGCCGCCGACTCCGGCGGCCTGGAGGAGATCAGCGGCCCGGCCGCGATCGTCGTCGCCGAACGCACCGCCGCGGCCTGGCGGCACTCGCTGGAGACCGCCCTCACCCGCCCCCCGGATCTGGTCGAGCGGGGGCTGCGCCACGCCACCCAATTCCGCTGGCCGGCGGTCGCCGCCCAGGTGCGAGAGGTGCTGGCGGAAGCTGCCGCTACCTAAAAGCGATGGACGAGTTCGCCGAAAAGGTGGTCACTCGGGCCAACTAGACGGGTGTTCTGGTTGACAGGCGTGCCCGTGCCTGCTGAACATTCGCCGCGCGTGTCCCGCTCAGCAATCCGTCCAGTCGCCCTTGCCTCCGCCCTCGTCCTTGCGCTAGTCGCGGCGTGGGCTCCTTCTGCCCAGGCGCAGCCGCTGCAGCCGGGCTTCACCGAGTCGGTCGTCTTCAGCGGCATGACCGAGCCGACCGATGTCGCCTTCGCCCCCGACGGCCGCGTCTTCATCTCCGAGAAGAGCGGGCTGATCAAGGTCTTCTCCAGCCTCAGCGCGACGACGCCGACGATCGCCGCCGACCTGCGCACCGAGGTCTACAACTTCTGGGATCGCGGCCTGCTCAGCATCGCCCTGGACCCGCAGTTCCCGGTCCGGCCCTACCTCTACGCGCTCTACTCGCGCGACGCCGTGATCGGCGGCGCCGCGCCGAAATGGGGCCAGCCGAAAGCCGAATCCGACCCCTGCCCGACGCCCCCCGGCCCGACCGACGAAGGCTGCGTGATCAGCACCCGGCTGATGAAACTGACCCTGACCGGCAACGCGGTCAGCGCCGAACAGCCGCTCATCGACGGCTGGTGCCAGCAGTTCCCCAGCCACTCGGCCGGCGGCCTGGTCTTCGGCCCCGACGGCATGCTCTACCTCTCCGGCGGCGACGGGGCGAGCTTCAACTTCACCGACTACGGCCAGGAAAAGAACGTCTGCGGCGACCCGCCCGGGGCGGCCGGCACCAACCTGAGCGCGCCGACCGGCGAAGGCGGCGCCCTGCGGTCGCAGGACTTCCTCACCCCGGCCGACCCCCAGGGGCTCAACGGCAGCGTCCTGCGGGTCGATCCCGACACCGGCGCTGCCGGCACCGGCAACCCGCTCAGCGCCAGCCCGGATGCCAACACCCGCAAACTGATCGCCTCGGGGCTGCGCAACCCGTTCCGCTTCACCTTCCGGCCCGGGACCTCGGAAATCTACGTCGGCGACGTCGGCTGGGGCACCTGGGAGGAGATCGACCGCCTGCCGGCACCGACCGACGCGACCGTCGACAACTTCGGCTGGCCCTGTTACGAGGGGGCGGAAAAATCGCCGGCCTACGCGGGCGCCGGGCTCAACCTCTGCAAACAGCTTTACGCGACGTCCGGCTCTGGGGCCGCGGTCTCCCCCCTCTACACCTGGAACCACGGCGCCGACGTGGTCAACGGCGAGGACTGCACCCAGGCCGGCTCCTCGATCTCCGGCCTCGCCTTCTACAACGGCGGCAACTACCCCGCCAGCTACTCCGGGGCGCTCTTCTTCGCTGACTACTCGCGGCGCTGCACCTGGGTGATGTTCCCGAAAAACGGCGTCCCCGACCCCTCGACGCGGGCCGTCTTCCTCAACGAGAACGACCCGGTGAACCTCAAGATCGGCCCCGGCGGCGACCTCTTCGTGGTCGACTTCGAGGGCCAGCTGCGGCGGATCAGCTACCCGGGCGGCAACCGGGCGCCGACCGCGGTCATCAAAGCCGAACCGCAGGCCGGCCCGCTGCCGCTGAAAGTCAACTTCGATGGCAGCGCCTCGACCGATCCCGACGCGGGCGACGCCCTCACCTACGCCTGGGACCTCGACGGCGACGGTCAGTTCGACGACTCGACCGCGGTCAAACCGAGCTGGACCTACACCCAGACGGCCAACGTGACCGCGGCGCTGCGGGTGACCGACAAAGGCGGCCTCTCCTCGACCAGCTCGATCCTGATCGGCGCCGGCAACGAACCGCCGAACGCGCAGATCGAAACCCCGACCACGGCGCTGAAATGGGCGGTCGGCGACCTGATCTCCTTCACCGGCAAAGCGACCGACCCCCAGGACGGGACGCTCCCCGCGGCGAAACTGACCTGGAACCTGGTGATGCGCCACTGCGAAACCGAAAACGACTGCCACTCGCACTCGATCCAGTCCTACCCGGGTGTCGCCAAAGGTGAATTCACGGCCCCCGACCACGAGTACCCCTCCTACCTCGAACTGCGCCTCACCGCGACCGACAACAGCGGCCTCAGCGACACCGAAACGCTGCGGCTCGACCCGCGCACCGTCGACCTCAGCTTCAAAACCGAACCGGCGGGCCTGGAACTGAGCGCGGGCGACAAAACGGCCGCGGCGCCGTTCACCAAGACCGTGATCGTCGGCTCCAAAGTCTCGCTCTCAGCGGCCGCGCCCCAGCCGGTGGGCAACACCTGGTACGGGTTCTCCTCCTGGTCCGACGGCGGCACCCAGACGCACAACATCGTCGCCCCCGCCAGCCCCGCCACCTACACCGCGACCTTCAAACCCGAACCCACCCCGGCCGGCCTGGTCCTCGGCTACGGCTTCGAGGAGACCTCCGGGGCGACCGCCAACGACGTCTCGCCGTTCAAAAACAACGGCACGATCAACGGTCCGACCGGCAGCGCGAGCGGCAAATTCGGCCGCGCCCTGAGCTTCGACGGGAGCAACGACCGGGTCGACGTCCCCGACGCGGCCTCGCTCGACCTGACCAACGGGATGACGCTCGAGGCCTGGGTCAACCCGACGACCAACTCCGGCTGGCGGACGGTGCTCCTCAAGGAGCGCGGCAACGACCTGCTCTACGCGCTCTACGGGTCGAACGGGGCGAAACCCCAGACCGAGGCCTACACCGGGACCGAGAACTCGGCCGGCGGCACCTCGGCCCTGCCGCTGGGCACCTGGAGCCACCTGGCGGCGACCTACGACGGCACCAACCTCCGCCTCTACCTCAACGGCACGCTGGTCACGACCAAAACCACCAGCGGCGCGATGCCAAACACCTCCAGCCCCCTGCGGATCGGCGGCAACGCGATCTGGGGCGAGTACTTCAGCGGCTTGATCGACGAGGTCCGCGTCTACAACCGGGCGCTGAGCGCGAGCGAAATCGGCCTCGACATGAAAACGGCGGTCGTGGGCTCCAACCCGCCGCCGGTCGACACCGAACCGCCGAGCGCGCCAGGAAACCTCAAAGCTGTCGGCTCGATCGGCAAAGTCAGCCTCAGCTGGGAAGCCTCGAAAGACAACGTCGGGGTGACCGGCTACGAGGTCTACCGCTCGACCACCGCGGGCTTCACGCCCAGCGCCGCGAACCGGATCGCCACCCCCGGCGGGACCAGCTACACCGACAACGTCGCCGCCGGCACCTACTACTACCGGGTGAAGGCCACCGACGCCGCTCCCAACCTCAGCAACGCCTCGAACGAGGCGGTCGGCGCCTCGCTGGCCGACGCGCCGCCGTCGGCGACGCTCACCGCGCCGAGCGCGGGCACGGTCTCCGGCACGGTGGCGCTGAAAGCGACCGCGACTGACGACGTCGGCGTCGCCGGGGTCCAGTTCCTGGTCGACGGATCGCCGGTCGGCAGCGAGGACACCAGCTCGCCCTACGAATTCAGCTGGGCCAGCACCGGCGTCGCCAACGGCACCCACAAAATCGCCGCCCGGGCGCGCGACACCGCCAACCAGACGACGACCTCGACCGAAGTCAGCGTGACGGTCAGCAACTCGACCCCGCCGGTCACCGGCCTGGTCCTCGCCTTCGGGTTCGAGGAGACGGCGGGGACGACGGCCAACGACTCCTCGACGGCGAAAAACAACGGCACGATCAACGGCCCGACCGGCACCGCGAGCGGCAAATTCGGCCGCGCCCTGAGCTTCGACGGGACCAACGACCGGGTCGACGTCCCGGACGCGAACACCCTCGACCTGACCACCGGGATGACCCTTGAGGCCTGGGTCAAACCGACGACCAACGTCGGCTGGCGCACGGCGATCCTCAAGGAGCGCGGCAGCGACCTGCTCTACGCCCTCTACACCTCCAACGGCTCGAAACCGAGGACCGAGAACTTCACCGGCACCGAGAACACCGCCGCCGGGACCACCGCCCTCCCCCTCAATGCCTGGAGCCACATCGCCTCGACCTACGACGGCACCAACCTCCGCTTCTACCTCAACGGCACCCTGGCAGCGACCAAAGCCACCACCGGCGCCATGCCCAACACCGCCAACCCCCTCCGCATCGGCGGCAACGCCGTCTGGGGCGAGTACTTCGCCGGCCTAATCGACGAGGTCCGCATCTACAACCGCGCCCTCAGCGAAACGGAACTAAAAGCGGACATGGGCGTCGCGGTCGTTCCGTAGGCATCTCGATCGACTAAAGCAGTGAGCGCTACTGGTCCGCTGAACGAGCTGCCGGAACTATCCGAGGAGCCGGCTGACGCCCGAGGCGATTGGGGGGCGCCCAATGCCGACGCTCTGGTGTACAGGCTCGGCCTCGCCTGTGAACCCGTGCCGGGGCTCCCAGAGGATGTGTCAGTTGGGGATACGAGGATCAGCTTTATTCGCGGGCCCGTACGGGCACAGGAAACTCAGATCCGTCAGCGATTCGGCTTACCGGTGATCTTCGACAAGGTCATGCGGAGAGTTCCTATTGGCGACGGAGAGGTCATCACTTTGGTGACGATTTCAACTGATCCTCCCGAGGATCTTGAGCCTGGATTCGCGGAATGGCGGGCTCAAGCACTTGCTGCCGCTGGAATGCTGGCGGCCGTTCTCGATGAGCGGGTTGCAGGACGGGAGCTCTTCGAGGATGCGCTTCTGTACCGAAAAGGTTCGTTCGTCGGCGCAGCAGATATGCGCGGGAAGCTCAGGACCTATCTACCGTATGAGGTCAGCGCGTCAGACCAGCACGCGCTTGACCTACTCGCCAACCTGAGTGCATCGGAGTCCTCTCCCGTAGCACGCGCCGCTCGTCTCTATCGAAGGGCGGCCCTAGAGGGACCCACGGCAGATGCTTACGCGATGCTTTGGGTGGCTGCGGAGTGCTTTAGCGAGCATCGAAGTCCCTCCAAGAAGGACATTGAGCAAGCTCTTGAAGAGGCTGGGATCGATCCTTCGGCCTTTCCAATCAGCGTCGGCCATCTCATCGACCTGCGAGGAAAGATCCAGCATCACGGCGTGGAGTCCGATGACCGTCTCGGGATCGCTTTCTATGAGATGGAGGCGGTCGTTCGAACGCTCATTCGGCAATCCGCAGGAATCACTGGCGGCTGGTTCCCGGCCTCAGATAACCCGGCGGGCTTCGCAGATCCATTTGATGCCATGGTGGCGGAGGAGCAGCGAGACAGGGCAAGCGAGTGGCACTCGGGTGTCCTACCGCCAGCTAGCGCCCCACGTTCCCTGCGGATTCCTCGTCGAACGACCCGGCCCCAAGATGATCCACGGTTAGATCTCGATCCTGCCTTTGGGCAAGCGGGACCAGCGATAGCCAATTTTGTCCTCGACGCCCTCGAATGGTTCGATCCGGGTCTCCATCTGAAGGTCCGGGCCAGTCCACCAAGCCACATTTCACAAGACTCCCAACTAGGTGCGAACGCAACGGAAATATGGATCCTGCCCGAACGTTTGGGGGACGGACAGGACACGAAGGCTTTTGTCAACTTCTTCTGGGATTTAGTTTCGCTTGTCGGTTGCGCCTCCGCCCAAGCCCACGGAGCCGAAAGCAAGGGGGATGGCATCGCTCTTGTCCAAGGTCTTGGTGCCTGGTTCCAATACACCCGCTTAGTCGTCTACGGCGAGTACGAGGCAGAGCTACTAGCGATTCCCACTGAGAGCGATCCCATCTCGCTCGGAAAACTTTGCGGTTGGGCAGCGGCCGGAGATGCTCGGGCAATAGCCGCTACTAACGAACTCGACGGAGATTTGAGGAAGTTTGCAGATGGCCTAATTGAGGTGCTGGGGCGCATGCGTCCAGTCGCACCTGTTTGGCTGCTTAGGAACTAGCGCTACGGCCGGCTACAGGACACGAATGCTGCCGTCTCTAGCCACCAGGATCGCAGACATCCCTTCATCGACTGCCCGCTTGATTTCCTGGTCTGCCGACGCCGTGTCTGCGTCGATAAAGGCAGCCCGATCGGGATAAGGGGAGCGACCTTCGATTACGAGGTCGATCGCTTCATCCATGACCTTCGCGGCCGGAGAGCGTCGGTGTTCGCTGGTCATGAAGGGTAGTCTTTCCGACGCAGACAACCAGTATCATTCGGTTTACTGATGTTGGTGAACCGAAGAGACTCAAACGCGGGCGAAAGTGAGCGGCTTCCTCGCCCAATGGCCGTTGAGGCCGAGAAGGCCGCTGCCCGCAGAGCGGCAGCGGAGCGGCTTCAGGGGATGTATGCCCATCTCGCACAGGGTCGGAGCCTGGTTGATGAGCTGATCGCCGACCGACGCGCAGAAGCACGGGCAGAAGACCTGGAAGAGGCGGAGCGGCGGCGCCGTGGGAAAAACTGACTTCAAAACACCAGAAGCAGTCCTCGATGCTTCGGCGCTCCTCGCGCTGATCAACGAAGAGCGCGGCGCCTACGTCGTCAAACAAGCCATTGCCAGCGGAGCTGCGATTAGCGTTGTCAACTGGATCGAGGTTCTCTCGAAGCTAGCCGAGGAAGGCGAGAATCCCGAACTTGCGAGCGCAAGGATTTCGGCAGCCAATCCCGGTGAAGCCGCGATCAAGATCGAGCCGGTCACAGCAGAAGACGCAATCGAAGCCGCTCGCCTGCGTCCCCTCACCAAAGACCAAGGTCTGTCATTGGCTGACCGGGCCTGCCTAGCTCTCGGGAGACGCCTATCAGCGGCCGTCCTAACCGCAGATCGTGAATGGACTGACCTTGGCGACCTCAGCGCCCCCGTGAAGCTAATTCGGTAGCGAACCCTTAGCCGAGCGCCTGCTTTATTTCCGCGAGGCGCGCCTCCCAAGAATGCGAGGAAGCGGCCTGGGACCGGGCTTGGCGCACCCCTGGGGAGTCCGCATTCAGTTCGCGCTCGGCGGCGGCAAGCAGCTCCTCAGCCGAGCCGACCGTCTCGATCGCCTCCACCCCGTCCAGCGCCGGGAGCGGGGTCGCCAGGACCGGGAGGCCCGCCGCAAGGTACTCGTAGACCTTCATCGGGAAGACCGAGCGGGTTAGGTCGTTGATCGCGTAGGGGATGAGGCCGATGTCGGCGCCGCGGAGGACTTGGGGGAGGTCGTTGGCGGGGCGGGCGCCGATCATGTGGATGTTCGGGGCGTTATCCAGGGGCGAGAGGTCGCCGGTGGGGTCGCCCGCCCCTCGGGGGCCGACGAGGACGATGCTCCAGTCGGGGCGCAGCTTGGCTACGTCGGCCAGGAGCTGGACGTCGAGCTTGGTGGCGACGATCGCGCCCTGGAAAACGAGGCGGGGATGCGGGAGCGCGTCGAGGTCGGGGTCCACCAGGCCCGGCTCCAGCGCGGTGGCGAAGGTCCCGGTGTCGGCGACGTTGGGCGCGTAGAGGACGTGGTCTGACAGGGTTCGCATCCGCTCGGCCAGCGCCGGGGCCGAGGCCAGTACCAGGTCGGCCCGCCGCGCGAACCGTTCCTCGGCCTCGCGAAAGCTCTCCGCGTCGACGCCTTTCTGCGCCGCCACGTCGTCGACACAGTGGTAGACCACCAGCGAGGGTTTGAGCACGTCGATCACGTCCTCGGCCTGGGGCACGTAGGCCCAGAGGATCGGCTCGCCCATCCCCAGCTTGCGCGCGGCCCGCTTCACTTGGCGGCGCAGCAGCCAGCGGTTCAGCTTCCGCACCGAGGCCTTGCCGTGCAGGGGCAGGACCAGTGGCGAGAGCACGTGGAGGCCCTCCGGGGCCGGGCGCGCCCCACGCAGGCCCCGCTTCAGCCGCCGCCAGAGCCGGCTCAGGTCGCGCCCCGCCAGCTGCGGTTTGCGCAGGCCCAGGGACTCGACGAAGAGGACGTTGTTCTGAGCCGCGAGGCGGCCCATCAGCTGGTGCTGGTTGATCGGCAGTTCGGTCGCCCAGTCGGCCGAGCCGATGCAGACGATGTCGCGGCCGGACAGCCTCATCCCGCGGGGGACTCGGGCAAGAGCCGCTCCCGCAGGCGGTCGAACTCCTCCATCGCCGTCTCGTAGTCGTCATGGCGCCCGATGTCCAGCCAGTAGTTGCCCTCGGCCCGCCGCGCCCGCACCGTCTCGCCGGCGTCGAGCAGCTTCAGCACCAGGTCGGGGAAGTCGAGCCGCTGGTTGGGCTCGATCTGCGCCAGCGCCCGCGGCGAGAAGGCGTAGACGCCCATGCTGACCTCGTAGTGGTAGGTCGGCTTCTCGATGTAGCCGGTGAGGCGGTCCGGGTCGTCGCCGTCGTCGAACTTGAGTACGCCGAGACTGACCTGGACCTCGCGCTGGTGGGCGGCGACGCTGGCGGCGGCGCCGGAGGCGGCGTGTTCGCCGAGGAAGTCGCCGTAGGGCAGATCGGTGAGGACGTCGCCGTTCATCACCAGGAAGTCGTTGTCGAGGTCGTCGAGCAGGGCCAGCGCGCCGACCGTCCCCAGCGGCTCGTCCTCGCGGAAGTAGTCGATCGCGATCCCGTACTTCTCGCCGTCGCCGAAGAAGGCCTCGATCAGCTCCGCCAGGTGGCCGGTGACGATCGTCAGCCGCTCGAACCCGTGGTAGCGCAACTGGCGCACGATCACATCGAGGATCGGCCGGTCGCCGACCGGCATCAGTGGCTTCGGCAACACGGTCGTATAGGGGCGCAGGCGCATCCCCAGGCCTCCGGCAAGTACGACAGCTCGCTTCACGCCGTGCAGGCTATCTACGCCCCCGGCGGCGTTCGTCCTTCCCCGACATA
>JBIOTO010000175.1:0-10311 GCA_044865945.1 Solirubrobacterales bacterium
GGGTACATGCTCGACAACGCCGAGTGCACCTGCGTCGCCGCGCTGGAGCGCAAGGAGAGCCGCGGCGCCCAGTACCGCACCGACTTCCCGGAGCGAAACGACGAGGAGTGGCTCAAACACATCGACCTTGAGATGACCGACGACGGCCCGGAGATCTCCTACTCCGAGGTCACGATCACCCAGTGGGAACCGCAAGAGAGGACCTACTAATGGCCGAGTACACGATCAAAGTCCGGCGGTTCCAGCCCGAGAGTGGCGAGGGGCCCTACTGGGAGGAGTTCAACGTCGACCTCGAGCCCTCGCTCTCGGTCCTCGACGGCCTGCTGCAGGCCAAGGACCGCGAGGACGGCTCGCTGGCCGTGCGCTGCTCCTGCCGCGCCGCGATCTGCGGCTCCTGCGGGATGAAGATCAACGGCCAGTCCGGGCTCGGCTGCAAGACCCAGATCGGCGAGGCGCAGGAGCTGGCCGACAAGAAAGCCGACGCCGTCGGCGGCAGCTCCGCCGGCAACGCGATCGTGATCGAGCCGATGGGGAACATGCCGGTCGTCAAGGACCTGGTCACCGACATGGAGTCGACCCACTGGACCAAGATCCGCCGCGTCACCCCGTGGCTGTTGCCGCACGGCGAGCCGCCCGAGCGCGAGTACGTGGTCGAGCCGGAGTCGATGATCGACATCACCCAGTCGATGGCCTGCATCCAGTGCGGCGCCTGCGTCTCCAGCTGCCTCTCGATGGAAGCCGACCCCGACTTCATCGGCCCGGCAGCGCTGGCCAAGGCCTACCGCTTCGTCGGCGACCCGCGCGACGCCGAGACCCACGAGCGCCTGCACGACCTGGCCGACGACCCGCACGGGATCTACGACTGCACCCACTGCTTCAGCTGCATCGACGCCTGCCCGAAGGGCGTGGCGCCGATGGACCAGATCATGCGCCTGCGCCGCAAGGCCGGCGAGGAGGGGATCGAAGACCCCAACAGCGGCCACGACCACGAGATGGCCTTCGTCAAGATCATCGAGAAGAAGGGCACCCTGGACGAGTCGCTGCTGCTGCAGGAGTCCTTCGCGCCCGGGGTCAAAGGCAAGCTGAAACCGAGCAAACGGGCGATCCGGGAAATGCTGGGTTCGCTGCCGACGGCGATCCGGGGGATCAAAACCGGCAAGATGCGCTCGCTCTCGAAGCTCATCCCCGGCGTCCACCACAAGCTCCCCGACCAGGACGACGTGAAGGCGATCTACGCCCACGCCGAGGAGCACAGCGAGGAACTGAACCTGTACATCCGTGGCGAGGAGGGCGAGCTCGCGGAGGAGAACGTCGAGAAGGGCATCGAGCGCTCCACCGATCCGGACACTGCCCAGGAGGTCAAAAATGGCTGAGAACATCAAGGTCGCCTACTGGCCCGGCTGCGTCTCGCGCGGCTTCACGCCCGAGCTGCACGGCTCGATGGCGCTGGTCGCCCAGAAGCTCGGCATCGAGCTGGTCGAACTCGACCGCGCCAACTGCTGCGGCGCCGGCGTGATCGCCGAGCACAACCAGGAGCTGGCCGACACGCTCAACGCCCGCACCTTCGCGCTGGCCCAGCAGACCGGACTCTCGATGATGAACATCTGCTCGACCTGCCAGGGCGCTCAGTCGGAGTGCCAGCAGCGGCTGGACGCCGACTCGGCCTACCGTGCCCACATCAACGAGACCCTCTCCGGCCAGGGCCTCTCCTACGAGAAGGACCAGAACGGGTTCACCAACAAGAACTTCCTCTGGCTGCTGGTCGAGGACTACGGCCTCGACCGCCTCAAGGAGCAGGTCACGCGGCCGCTCAGCGGCCTCCGCGTCGGTCCCTTCTACGGCTGCTACATCGTGCGGCCCAAGGAACGGCTCGGCTACGGCGAGTTCCCCGACCGCGACGTCTACCTGGAGAAGGTGATCGAGGCGCTCGGCGGCCAGGTCGTCGAGTACGACGGCGCTCGCAAGTGCTGCGGCTTCCCGGTGATCACGATGAATCGCGAGACCTCGCTGCGCCAGGCGGGCACCCACGTCGGCGACGCGATCGACGCCGGCGCCGACTGCCTCGTCACCCCCTGCCCGCTCTGCCACCTCAACCTCGACATGCAGCAGCCGGAGGCGGCCAAGGTCGTCAACCGCGATCTCGGCCTCGCCGTCCTCCACCTGCCGCAGCTCGTCGGCCTCGCCCTCGGCGCCGAGCCGAAGGAGCTGGGGATGAGCAAGCACATCGCCTCGACCGGCTGGGTCGAGGAGCGCTTGACCGCAGGCGCCGCGGCTTAGCTCTTCAACGCAATATCAACGAGCACGATCGCCCAGATCGTCAGATTCAGTAGCAAGATGATGGCCCGTTCGGCCTCTGCGCTCATACTGAATGTCTAGCAGACAAAATGTGTCATTAGATTTATTCAATTGATACCCTGGCGTCAGGTGAGCCGGGAAGACTGGTCGGCACTGAACTAACCGACCCTGAAATCTCTTGGACTTCGCCTCATCCCTCCCCCTTGCCGCCGGCGACACCGCCTCGGTACTGACCGACCTCTTCCTCGTCTTGCTGGCGGCGAAGCTCGGGGACGAGGTCTTCAAGCGGATCGGGCAGCCGGCGATCGTCGGCGAGATCCTCGGCGGGGTGCTGGTCGGACCGTCGGTGCTGGGGCTGGTCGAGGTCGGCGAGGTGCTGCGGGTCTTCTCCGAGCTGGGGGTCGTCTTCCTGCTCTTCTGGGTCGGGCTGGAGACGCGTCTATCGGAGATGCGGGCCGTTGGCAAGGTCGCGGTCGCGGTCGGCTCTGCCGGCGTCGTCGTCCCCTTCCTCGCCGGGACCGGTTTCGGGCTGGCCTTGGGCGAAGACACCGACACCAGCGTCTTCCTCGGCGCGGCCCTGGCGGCAACCAGCGCTGGGATCACCTCGGCGACCTTCCTCGACCTCGGCATCGGCCGCACCAGGGCGGCCCGCACCGTCCTCGGCGCCGCGGTCGTCGACGACGTCCTGGCGCTGATCCTGCTCTCGGTCGCGGTCGGGATGGCAGCCGAGGGGGGCGTCGACGCCGGCAAGATCCTGCTCGCCCTCGGCATCGCGATCGCCTTCGTCGCCTTCGTCGCGCTCGGCGGCGCGCGCTTGCTGAGCAGCCGGCCGCGGCTGCTGGAGGCGCCGCGCTTCGCCGAATCGCCGCTGCTGCCCGCGGTCCTCCTCTGCCTCGGGCTCGCCGCCTTCGCCGCCAACATCGGCCTGGCGGCGCTGATCGGCGCCTTCCTCGCCGGAATGATCGTCGCCGAGACCAAGGATCACACCTCGATCGAGGAAGAAGTGCGGCCGCTCTACGCCTTCTTCCCGCCGTTCTTCTTCGCCTTCATCGGCATCGAGCTCGACCTCGGCTCGCTGCTGAACGGCCACGCGCTCTGGCTATTAGCGGCGATCACCATCATCGCCGCGGCGACCAAGCTCGTGCCTGCCTACCTGGCGGCGCGGCCGCTGGGCCGCACCCAGGCCGCGATCGTCGGCGTCGGCATGGTCCCCCGTGGCGAGGTGGGGATAGTCATCGCCTCGATCGGCGCCGCCGAGGGGGTGGTCGACGCCGAGCTGTTCGCGGTCGTCGTCGGGATGGCGGTATTGACGACGCTCGCCGCGCCGTTTGGCCTGCGGCGGCTCAGCCGCGACGCAAAAGCCCGCGCTCTATGAGGGCCTCGCCCAGCTGCACGGTGTTCGTCGCGGCGCCCTTGCGCAGGTTGTCGGAGACGACCCAGATGTCGAGGGCGCGCTCGTTGCCCGGATCGCGGCGGATGCGGCCGACGAAGACGTCGTCCTTGCCGGCGGCGTCGATCGCCATCGGGTAGCGCCCGGCGGCGGGGTCGTCGACGACGGTGACCCCCGGGGCGGCGGCGAGCAGCTCGCGCGCCCGCTCGGGGTCGAGCGGCTCGCGGGTCTCGACGTTGACCGCCTCGGAGTGGCCGGTCTCGACCGGGACCCGCACGCAGGTGGCGCTGACCCGGATCTCCGGGTCGCCGAGGATCTTGCGGGTCTCGTTGATCAGCTTGCGCTCCTCGTCGGTGTGGTCGTCCCCGTCGGCGAAGCTGCCGGCCTGGGCGAGGGCGTTGAAGGCGATCTGGTGCGGGTAGATCTGCGCGGGCGGCACGTCGTAGCCGCCGACCACGGCGCGGGCCTGGGCGCGCAGCTCGTCGATCGCCCCCTTGCCGGTGCCGGAGACCGCCTGGTAGGTGGAGATCACCAGCCGCTCGATCCCGGCCGCGTCGTAGAGCGGTTTTAGGGCGACGACCATCTGCATCGTCGAGCAGTTGGGGTTGGCGATGATGCCCTTGTGGCCCTCGAGGGCCTCGGGGTTGACCTCGGAGACGACCAGCGGCACGTCGTCTTTCATCCGCCAGTAGCTGGTGTTGTCGACCACCGTCGCCCCGGCGGCGACCAGCTTCGGGGTCCACTCGGCGCTGACCGAGCCGCCGGCCGAGGAGAGCACGAGATCAAGACCCTGGATCGAATCGTCGCTCGCCGCCTGGACGGTCAGCACCTTGCTCCCGAACTCGATCGTCTTGCCGGCCGAGCGCTCGGAGGCCAGCAGTCGCAGCTCGGCGACCGGGAAGTCGCGCCGCGCCAGCAGCTCCAGGATCGCCGAGCCGACGAGGCCCGTCGCGCCCAGCACCCCGACTCTGTATCCGTCAGCGGCCATCTCGATCGAGTATGACCGTGCTCAGCCGGCGACCGTCGGCCGGTGATCCGGGCCGGTGGGGTCCTCGGGCTGGATCGCGTCCTCGCCGAGATCGAACGCCTTGTGCAGGGCGTTGACAGCGTCGGCGACGCGGTCGGCGGGGATGACGCAGGAGATCTTGATCGGCGAGGTGGAGATCATCTCGATGTTGATCCCTTCCTCGCCGAGGACCTTGAAGACCTTGGCGGCGACTCCCGGGTGGGAGCGCATGCCGGCACCGACGATCGAGACCTTGCCGATCCGCTCGTCGGCCAGCACCTTGGTCGAGACGTCGCCGAGCGCGGCGATCGTGTCGCGCGCGGTCGGCAGGTCGGAGCGGTCGACGGTGAAGGAGAGGTCGGCGAGCTGGTCGTCGCCCACCGGCTCGTTCTGGATGATCACGTCGACGTTGACGTTGGCCTCGGCCAGCGCGCCGAAGACGCGGCCGGCCACGCCGGGCTCGTCCCGGAGGCCGTTGAGGGTGACGCGGGCCTCCGAGTCGGAGTGGGTGACTGCGGTTACGAAGGGGTTCTCCATGGTCTCTTCCTCTGAGACGACGAGGGTACCGGGACCGTCCTCGAAGCTGCTGCGGCAGTGGATGCGGACGCCGTGGTTGCGCGCGTACTCGACCGAGCGCAGCTGCAGCACGCCGGCGCCGGAGGCCGACATCTCCAGCATCTCCTCGAAGGAGACGCGGTCGAGCTTGTGGGCGTCGGCGACGATCCGCGGGTCGGCGCTGTAGACGCCGGAGACGTCGGTGTAGATCTCGCAGACGCTGGCCCGCAGGGCGGCGGCGAGGGCGACGGCGGTGGTGTCGGAGCCGCCGCGCCCCAGGGTGGTGACGTCGCGGCTGTCGGTCGAGACCCCTTGGAAGCCGGCGACGAGGACGATCCGGTCCTGTTGCAGCGCGTCTGAGATGCGGTCGGCGCGGACGTCGATGATCCGCGCCTTGGTGTGGGAGGAGTCGGTGACGATCCCCGCCTGCGAGCCGGTCAGCGAGATCGCCTCGTGGCCCATGTCGTGGATCGCCATCGCGCAGAGCGCGCAGGAGATCCGCTCCCCGGTCGAGAGCAACATGTCCATCTCCCGCGCCACCGGGCGCTCGGAGATCTCGTGCGCCTGCTCGACCAGTTCGTCGGTGGTCTTGCCGCGGGCGGAGAGGACGGCGACGACGCGGTTGCCCGCCTCGCGCGCGGCGACGACCCGCGCCGCGGCGCGCTTGATCTGCTCGGCGCCGGCGACCGAGGTGCCGCCGAACTTCATCACGACGATGTCGGATTGGTCCCCAGGCATGGTTGGCCTGAGGATAGTCGCCGCCCGGCTCGGGCGAAGCGGACGGATAAAGGCTTCAGATGGGTTGCCGATAACGATTGTCCATGGAGCCCAAAACCAGTCAGCTGCCGATCGCTCGGTCACTGGAGGACGGCTCCCCGCAGAGCGAGCGGCTGCTCGTCGCCAGCCGGCTCGCCAGCAGCCTCGCCTCGGCCCATCAGCCGGAGGAGGTCGCGGCGGAGGCGGTACGCCAGCTGCACGAGCACTTCGACTACTACCTGGCGGTGGTCCAGCGGCTCGACCCCGACGGCAACCTGCGCGTCGTCACCGCCGCCGGACCGCTGGCCGAAACGGCCGACTTCCTGGCCCGCGAGCAGCCGGTCGAGATCGGCGTCAACGGGCGCGTCGCCCGCTCCGGCCGCGCGGCGATGGTCAACGACACCCGTCTCGACTCCGACTACCTCTCCCGCAACCCGCAGACCGACCCCGGCTCCGAGCTCTCGCTGCCGATCCCGGTCGCCGGCAGCACCTGGGGGGTGATGAACCTGGAGCAGCGGGGGCGGGGTGCCTTCACCGAGGAGGACCTGCTGCTCGCCCACATCGTCGCCTCGCAGGTCGGCTCGGCGATCTACCGCTGCCACCTGGTCGGCGAACTGGAGGGCGCCTTCCTCTCGACGATCGGCGTCCTGGCCGACGCGGTCGAGCTGCAGGACGACTACACCGGCGAGCATTCGAACGAGGTAGCCGAGCTGGCGGTGCGGGTCGGCAAGCGGATGGGGATGCGCGGCGACGAGCTGGAACGGCTGCGCTACGGCGCCCTGCTCCACGACGTCGGCAAGATCGGCATTCCCGGGGAGCTGCTGCGCAAGCCCGGGCCGTTGACCGCGGAGGAGCGCGAGCGGATGAACGAGCACACCGCGATCGGCGCCCGCATGCTGGAGCGGATTCCCTTTCTTGCCCCGGTCGCGCCGCTGGTCCGCGCGGCGCACGAGCGCTTCGACGGCAGCGGCTACCCGGACGGGCTGACCGGCGCCGAGATCCCGCTCGGGGCGATGATCGTCGCCACCTGCGACGCCTTCCACGCGATGACCTCGGATCGCAGCTACCGCCAGGCGATGCCGCGCGAGCTGGCGATCCGCGAGCTGCGCGAGCACTCGGGGACCCAGTTCGACCCCGCCGTCGCCGCCGCCCTTATCGCCGAGCTGGGCTGAGCTACTCGGCCGAGCCCCCGAGGTTGCCGAGCATCGCCTGTTCGGCCATCCGGATCAGGCCGAGGCCGCTGTGGGGGCGCATGTCGCTGCTGCGCACGCGCACGTGCGAGCCGTGCGGGCCGACCACCTCGACGATCGTGCAGACGTCGCCGATCTCGCAATCGTCGCCGTAGTCGTTCTCGATCGCCTCCATCTGTTCGGCCACGACCCGGCCGACCTTGCTCTGGTCAAGCGACATCTGAAGCTCCTTCCTCCTGCTGGTCTTTGAACGCCGAGCGCTGACCATAACGTGACGCTGATCACACTTCCCGATATATCGACGCGATATATATCTCGGAGATGGAGCAGCTCAGCCCGACCGCCTACGTGATCCTCGGCTTCGTCCGCAACGAACCGCGCTCGGGGTACGAGGTCAAAGCCCTGGTCGACAACTCGACCCGGTTCTTCTGGGCGGCCAGCTACGGCCAGATCTACCCGGAGCTGAAACGGCTCTCGGAAGCGGGCCTGATCGTCGGCTCCGACACACCCACGGGCGGCCGTAAGCGGACGGTCTACGAGATCACCGCCGACGGCGAGGAAGAGCTGCGGGCCTGGCTGCGGCGGGAGCCGGAGACCTTCGAGATGCGCGACGAAGGCCTGCTGAAGCTCTTCTTCGCCGACGCGCTGCCGCGTGAGGAGGCGGTCGCGATCCTGCGCTCGATGCGAGCCAAGCGGCTTGCCGTCAACCAGCAGCTGCAGGCGATCAAGGACTTGAAAGGCGAGATCGAAGACCCCTTCCCGATGATCGTCCTGCAAGGGGGCCTGGAGTTCACCCAGTGGTTTGCCGATTGGTGCGAGCGGATGGAGGCCCAGCTCCTCGATGCCGCTCTCGAGGAAAGGAACGGTTGATGTTCGATTACCTGGCGCGGCTCGCGAACGGCAAAGCGAAGCGGGTGGCCCTGCTGGCGCTTGCCTTCTTCCTCCTCGCGGGGGCGGTCGGCGGCGGCGTCGCCGAACGGCTCGACCCCTACGGCGCCGACGACCCGGCGACCGAGACGGTGCAGGCGATGGACCGGCTGGAGGAAGCCGGCCTGCGGATCCCGGCCGTGATCGCGGTGGTCGAGGACGCGCCGGTGGCCAGCCCGGCGACCCGGAAGCGGGTCGAGGCGCTGGAGCGGCAGGTGCGCGAGCGCCCCGACGTCGCCTCGGTCACCGGCTACTACGAGACCGGCTCCAAGGCCTTCGTCTCCAACGACGGCCAGTCGACCTACTTCGCGGTGGCGCTGAAGGCGACCGAAGACAAGCCCTGGCAGGACGCCGGCGCCGAAATCGCCGACGAGCTCTCGGCCAGGCCGGGCGTCCTGGTCGGCGGCGCCGCGGTCGCCCAGGAGCAGGTCAACCACCAGGTCGAGGAAGACCTGAAAAAGGCCGAGATGCTCGCCTTCCCGCTCCTGTTCCTGCTCTCGCTGCTCTTCTTCCGCAGCCTCGTCGCCTCGGTCCTGCCGCTGATGATCGGCGGCCTGGCGATCGTCGGCACCTTCCTGATCCTGCGGCTGGCCAGCGAAGTCGGCTCGATCTCGATCTTCGCGCTGAACCTGACCACGGCGCTGGGGCTGGGGCTGGCGATCGACTACAGCCTCTTCATCGTCTCCCGCTACCGCGAGGAGATCGCCAAGAGCGGACCCGGGCTGGAGGCGATGAAGCGGGTCCTGGCGACCGCCGGCCGGACCGTCTTCTTCTCCTCGCTGACCGTCTCGGCGGCGCTCGCCTCGCTGCTGGTCTTCCCCCAGCGCTTCCTCTACTCGATGGGCCTCGGCGGCGCGCTGGTGGCGCTGTTCGCGGCGCTGATCTCGCTGACCGTGCTGCCGGCGGTCCTCACCCTGCTCGGCAACCGGGTCAACGCCGGCGCGCCGAAGTTCCTCCAGCGCCGGGCCGCCGCCGACGCCCGGCCCGACGAACACGGCTTCTGGTACCGGCTCTCGCGCTTCGTGATGCGGCGGCCGCTGCCGATCGCGACGCTCTCAGCCTTGTTTCTGATCCTGCTCGGGCTGCCCTTCCTGCAGATCAAGTTCAACACCGTCGACCCGACGGTCCTGCCGGAGTCGGCCAGCGCCCACCAGACCTACGACCAGATCAGCACCGAATTCCCGCCCTACCACGAGACGCCGATCTGGATCGACGTCGAAGGCGGCGGGCCGAAGGCGGGAGCGCAGGTCGCGGCCGCGGTGCGCGGGGTCGAGGGCGTCGCCGAAGTGCAGCCGCCGCAGAAGCTGGCGGCAGGCGTGACCGCGTTGCAGGTCGTCTCCGCCAACCCCTTCGCCTCCGACGCCAGCGAGGAAACGGTGAAGGCGATCCGCGACCTGCGACCGCCGCCGGGGACGACGGTGATGGTCGCCGGCGCCACCGCCGACTTCGTCGACTTCCAGGCGAGCCTGGCCGAACACCTGCCGATCGCGCTGGCGATCGTGATCGTCTCGACGCTGATCGTCCTCTTCCTGATGACCGGCTCGGTGATCCTGCCGATCAAGTCGCTGATCATGAACTTCCTCAACCTCAGCGCCGTCTTCGGCCTGCTGGTGCTGATCTTCCAGGACGGCCGGCTGGAGGGGTTCCTCGACTATTCGAGCCCGGGGGCGATCGAGCAGACGATGCCGATCCTGCTCTTCGCCGTCGCCTTCGGGCTCTCGACCGACTACGCGGTCTTCCTCCTTTCAAGGATCAAGGAGGCGCGCGACAACGGCGCCTCGGACTCGGAGTCGGTGGCGATCGGGCTGGAGCGGACCGGGCGGATCGTCACCGCCGCGGCGCTGCTCTTCGCGGTCGCGATGGGCGCCTTCGCCACCTCGCAGATCATCTTCATCAAGGAGAACGGCGTCGGCACGGCGCTGGCCGTCCTGATCGACGCCAGCATCATCCGAGCCCTCCTCGTCCCCTCATTGATGGAGCTCCTAGGTAAGTGGAACTGGTGGGCGCCGGCACCACTGCGGCGGTTGCATGAACGCTGGGGAATCTCCGAGACGGCCGAGCCTCAGACCTCGAGTCCGTAGCGTTTTGGGGGGGCGGAATACCCCCTCCAGACAGGCACCCTCCCCCACTTGGACGCTCTAAGCGAAAGCTTGAGTGGCGCGGCGGCGCAGATCCGAGTTGAGCATCCCCGT
>JBIOTO010000176.1:0-23149 GCA_044865945.1 Solirubrobacterales bacterium
CCTAATCGAGCAAGTAGGAGGGTGCGAGATCCCCGTCCCATCGACCCGGTCCTTAACGCGAAGGGCCTTTGGGTCGAGCTCGACCGCGGAGAAGACGTGCGGGATGTCCTCAAGGGAATCGACGTTGCCATCCGTCCTGGCGAACGGGTCGCGCTGATGGGACGCAACGGCGCTGGGAAGAGCACGTTGCTGCGGACCGCCGCCGGGCTGCATGAGCCGGTGGCCGGGAAGCTGGAGGTTGGTTCGGTCGCGCTGCTCACCCAGAACCCTGGCGACTATCTGGTGCGCGAGCGGGTCGGGGACGAGCTGCCGGGCGACGAGGGCTTGGCGGCGCTCCGCGTCGTTGGGTTGGAGCACGCAATCGAGGCCGACCCCCGCGACCTCTCGGGCGGCGAGCGCCAGCGCCTCGCCTTGGCGATCGCGCTTGCGGGACGCATGGAGGGCGAGCAACTACCCGGCGTCGTCGCGCTTGACGAGCCGACCCGCGGCATGGACCGTGCCCGCAAGGACGACTTGATCGCGCTGATCCACCGGCTGGCGGGACGGGGCGCTTTTGCGTCCCATGAGTCCACTAAAGCGCCCCGCGGCGCCGCGGTGATCGTCGCCACCCATGACGTCGAGTTCGCCGCCGGGTTCGCCGAGCGCGTCGTCCTCCTCGGCGACGGCGTCGTCATCGCCGACGGGCCGATGGCCGAGATCCTCTCCGGCGGCTGGTACTTCGCCACCGAGGTTGCCCGGGTGCTGGACCTGCCGGGCGTCGTCACCCCCGAGCAGGGCGCGGCGGCGCTGGGAGACCCGCGATGACCTGGGAGGTCGCCAGCTTCCTCGTCGTCGGCGCCGTCATCCTCGCCGGCTTCGCCTGGTACGAGCGCTCGCGGCCGCCGGCGCAGGTGGTCGCCCTCGTCGCCGCCCTCGCCGCGCTGGCAATCGCCGGCCGCATCGCCTTCGCCGCCTTCCCCAACGTGAAGCCGACCACCGACATCATCATCTTCGCCGGCTACGCCCTCGGCGGCGCCCCCGGCTTCGCCGTCGGCGCCCTCACCGCCCTCGTCTCCAACTTCTGGTTCGGGCAGGGGCCGTGGACCCCGTGGCAGATGGTCGGCTGGGGTCTCTGCGGGGTTCTCGGGGCGCTGCTGGCGATCGGCACGCGCAACGCCAGCCGCCTCGTCCTCGCCGCGACCTGCGGGTTTGCTGGCATTTTTTACGGCGCTCTGTTGAACTTCTCCCTAATGGCGACCTACGGAGGGGACCTTTCGCTGGAGCACTTCCTCGTGCTCGAGGGTCGCGCGATCCCGTTCGACCTGGCCCACGTGGTCGGCAACGTGGTCCTGGCGCTGGTCGCCGGCCCGGCGATGGTGCGGATGCTGATCCGCTTCCGCGAGCGCTTCGAGTGGGAGCGGCGGGGCGCTCCGCCTGCCCCCGGCGACGGCCGCCTGGGCGGCGCCCTGGGCGGCGGCGGCGTCGCGGCCGTGCTGCTCCTGGTCGCCTGCTTCGCCTTCGCGCCCGCGCCGGCACAGGCCTCCTCGGTCGGCAGCGCCCTCACCTGGCTCGAAGCACAGCAGCGTCCGAGCGGCGGCTTTGCCGCCGACAGCGGCCGCGACGCCGGCGCGGAAATGACCTCCTGGTCGATGCTGGCCCTCGCCGCAGCGGGCAAAAACCCGCTGGACGTCACCAACAGCGGCAAGTCCCCGGTCGACTTCCTCCGTTCCCACCGCAGTGAAGTCAAAGACGCCGGCGACGTCGCCCGCACGATCCTCTCCCTGCAGACGGCGGGGGTCGACCCGCGCAACTTCGTCGGCGAAGACCTCGTCTCGCGCCTGCTCGCAGAACGCCGCGACAACGGCTCCTATCAGGGCTGGCCCGGGACCAGCGCCTACGCGGTCCTTGCCCTGCGGGCGGCTGGAGCCAACAGCTCCGCCACGGCGACGGTCGAGTGGCTGCGCAAGGTGCAGGCCAAGGACGGCGGCTGGGGGAACGACCCGCAGAGCCCCAGCACGGCCGACATCACCGGCGCCGTGCTCCAGGTCCTGACCCCCGGCTCGCAGGCCTCGGACAGCGCGCTCGACTACCTGCGCACGGAAAAGCGGCCGAACGGTGGCTTCGCCCCCGGCAAGACGCTCTCCGCCAACGCCCAGGCGACGGCCTGGGTCTCGCAGGGTCTGCTCGCCGCCGGCAAAGATCCCGCCGGCTTCGGCAGCGGCGCCAGCTCGTTCAACTACCTGCGCGAACTGCAGGCGCCCGACGGCAAGTTCCTGCAGGCGCCGGGCACCGAAGCCTCCCCGGTCTGGGTCACCGCCGAGGTGATGGTCCCCCTCTCCGGCCACTTCCTGCCGATCGCCGCGCCGCCGCGGGAGCCACAGCCAAAGCAGACCAAAGCGGACGCGAGCGGCGGCTCCAAGGGCAAAGGCCGGAATTCCTCGCCGTCCTCCGTATCCGCCGCTCCGATCTCGCCGGGATCCGTCCCCAGCAGCGCCGGCGATTTGAAGGAATTTTTCGAGGACCGCTCCGGGGGCTCGGCGGGCGGGGTCGGTCCCGCCACGGGTGGCGCCCCCGCGCCGGGCGCGGGGGCGACCGGCGGCCTGCCGCTGCCGCTTCCCTCTGGCAATGGTCTCCCCGGAGGCGACCGGGGCGCCGCGCCCGGCGGGTCCACCGAGACCGCCCCCGAAGCAGCCGAACTCCAGTACGGCGAACAGGCGTCGGAGCCGGTTGGCGGCGACGATTCGGACTCCGGCAGCGGCACCGCTGGCGCGATCGTCCTCGGCCTGCTCGCCGGCTGCGTCCTCTTCGGCCTCGCCCTCGCCGCCCGCAAGGGCTGGATGCGCTGGCGCTACGGGCTGTAAGTCACGGGTTCGTTCCACAGTTGGCCCACAGTTGGCACTTTCGTGCCTTGTTTCGTGCAGACAGACCATTACGCTAGCCTCATGGCTGTGATGTTGCCGAGGGAGAGATGGACCGACCAACGCCTGGACGAACGGTTTGACCGAATCGATGAACGCTTCGATCAGATCGATAGGCGCTTTGATCGGGTGGAAGCCGACATCCGGGAACTGCGCATGATCATGATCGGCGGCTTCGTGACCCTGCTCGTAACCATCATCGGGACGAGCGCCTTCTAGCTATACCCTCGACGGATGGACGTCGAGACCGCGATCCGCACCCGCCGCACGCACAAGGCCTTCGGGCCGGAGCCGCTGCCGCGCGAGCAGGTCGAGGGGCTGCTGGAGCTGGCCAGCTGGGCGCCCAACCACAACCTCACGGTGCCCTGGCGCTTCCGGGTCGTCGGCCCGCGAACGCTGCTGCGGCTGAAGGAGGTCGCCGGGCCCGAGGGCGCCGCCAAGCTCGACCGCGCCCCGACCCTGGTCGTCGTCTCCTGCCTGCTCAGCGGCGACCCGGTCGAAGAGGAAGAGGACCTGCATGCGACCGCGTCGGCCTCCTACATCGTCCTGCTCGCCGCCCACGCCCGTGGCTACGCCGGCTACTGGCGCACCCCGGGCTTGCTGCGCAGCGCCGAGGGACGCGCCGCCGTCGGCCTGCCCGAGGAGGAGCGTTTCGTCGGCCTCCTCCACCTCGGCCACCCGCGCCAGGAGAAGCCCGCCCCCGCGCGCCCCGGCGCCGACCGCACCACGACCTACCTGAACTGATGCTGACCCGAGCCCGCGCCATCGAGGAGATCGCCGGCCAGCACTTCGAGGTGGTCGTCATCGGCGGCGGCATCACCGGCGCTGGCGTCGCCCTCGACGCCGCCTCGCGCGGCTACTCGGTCGCCCTGCTGGAGCGGCACGACTACGCCGTCGGCACCTCCAGCCGCTCCTCGAAGATGGTCCACGGCGGCCTCCGCTACCTGCAGAACTTCGACCTCGGCCTGGTCCGCGAGGCGCTGCTGGAGCGCCAGCTGATGGTCCGCCTGGCGCCGCACCTGGTCTACCCGACGCCGTTCCTGGTTCCCTCCCTCGGGGAGCAGCGCCGATCTCGCCAACTCGGGATCGGGCTGAACATGTACGACGTGATGGCGACCACCCGCGCCGGTCGTAGCCGGCGTCGCGGCTCCCGCGAGGAGCCCGACGACTACTACTGGTCCCCCGACCGCCACCGGACGATTGATCGCGACGAGGTGCTGGACCTGATCCCGGCGCTCGCCCCGCGCGACCCGCACGACGCCTACCTCTTCTACGACTGTCAGACCGACGACGTCCGCCTCGTTTTCACCGTGCTCGGCGAGGCCGAACGCTTCGGCGCGGTGATGCTGAACGGCGCCGAGGTGACCGAGGTCCTCTCAAACAACGGCAAGGCCAGCGGCGTCGCCTTCGTCGAGGCCGAGTCGGGAGAGCGGATGGAGGTCGGCGCCGGCGCCGTCGTCAACGCCACCGGCGTCTTCGCCGACCAGGTCAAGCCCGGGGAGCTGGCGGACGAGGAGGACGTGCCGCGCATCTCGCCCAGCCGCGGCACCCACGTCCTGCTCGACCAGGCCGACCTGCCGATGGGCAAGGCGGCCTGCATCGTCCCGGCCGGCGAAGGCCGGATGATCTTCTCGCTGCCCTGGTACGGGCGGACCCTGATCGGCACCACCGACAACGACTTCGACGGCGACATCACACACCCGCGCCCGGCCGAGGACGACGTCGAGTACCTGCTGGCCGCGGTTAATGACTTCTTCGGCACCTCGCTCGGCGAGTCCGACCTGGTCGGCGCCTACGCCGGGGTACGGCCGCTGATCTCGACCGGGGACCCGCGCAAGTCGGTCGACATCTCGCGCAAAGCCGAGCTGTACGAGACCTCCTCGGGGATGCTGACGATCACCGGTGGCAAGCTCACCACCTGGCGGCGGATGGCGAAGCAGACCGTTGATCGCCTGGTCGAGCGCGAGGGTCGCGAGGCGCCCTGCCACACGCACGAGATCCCGCTGGGGATGGAGGCACGGCCGGAGGACCTGGAGGCGCCGGACGGCGTGGGGGAGGAGGCGACCGAGCAGCTCGCCTTCCGCTACGGGCACGCCGCCCGCAAGGTGCTGGAGATCGCCCGCGCCGACCCGAAGCTGGCCCAGCCGATCGCCTCCGGCCGCCCCGACCTGCTCGCCGAGGTCGTCCTCGCCGCCCGCCTCGAGCAGGCGCGCGGAGTCGCCGACGTGCTCCTGCGGCGCACCCGCCTGGGAATCCTCGCGGCGCCCGAGCTGCGCTCCGCCAAGGCGGTGCGGCCGGTCGCCGACGCGCTCGGCGCCGAGCTCGGCTGGTCGCGGCGGCAGCGTTCACGCGAGGCCGAGGCCTGGCTCGAGGTCGCCGCCACGGAGGGGACCGACCCCGCGGCCGCGTCCCGGGTGACGGGTTGAATAACCTGCGGCCTCGATGAACAAGGCTGAGCTGGAGAAAAAGAACCTGTCCGACCTGCACCTGCTTGCCGCCGAGGCCGGCGTGCCCAAGTACCGGATGCTGAGCAAGCGCGAGCTGATCGACCAGCTCGCCGGTGAGAACGGCGACGCGCCCGCCGCCGCGCCGGCCAAGCGGGGTGGGGGAGGAGAGCGCGAGAAACGCCCGCGCCAGCGTCGCCGCCGCGCCGGCTCCCCGCCTGCGTCCCCTGAGGCCGAGCCGAGCGGGGCCGAAGAGGCGGAGCCGGAGAAGCCCGAGCCGGAGAGGCCCGAGCCCACGCCGGAGCCGGCCGCCCCGGCCGCCGCCGAGCCGTCGCGCCCGCGACGCCGCCGACGCCGGCGGTTCGGCCGCCGCGGCAAGCAGGGCGTCAACCTGCGGGGCCTGCTGCTGCCTCCCGAGGCCGGCCGTCAGGCGCTGCTCTGCGCCGAGAGCCGCGAGGCCTGCACGGCACTGCTGCGCGACCTCGCCGCCGACCTCGCCGCCGACTCGAAGGGCCCGGACCCGGTCGCCCTGCTGATCGACCCCAGCCCCGAGGAGCTCGGCGACTGGAAGCGCGACGCGCCGCAGGCGGAGATCGTCGCCGCCGGTCAGCCGCACCACGCCAGCGACGCCCTCGCCCAGGCGGCGGCCCGCGCCGGCAAGGGTGAAGACGTGATCCTCCTGGTCGACTCCCTGACCCGGCTCGGCGAGGCCTACGGCGACGCCGATGCCGCCAAGGAGTTCTTCGACGCCGGTCGCGCCCAGGGCAGTGCCAGCGGCGGTTCGCTCACGGTCGTGGCCGCGCTAGAGCGTTCTGAGGGCTAACTAACGCCGGTAGGCGATGCGACGCCACGACGGCTCTTTGCTGAGCTCGATCAGTTCGTCGCTGCGGTCCGGCTGCACGTAGCCGAAGGTCTGGGTGCGCTCGTCGAAGACGACGTCGAGCTCACCCTCCTTGACCCGCTGGTCGAGCCAGGCGCCGCGGAAGACGAGGCGCCGGAGCCAGTGCACGAGGCTGCGGTTGGAGGGACCGACCAGGTCCTCCCAGTTCTCGTTGATGTGCTCGCCGAGGCGCGAGCTGGGCTCGGCGATCTCGCCGCTGACGGCGAGATCGAGAAGGTCGTCGAGCTCCTCGCCGCTGAGGCCCTGGTCGACGAAGCGGAGCTTCACAGCGGCCTGCTCGACGCGCTGCGCGAAGTCCTCCTCGTTGAAGGCGAAGCGAAGCTCGCCGTACTCCAGCACGTAATCGGAGCCGGACTCGTAATTCCCTCTGCGGGTCGTCTTCTTATCCATGAGTTGAAGCCAGTCCATCCGCGCAAGCCCGGCGCGAACAGGTGCATGATCTTGCCGATCATCGTAAAGGCGTGCCCGCTTGGGCCGGTGCCTGAACGACCGGTTGCACCTTGGAGGGGTTTTTGCACTCCTTCAGCCCGGAATGGGTAGGAGTTCGGGGGAGACGCCGTGATCGACCTGCACTGCCACATTCTCGACGCGATCGACGACGGGGCCCGCGACGCCGACGACAGCGTGGCGATGGCCCGGCAGGCCGAGGTCGACGGGATCGAGGCCGTCTGCGCCACCCCGCACATCCGCCACGACCACGACGTGCGGATCGAGGAGCTGGCGGGGCGGGTGCGGGGTCTCAACGAGCGACTGGAGCGGGAAATGGTGGCGGTGCGGGTGCTGCGGGGCGGTGAGGTCGCCGAGACCGCGGTCGAGGGGCTGAGCGAGGAGGAGCTGGCAAGAGTCGCGCTCGGGGACGGCAACTGGATCCTGCTCGAGCCGGCGCCGGGGCCGCTGGACGACAGCCTGCTGCGGCGGGTTGCCCACCTCGCCGATCGCGGCCACCGGACGATCGTCGCCCACCCCGAGCGCCACCTCTCGGCCGACATGTTCGAGCGGATGGCGGCGCTGGTCGCCGAGGGGGCGCTGATCCAGGCGACCGCCGACTTCTTCCTGCGCGAGAACATGGCGAAGGGGATGCTGGCGATGGCCGAAAAGGGCCTGGTCCACGTGCTGAGCAGCGACGCCCACACGGTGCACGGCGGCCGCCCGGTACGGCTCTCGCCGGCGCTGGAGCGCCTCCGCGAGGTCGAGCTCCTCGCCCCCCACCTCGCCTGGATCGCCGAGACCGCCCCCAGCGCAATCGTCAACGGCGACCCCCTCGACGTTCCCTACGAGCCTCACCTCTAGATCGTTTCCAGACTTTCCCGGGCTCTGACACGGGAAAGTCTGGAAACGATCAATCCAGCCCGCGCAGCTGGACCTTCGCCGCCAGCTCCTCGATTACCTCGCGGGAGCCGGTGCCGAGGCCACTGCGGAGGAAGTTCGTCGCCCCCGCGGCGGCGCTGAGGCGCAGCACGTCCTCCCACTCGCGCCCGGCGCCGATCGTCGCCGCCAGCGCCCCCATCATCGAGTCGCCGCAGCCCTCGCGGGAGCCGCGCTCGAACTTCGGCGGCTTCAGCTCCTGGAAGCGGCCGTCGCGCAGCGCCAGGGCGGGGTCGCCGGCGCGGGTGACGATGACGCTGCCGGCGCCCGCGTCGGCCACCCGTTCCATCGCGCTCCGCATCCGCTCCTCGGTGTCGACCGGGCCGGAGATGTAGCTGGCGATCTGCCAGTCGTTGATCTTCACCAGGTCCGGCCCGCCCTCCAATGATTTGTCGAGCCGGGGCGAGGAGAGGTCGACGATCACCGGCACCCCGTTGGCCTTCACGTCGGCGACCAGGCCCCCGTAGATCTCCAACGGCACCGTGTTGTCTGGATAGGGGCCGCAGATCGCCAGCAGGTCGCAGTCGAGGGCCGCCGCGACGGTGACCGAGAAGAGCTCGTCGACCTCGTGGCGGGAGGCCGGGAACGCGGCGCTCTGGGCGATCGGCTCGCGCTCGCCGCTGCGACGGTCGTGGATATAGGTGCCGCTCGGCTCGGCCGTCTCGACCAGCCGCAGCTCGACCGGCATCTGCTCCAGCAGCGGCCGCAGGACACTGCCGACCTCGCCGCCGACGAATCCGCAGAGAACCGGGTCGGCGCCCAGCTCGGCCGCCATCCGCGCCACCCAGACCCCCTGGCCGGCGGGGTGGATGTGGATGTCGTCGCCGCCGTCGGCGCTGAAGGACTCGATCGCGATCGAGACCATCGGGTTGGGGCTGAAGATCGCGACTTTCGGCATCAGGGGGAGAGTTTCACGGCGCCCACGCTTGAGGGTCCGTGGAAAGCCCCATTCCCGTTGCGAAGGATTTCCGAACCCGGCTGCTCGGGCTCAGCTGGCGCAGTCGCGAGCGAGCCGGCCCGGGCCTGCTGATCCCGCGTTGCTCCAGCGTCCACACCTTCGGCATGCGCTTCCCGCTCGACGTCTACTTCCTCGACGCCGAGGGGCGGGTGCTCTCCGCGCGCCGCCGGGTGCCGCCACGCCGGGTCCTCTGGCAGCGAGGGGCTTCCGCAATTTTGGAGATTCCGTCGCCGCCCGAGGGGGGAGAGTCCGCCGGACTCGGGGCTTAGGGCTTCCATGCTGCCCGAAAGAGAAGAGATAGCCAGCCTTGTCGTCTGCGAGGACGACGCGATAACCCTCGACCTGCTCTGCGAGCACCTGGCCGCGGATCGCTTTGCCGTAATGCCGGCCCCGAGCGCCTCCGACGCGCTCCGCCTCTGTAGATACAACCACCCGGACCTACTGCTGCTCGACCTGTCGCTGCCGGACGCCTCCGGACTTGACGTGCTGCGTGAGATCCGCGAGGCCGACGGGATTGACTCCCGCTTCGACCCGCGACTGCCGGTGATCGTCCTCACCGGCCGCGGCGGCGACACCGACAAGGTGCGCGGCCTCGACGCCGGGGCGGACGACTACCTGACGAAGCCGTTCATCTACGGCGAGCTGCGGGCCCGGATCGGCGCGGTGCTGCGCCGCCGCGCGCATCCCCACGACGGGCCCAGCCGGGTCGGCGACCTCGTCATCGACCCGTTGCGCCGCAAGGTCCTGGTCGGCGACCGCGAGGTGCCGCTGGCGAAGAAGGAGTTCGCCCTCCTGCGCAAGCTCGCCACCGACCCGACCCGCGTCTTCACCAAGCAGGAGCTGCTCGACGCGATCTGGGCCTACAAGGGCAACTCCAAGACCCGCACCCTCGACTCCCACGCCTCCCGCCTGCGCCGCAAGCTCGACCCGGAGAAAGGCCGCTTCGTCATCAACTGCTGGGGAATCGGTTACCGGCTGATCGACGGCTAGAAAAAAAAGCCCCTGGCCGATTGCCTCGGCCAGGGGCTCAAAAGCGCTTCTGTATCTGCCTACCGCTTGGCCTTCTTCTTCGGCTTCTCAGCGGCCGGGACTTCGAAATGCATGATCGCCAGCTTGGTGGCGATGCCGTCGTCCTTGCCGAGGCGTTTGGCGGATTCCTTCTGGATCTCGCCGGCGCGCTTGACGGTGTCGGCGAGGGCCTTGTTGAGTTCCTTCCAGCCCTTCTCGTCGAGCACCAGGGGGGTGTCGGAGAGGTGTGAGTCCTTGCGGCTCTCGATCGTCCCCTCGGCCATCGCGTCGGTCGCGCTCTGACCGATCGACTCGAGGATCGACCCGGAGATTCCCTTGCGGGCCGAGGCCGGGATCTTGGCCCAGTCGGAGTCGCTGAGGAAGGCGCGGTCGGTGGCGCGGTAGAAGTGCTCGACCGCACCCCGGCGCGGCTCGGTTTTCACCAGTTCGACGCAGTCGTACTCAAGCAGGGTTTTGACGTGGTAGCTGACGTTGCCCAGCGGCTCGCCAAGCTCTTGCGCCAGCTGGTTCGGGCTCGAGATCCCTTTGTGGAGGGAGCTGAGAATCCGGACGCGCAGGGGATGCGCAAGGGCCTTGGCCAGTTGCTGGGTGATGCCCTCTGGGGAAGTGCGGGACTGTGGCAAAGGAGGAACCTCCGTTTCTGCTCGGGCGGGGGAGACAGTTGGTGGCAAAACACCCGAGTTACTAGACAAGTATTCCAAAACGCCTGGCAGAAAACCTGCCCGATGAAGGGAATATGCAGTGAAAAAAACTAACTGCTGTATTCGATTAAAGTCATGGGACTCGGAGGATTTGGGAACCGAAGTGTTCGGGGTTAGGGTCTACCTTGGCGCGCTCGTCCTTTGTTGCGCCTGGCCGAGACCGCTCCGGGGGACGGGCGCGCTTCGCCGGTCGACTTCGCAGTTTGCGGTCTAAGCCGGCGGCCCGCGGGGGAGAGTTTGCGCTCGCGTTTCCTTGGTCCTCCGATGACTCACGGAGGAAAGAGCTAGGCGATGCCGCTGGGGGTGGCAGAGCTGGCCGCGGGGCTGCCGATTGCCCTGTCGTTTGCGATGGCAGGTGGGATTTCGGCGCTGCGCGAGGGCCGGCGACGGACCGCTCTGAACGAGGCGATGCACGAGCTGCGCCGGCCGCTTCAGGCCATCGCCCTCGCGGCCCCCGGTTCGGCTCAGCCGGCGGGGGCGTTCGAGTCGTCGCTGCGGATGGCGGCCGCGGCGGTAGACCGCCTCGACCGCGAGATCAACGGCGGGTCAGCACCGGGGCGGACCGAGGCCGCGCCCTTGCGCCAGCTTCTAGAAACGGCGGTGGCCCGGTGGCAGGTTCGCGCCTCACTGGAAAAACGTGACCTCAGTCTCATGTGGGAGGGGAGCGATTCAAGCCTTTCCGCGGATGCGGTTGAGCTCACGCAGGTATTGGACAACCTGATCAGCAACGGGCTCGACCACGGTCGCGGAGGGGTGGCGGTCGAGGCGAAGCAGGTGGGCGACACGATCCGGCTTTCCGTCGTGAACGAGGAGCGCGCGCGGCCCGCGGGTTCTCGGCGAGCGATCCAAGGCCTGTGGACCCGGGTCCGCGGGCGCCGCCGCCACGGGCACGGGCTTCGCATCGTGCGACGGGTCGTAGCCCGTAACGGCGGCAGCTTCCGTCTCCGGCGGCGCGGCGGCACCTGTGAAGCCCTGCTCGAGCTGCCGTTTGCCGGGAACCCGCGATGAGTCGACGGGGGCGTGCCATCGGGTTCCTCCTCGGGGCGGTCCTCGCCGCCGTGGCGGCGGGGGCGATCGCCGACGGATATGGCCAGAGCGTGGTCAGGGGCTACGGCGAACTGCGCCCGGTCTTGGTCGCCACCGGCACCCTGCGAGCCGGGAGGGAGATCGATCCCGCGATCGCGACCGAGATGCTGGAGGTGCGGCGGGTGCCGGTGCGGTTCGTTCCCGAGGCCGCCCTGGCGGCGCCGCGGGAAGCGCTTGGGCTGGTCCCAGCGGCGACCATCCCGGCTGGTTCCTACCTGCTGGCGGGGCAGCTGCGCCCGCCCCGGCTGAGCGGACCGGGGCCGAATCTCGGCCGCGGCCGTCGGCCGGTCGAGATCGCCGTCAGCGGCGCCGGCGCGCTTGTCGCCTTCGGCGGGCAGCCGGTTGGCTCCCGCGTCGACGTCGTCGTCACCAGCGAACCGTCGGGATCGGAGCAGGGGCGGACCTACGTCGCCGCCGCGGCGGTGCCGCTCCTGGCGTTGGCTCCGGCCAGGGCGAGCGAACCGGGCCAGGCGACCGTCACCCTCGGCCTCACCCGCTCGCAGGCGCTGCGTCTGATCGCCGCCGAGAGCTTTGCCCGCCGCGTCACCGTAATTCCGGGGGGACGATGAGCCGGCGGGAAGGCGACGTCGCCGAGCTCGCGGTCGCCCTGCGCGGGCGCCTGGTCGAGCGCCGTCGCGCCGACGCCGCCGCTGGGCGGCGGCGCGAGGAGGAGATCGCCGACTCGGCCCGCGCCCTCGTCGACGAGGTGGCGGCGATTCTGCCGCTCGCCGACCGCGACCAGGTGGTCGAGCGGATCGTCCGCGACAGCGTCGGCCTCGGTCCGCTGGAGGAGCTGCTCGCCGACCCCGCGGTCGAGGAGGTGATGGTCAACGCCCACGACCGCATATATGTAGAGCGGCGGGGCCTGCTCGAAGCGACCGACGTCGCCTTCGAGAGCGATGAGGAGCTGCGCAACGCGATCGAGCGGATCTTGGCGCCGCTGGGCCGCCGGGTCGACGAGCTGAGCCCGATGGTCGATGCCCGGCTCGCCGACGGCTCACGCGTCAACGTCGTCATCCCGCCGCTGGCGATCGACGGCCCGGCGCTCTCGATCCGCCGCTTCGGCGCCACTCGCCCAGGGCCCGACGAGCTGGTCGCGCTGGGCACCCTCGGCGACGAGCAACGGCAGCTGCTGGAGCAGGCGGTCGCGAGCCGCCGCAGCGTCCTCGTCAGCGGCGGCACCGGCTCCGGCAAGACGACCCTGCTCAACGCCCTCTCCGGCTTCATCGGGCCTGGCGAGCGGGTGGTGACGATCGAGGACGCCGCCGAGCTGCGTCTGCGGCAGCGCCACGTGGTCCGCCTCGAGAGCCGGCCGGCTGGGGTCGAGGGACGGGGTGAGGTGACGATCCGCGACCTGCTGCGCAACGCCCTGCGGATGCGGCCGGACCGGATCGTGATCGGCGAGGTGCGTGGCGTCGAGGCGCTCGACCTGCTGACCGCGCTCAACACCGGCCACGACGGCGCCCTTTCGACCGTGCACGCCAACTCGCCGGCCGACGCGCTGAGCCGGCTCGAGACGCTGGCGCTGATGGCCGGCGTCGGGCTGCCGCACGCCGCGGTGGCGGAGCAGGTCCGCCGGGGGATCGACCTCGTCGCGCATCTGGAGCGGCAGGACGACGGCACCCGCCGGGTGACCGAGATCGCCGAGGTCTCGTGACTCCACCGGTACTGATCGCCGCGGTTGCCGGCGGGCTGGGCGCGCTGGCGGTGCGCGAGGCGCTGCTGGCGAGCCCGGCGGCGGCCCGGTGGCTGCGCCTGGCGCTGGAGCCGCTGCGGCGGGCGGGCGAGGAGGGGTACGCGCCCTCGACCCGCGAGCGGCGGCGGCTGGCGGCGCTCGGCACCGGCGCGGCGATCGTCTCCGGCTGGTTCCTGGGCGGCCTTCTCCTGGCATTGCCGCTGGCGGTGGCCGGGCCGACCCTCGCGGGGTCGGCGATCGCCAGCCGGCGGCGGCGCTATCGCCGGGCGGTTGAGCACTCGCTGCCGGAGGTGGCGATCTCGATCGCCGACTCGCTCAGCGCCGGTCGCTCCCTGCGTGCCTCGCTGGCAGGCTCCGTCGCCTCGCTCGACGGGCCGCCGGCGGCGGAGCTCGCCCGCCTTGCCGCCGAGCTCGAGGTGGGGGCGCCGACCGGGGAGGCGATCTCTCACTGGCGCGGGCGAATGCGCTCCGAGCGGGTCGACGCCTTCGCTGCCGCGCTGCTCAGCCAGCGGCTCGCGGGTGGCGACCTTGCCGGGCTGCTGCGGCGCTTCGCGATCGGGGCGGCGGAGCGCGAGCGGGTCGCCGAGGACGCTCGTTCGGCGACGGCGCAGGCGCGCTTCACCGGCCTCTTGGTGGTGGCGATGCCGACCGGCGGCGCCTTGCTGGCCGAGCTGCTGCAGCCGGGCTTCCTCACCGGTCTGCTCGGCTCACCGCCCGCGGCCGTGCTCCTGGGGATGGCCGTGGCGCTGCAAGTGGTCGGCTTCGCCGTCATCCGCCGTTTCTCACGGGTGGTCGCGTGAGTGAGGTCGGTCTGCTTGCCGCGATCGCGGTGCTGCTTGGGATCGCGGCCGGCAGGGAGGTGCTGGCGGGGAGGACGTTCCGCCCGCGCCCGCCGCGGGCCCTGCTCGGCAAGCTGCTGGGGGCCGGCGGCGGTTTGGCGCTCGGCCTGATCGCCGCGCCGGCAGCTCCCGGCCGGCTCTCACTTCTCGTCCTCATCGGAATGCCGCTCGCCGGCTTCGTCGTCCCGGACGCGCTGCGCGAGCGCAGGGCCCGGCAGCGCCAGCGGCGCCTGGTGGCGGCCCTGCCCGACGCGCTCGATCTGCTCGCGGTCAGCGCCGGTTCGGGGCGCGGACCGGCGTCCGGGATCGAGCAACTGGCGCGGGCGGGGGAGGGGCCGCTGGCCGAGGAGCTGCGGCTGACCGTCGCCGAGCTCTCCTGCGGCGTCCCGCTCAGCGCCGCGCTCCACTCCCTGCGCGAGCGGGTGCCCGGCGGCGAGATGGCGAGGCTGGTCGCGGCGATCGAGCGCTCGCGCCGCTTCGGCTCGCCGCTCGCCGACCAGCTCCGCCGCCAGGCGACGGCGCTGCGGCGCGACAGCCGCCGCGCGGTCGAGGAGCGCGCCGCCCGCGCCGCGCCAAAGATCCAGCTCGTCGTCGCCTTAGTCCTCGTGCCCTCGGTCCTGCTGATGATCGCCGCCGGCCTGATCGCCAACGCCGAGAGCCTCCTCGCGGGGTTCTGAGGCGATTACGCTTTCGTCGTGCGATCCCTTCTGCCCTTCGTCCCGGCCCTTGGCTTCGGCCTCGCTGCGGTGGTCGCCTCGGCGCTGGCGCTCGGAGGCGACCGGATGGAGGACACCGACGAGGCAATCGCCCGCAGTCGCCTTGTTACCTGGGTCGCGGTCATCGCCGCGGTTCTCTGCGCGCTCTCGCTGCTGGCCGGCTGCGGCCTCTACATCCTGCAGACGCGCCCGTTCGGGGGCGACTAGTCGGCGCCGGTTACTCCAGCGCCTCGTCGCGCAGCCGTTTCGCCACTTCACCGGTGGCGGCGGCGACCGCGTCGAGGCCGGCGGCGTTCTCCTTGTGGCCGCTGACGTAGCAGCAGAGCTTGCCGTTGACCAGCTCGAAGGCGAACTTGTCCGGCGCCGCGTCGGTCATCCAGACGATGAAGGTCGGCGAGAACAGCTGCCGCAGCCAGTTGGCGTCCTGTCCCTTGGTGGCGAAGATCTCGTACTTCTCCAGCAGCGCTTCGCTCTCCAGGTTCACCCGCTCTTTGTCGCCGCGGAAGGCGTCCTCGAACTTCTCCAGCGCCCGCAGGCCGAACTTGCGCTGGCAGTAGAGCTCAGGGACGAAGCCGGCGCAGTCCGGCACCTCGACGTAGCCGAGGGTGTAGCGGTAGTAGTTGGTCTGCTTGTTGCCGTCGCTGTCGCGCGACTCTTCCTCGTAGGTGAAGAGGGCGAGGGTCCCCTCGAACTCGCCGATTGGGCCGAGGAGGCTGCGATCGGTGTAGCGCTTGTCGCCCTTGCGCAGTAGCGGCGTCGCCTGCGGCAGCTGGCCCTGGCCGTGGATCAGGGTCATCCCGCGCTGCTGGGAATAGACCTCGAAGAAGTCGTCGGCGGCCTTGCTGTCGGCGATCACGAAGACGATCAAGACGCCGAGGAAGAAGACCCCCGCGGCGGCGATCAGGCCGATCAGCGGGTCGACGGCGATCCCGCCGGCGACGAAGGCGACAACGGTCAGCGAGCCGAGCAGGACGACCGTCAGCGTCTTCGCCATCAGTCGTTTGAAGTGGTAGCCGCGGAGGTCGTTGGCGTCGTCGGGGGTGGCCACGGGCTCAACCTAGCGTTCGCGCAGGCGGATGCAAATGGGGTTGCAGGGGAGGGTCGTGTTGCAAAGTGGGGGAGAGTGGGTTATTGTGGCGATCGAGTTGAAGCCCAGGACCGGGGTGGTGAGGCTCCTCCCACCTCATCACTCCGGTCCAACTCTTTTCAGTCCCCCTCGGAAAGGACTCGACCGCAGTGGCGTTCAGGGGTCTCTACGAGCACAACCTCGATTCCAAGGACCGGCTTACGGTTCCTTCTCGCTTTCGGGCTTCCCTCGCTGACGGAGTCGTTCTCTCCAAGGGCTTCGACCCCTGCGTCTGGGTGCACACGACCGAGGAGTTCGAGCAGCTCTCCGACCGCTTCCTCTCGCCGCACAGCCCCTTCGGGCGCGATGCCCGGGCGCTGCGCCGCCGCTTCCACGGCGGCTCCTTCGACGAAACGCTCGACTCCGCCGGGCGCATCCGGGTCCCCAAGCCGCTGATCGAGCACGCCGGGCTCGACGGCAACTGCGTCGTGATCGGCGCCGGCGAGTACCTGGAGATCTGGAACGCCGACGCCTGGGCCAAGCAGGAGGAGGAGCTCGACGCCGCCGCCCCCGAGATCGCCGAGGGCCTCGCCGCCGCCGGGACCGCGTGATCATGAGACTGAATGCGAGGCAGATCGAATATGTGGACCCCACGCCGAGGACCCACCTGCGCCCCGTCGAGGTCGTCATGAGCGAGCACGAGCCCGTCCTCGCGCCGGAGCTGGTCAGCCTGCTGGCGCCGGAGCCGGGACAGATCGCCGTCGACTGCACCTTCGGCGGCGGCGGCCACGCCCGCCAGATCGCCGAGCTGATCGGGCCGGAGGGGACGCTGATCGGGATCGATCGCGACCCGGCCGCGCAGGAGCGCTTCAACCGCTTCGCCGCCGAGGCGCCCTGCCGCACGCTCTTCATCAGCAGCGACTTCGCGGCAGGACTTCGCGCCCTGCGGGGCGAAGGAGTGCGCCCAGACATGGTTTATGTAGATCTGGGGATGTCCTCGATGCAGGTCGACGCGCGTGAGCGGGGCTTCTCCTATTCCTACGACGCGCCGCTCGACATGCGGATGGACACGCGGCAGAAGTTCACCGCCGCCGACCTCGTCAACGAGTGGCCCGAGGCGCGGATCGCCCAGGTTCTGCGCCGCTTCGGCGAGGAGCGCCACGCCGGCGGCATCGCCCGCGAGATCGTCCGCCGCCGCCCGCTGGCGACGACCGGCGAGCTGGTCGCGGCGATCAAGGCAGGGATGCCGGCCTCAGCCCGCTTCGGCGCCGGCCACCCGGCCAAGCGCAGCTTCCAGGCGATCCGGATCGCCGTCAACGGCGAGCTCGAGGCGCTGGAGGAGGCGCTGCCGCTGGCCTGGGAACAACTCAAGGTCGGCGGCCGTTTCGCAGCGATCTCCTTCCACTCGCTTGAGGACCGGCCGGTGAAGCAGTTCCTCGCCGCCAAGGCCCGCGGCTGCGTCTGCCCGCCGGAGCTTCCCGTCTGCGTCTGCGGTCACGAGCCCGAGGCCGAGCTGCTGACCCGCCGGGCGATCTCGCCCGGGCCCGAGGAGGCGGAGTCGAACCCGCGCTCGCGCTCGGCCCACCTGCGGGCGGCGCTGAAGATCACCGAGGCGCGGCCTGTTGGGGAGACCGGCTGATGGCTGTCGCCGCTCCCGCCCGCCGCAGCACCGCCGCCCCGGCACCGGCGCCCTCGCGGACGACGCCGCCGAAACGCAAAGCGCCGCTGCGCAAGCCCCGCGCCGGCGCCGCGGCTCCGGCCAAGGCTCCCGCCCGTCGTGTCCCCGCCAAGGCCCCGGCGCGCCGCGCGCCTACCCGCAAGCCGGCGCCGAAACGGCGCACCGTCGCGGCCCAGCCAAGGCTGGTGGTCGCAGCCGGCCGCACCGCCGTCGCCGTCCGCCAGCTGCCGGACTCCGGCCTAGTCGTGCGGATGACCCGCGGCCGGGCCTGGATCGCCGTCCTCGGGCTGCTGTTGGTCGGGATCGTCGGCCTCAACGTCGCCACCCTCAGCTTCGCCGCCACCGCCGGCCAGATCGACGAGCAGATCACCGCCCTGGAAAAAGAGAACTCGATGCTGGAGAGCCGCGAGGCCCAGCACTTCAGCACCGCCCGCGTCCGCAACGAGGGCGCCGCGGTCGGCCTGGCGATGCCCAACCTGGAAGAGCCCGGCGTGATCGAGTACGAGCCTTCCGACATTGCCACCGCCGCCAGCCGCCTCGCGGCCGCCGGGGGCTAGGGGCCGCCGCCGATGCGTCTGATCGAGCGCCGGATCGGGCTTCTCTTCGGCGCCTTCCTTCTTTGTTTCCTCGTCGTCGTCGGCCGCGCCTTCTGGCTGCAGGGGGTGCAGGGATCCAGCCTCGCCTCCCAGGCCGTCTACCAGCAGACCGAGGAGGTCACCGTCCCCGGCCTGCGCGGTGACCTGCTCGACCGCCGCGGCAACAAGCTCGCCGCTTCCGAAGACGCGGCGACGATCTACGCCACCCCCTACCAGGTGAAAAACCCGCCGATGGCCGCCGAGCGCCTGGCGCCGATCCTCGACCAGCCCAAGGGCGAGGTGCTGGAAGCGCTGAGCGCCGAAGGCGGTTTCTCCTACGTCGCCCAGAAAGTCGACCTCGCGACCGCCGCCAAGGTCGAAGCGCTCGACATCGAAGGGATCGGGCAGCTGCCCGAGAGCCGTCGCACCTACCCGCAGGGCGAGATGGCCGGCCAGGTGATCGGCGCCGTCGGCTCCGAAAACCAGGGGCTGACCGGGCTCGAGGCCGGCGAGGAAGACGCCCTAGGCGGCAGCGACGGCGAACGGCGGATCGTCAACGACGCGCTCGGCGACCCGATCCGGCTGGAAACCGTGAAGGAAGCCGAGGACGGCGAAGACATCCAGCTGACGCTCGATCCGGTGATCCAGCGGGAAACCGAACGGGCGCTCGCCGGCGTCGGCGAAACGTGGTCGCCGAAGGGGGCCACCGCGATCGTCGTCGACCCGCGCAACTCCGAAGTGCTGGCGATGGCGAACTGGCCGCCGGTCGACCCGAACAACCTCGAAGAGGCGAGCAACGAGGACCTGCTCAACAAGGCGACCGGGTTCACCTACGAGCCGGGATCGACCTTCAAGGCGTTCACCGTCGCCGCGGCGCTGGAGGAAAAAACCGTCACCCCGACGAGCGAATTCACCCTGCCGCCGGTGCTCCAGGTCGCCGACCGCACGATCGAAGACTCCCACCCGCGCGGGACCGAAACGATGAGCGTGGCGACGATCCTCGCTCACTCCTCGAACGTGGGGGCGGCGACGATCGGGCTCGGGGTCGGTGCCGAGAAGTTCGACCGCTGGATCCACCGCTTCGGCTTCGGTCGCCCGACCGGGATCCAATACCCAGCCGAGGAGCAGGGGCTGCTGCTCGACCTCGACGAATACTCGGGCTCGACCCTCGGCAACGAGGCGATGGGCCAGGGCCTCTCGGTCACCCCGATCCAGATGGTCGCCGGCTACACCGCGATCGCCAATGGCGGCATGCTGCGGCCGCCGCGGCTGATCAAGAAGGTCGGCGACGAGCCCGTCGAGGAGCCGCCGGGCCGGCGGGTGATCTCGCCCCAGGTATCGAGCGAGATCCGGGAAATGCTGGAGGGGGTGCTGGCGCCGGGCGGAACCGCCTCGGAGGTCAGCGTCCCCGGCTACACCCTGGCCGGCAAGACCGGCACCGCCGAGGTGGCCGAAGACGGCGAATACTCGGACACCAAATTCGTCGCCTCCTTCATCGGCTTCGCCCCGGCCCAGAACCCGCAGTTGCTGGCGGCGGTGATCGTCGACCAGCCGCAGGGGGAAATCTACGGCGGCTCGGTGGCGGCGCCCGCGTTCGGGCAGATCGCGGAATTCGCGCTGCCTTACCTTGGGGTTCCGCAGGAATGAAGTGGGGGAGGGCCGGGTGCCCCTCTCCCAGAGACCGTCGCGCAGCTGGGGCGGACTGCTGGGCGCGTTTGTGGTCTCAGGAGCCTCTGTGAGAGGGGCACCCGGCCCTCTACCTAGACTTCGGCGCAGATGAGACTGGACGAGCTGGTTGCTCAGCTGCTGGGGGCGCGGATTGTTGGGGATGGTGCCGTCGAGGTGGTTGATCTGGCCTATGACAGCCGCAAGGTCGAGCCTGGGACGCTTTTCTTTTGCGTGGTCGGGGAGAAGGTTGATGGGCATGAGTTTGGGGCTCGGGCGGTGGAGGAAGGGGCCGCGGCGCTGGTGGTCGAGCGGGAGCTGACCGAACTGGAGGTGACGCAGGTGGTGGTGCCCGACTCGCGGGCGGCGATGGCGCCGCTGGCGGCGCGGTTCTGGGACGACCCGACGGCGCGGCTGCGGGTGGTCGGGGTGACCGGCACCAACGGCAAGACGACGACCGCCTTCCTCGTCCGCGAGATCCTCCAGGCGGCCGACGTCTACTGCGGGCTGTTGGGGACGGTGAAGCAGGTGGTCGGCGGGGTGGAGAAGGAAGTGGTGCGGACGACGCCGGAGGCGATCGAGCTGCAGAAGACCTTCCGGCAGATGCTCGAGGGCGGCGACGAGGCCTGCGCGATGGAGGTCTCCTCGCACGCGATGAGCCTGCACCGGGCCGACGCGATCCACTTCGAGGTCGCGATCTTCACCAACCTCACCCAGGACCACCTCGACTTCCACGCCGACATGGAGGATTACTTCCTCGCCAAGCGCAAGCTGTTCGAGGCGGGGCCGAAGGTCGCGATCGTCAACGTCGACGACCCGTATGGGCGGCGCCTGGCGAAGGAATTCGAGTGCGTCACCTTCTCCGCCGAGGGCGAGGAGGCCGACTACAGCGCGTCTGAGATCGAGTTCGACGCCTCGGGGGCGAGCTTCAGCGTCTGCGGAATGAAGTTGCGGACGGGGCTGCCGGGCCACTTCAACGTCGCCAACGCGCTCGGCGCCTTCGCGGCGGCGGAGGCGATGGGGGTGGGGACGGAAATCGCCGTCGCCGGGCTGGCGCGGGCGGCGCGGGTGCCGGGCCGCTTCGAGCCGGTCGACGAGGGCCAGGGCTTCTCGGTCCTGGTCGACTACGCCCACACCCCGGACTCGCTGGAGAACGTCCTGCGCGCCGCCCGCCGGCTGACCAAGGGCCGGCTGATCTCGGTCTTCGGCGCCGGCGGCGACCGCGACCGCGACAAGCGGCCGAAGATGGGCCGCGCCGGGGCCGAGCTCTCCGACCTGACCGTGATCACCTCCGACAACCCACGCTCCGAGGACCCGGAGGCGATCGTCGCCGAGGTCGCGGCGGGGGCGGGAGATGCCGCCGAGCTGGAGGTCGTCGTCGATCGCCGCGAGGCGATCGCCCTGGCGCTGGGCCGCGCCCAGCCGGGCGACACCGTCGTCATCGCCGGCAAGGGCCACGAGCAGGGACAGGAGTTCGAGGACGGCCGCAAGGTCCCTTTCGACGACCGCGAGGTCGCCCGCGAGGAGCTCTGGAAGCTGGGCAGCCCGGCGTGAAGTTGACGCCGGAGGAGATCGCCGCCGCGCTGGGCGCCGAGGTCGTCGCCGAGGGTGAGCTCAGTTCGCCAAGGCGGGCCGTGATCGACTCAAGCGAGGCGGGACCAGGGGATCTCTTCATCGGCCTCAAGGGCGCCAACCGCGACGGCGGCGAATTCGCCCCAGCCGCGATCGAGTCCGGCGCCTGGGGCGTGGTCGTCGGCACGGGGGTGCGCCCTTCCTTTGTGTCGGATAGCGAAACAAAGGAAGGGCGCATTTGGGTTTTTGCCGTTGAGGACCCGCTGGTGGCGCTTCAAGCGCTCGCGCGCGCCTACCGCCGCGCCCTCGATGCCCGCGTGGTCGGGGTCACCGGCTCGGTCGGCAAGACCTCGGTCAAGGACATCTCCCGCGCTCTGCTGCCTGGCAAGGTCCACGCTAATCGCGAGAACCTCAATACCGAGATCGGGCTGCCGCTGACGATCCTCGAAGCGCCCGATGACACCGGGACCCTGGTCCTGGAGATGGCGATGCGGGGCGCCGGCCAGATCGCCGAACTGGCGAAGATCGCCGAGCCCGAGGTGGCGGTGATCACCAACGTCGGCCCGGTCCACGTCGAGCTGCTGGGCTCGGTGGCGGCGATCGCCGCCGCGAAGGCCGAGATCCTCGCCGACCTGCCGCCGGGCGGGACCGCGGTAGCCCCGGCTGAGGCCGGCGAGCTGGAGCCGCACCTGGAGGGGCTCGCCGAGGTGCTGCGCTTCGGCCCTGGCGGCGACGTCGAGGCGACCGAGGCGCGCATCGTCGACGGCGTTACCGAGGCCCTGATCTCGACCCCGCGCGGCGCCCAGCGCTTCCACTTCCCCTTCACCGAGGCGCACAACCTGACCAACGCCTTGGCGGCGATCGCTGCCGGGGTCGCGCTCGGCGCCGACCTCGTCGCGATGGCCGACCGCGCTGCGAGCATAGGATTCTCCCGCTTCCGGGGTGAGCGACTGGAGCTACCCGGCGGAATCGTCCTCGTGAACGACTGCTACAACGCCAACCCGGTGTCGATGCGTGCGGCGCTCGACCATCTCGCCACCCTGGAGGCGTCGCGCACGGTCGCGGTGCTGGGCGAAATGGGCGAGCTCGGCCCTGGCTCGGCCGGCTATCACGGCGAGGTCGGCGAGCACGCCCGCGCCGCCGGGATCGACTTCGTCGTCGGCGTCGGCCTGCCGGCTCGCGACTACGGCCCCGACGAGCTGGTCGCCGACCCCGGCGAGGCCGCCGAACTGCTGGCCGAGCTGCTCGAACCGGGCGACGCGGTCCTGGTCAAGGGCTCCCGCTCGGCCGGCCTCGAGGCGGTCGCCGAGCAGCTCGTCGACCTTCTCCCGGCGGAGGAGGGCTGATGGGCGAAGACCTGATCGCGGGGATGGCAGCGATGCTGATCTGCATCTTCCTCGGGCCGAAATTCATCGAATACCTGCGGGTCAAGGAGTTCGGGCAGCACATCCGCGAGGACGGGCCGCAGGAGCACCACACCAAGGCCGGCACGCCGACGATGGGCGGGCTGATCGTCTTCGCCTCGATCTGCGTCCCCTTCCTCGTCCTCTCCGACCGCGACGCCCAGAGCATGGCCGTCTTCGGGGTGGCGATGGGCTGCGCCGTGCTCGGCTTCGCCGATGACTACATCAAGATCGTCAAACGCCGCTCGCTCGGCCTCGCCGGACGCTGGAAGCTGCTCGGCCAGCTGCTGCTGGCGCTGGTCCTGTGGTGGGTGGCGCGCCACGAGGTCGGGCTCGAGCCGACGCTCTACTTCCGCATCGGCGACGGCAGCATCGATCTCGGCCCGGTCCTCTACTTCGTCCTCGTCTTCCTGGTGATCGCCGGCACCTCGAACGGGGTCAACCTCACCGACGGCCTCGACGGCCTCGCCGCCGGCTCCTGCGCGATCGTCCTCCTCGCCTACACGGCGATCTCCTTCATCTCCAACGAGCAGCAGGACCTCGCCCTGCTCTCGGCCT
>JBIOTO010000177.1:0-11281 GCA_044865945.1 Solirubrobacterales bacterium
CCTCGGCTCCGTAGTAGCGGGGGTGCGGAACGAAGTTTTGGAGGATCACCTCCTGTAGGTGGCCGTGGCGCGCGTGGCTGGCGGAGAGGGCTTCGAGGGATTCGATTCGCTCGTCAGGGGTCTCGCCGATGCCGACCAGGATCCCCGAGGTGAAGGGGATCTTCAGTTCGCCCGCGGCTTCAATCGTCGCTAGGCGAGCTGCCGGGTGCTTGGTGGGAGAGCCGGCGTGGACGGTCTCCATCAAGCGCTCGCTGGTCGACTCCAGCATCAGGCCCTGCGATGCCGTGACCTCCCTCAGCCGTGCCAAGTCGTGCTTGTCCAGCACGCCGATGTTCGTGTGCGGCAGCATCCCCCGTTCCATTGCGCGCTCGCAGGCCCAGACGACGTAGCTGGTGAAGTCCTCGTGGCCCCAGGTCTTCAGCCGTTCCGCGACTACTGGATTTACCTCGGGCTTCTCCCCCGTCAGGACCAGGAGCTCCTTGGCGTTGCGTTTGAGCGCTTGATCCAGCTGCTTTTCGACGTCGTCGGGCGCGTGGACGTGCGCCTGGTGCGTCGCGAAGGCGCAGTACTTGCAGTAGCACTGGCAGGTTCTGCTCAGCGAGAGCGTGAAGTTGCGGGAGAAGGTGACCCGGCGCACGGGCTCAAGCTACTGCAACCACCCGCCGGGCAAGACGCGGCGCTCGGCCAGGACAAAAGAAAGGCGCCACCCGAAGGTGGCGCCTTGAAGGTGCTTCCGCTTGAGCCTGGGCTCAGTCGGCGGGCTTGTCGCTGGTCGGCGTCGCCCGTTTGGGGACCGGCGGCCGGACGTGCTCCGGCGGTTCGGTCGGCGGCAGGCCGCCCGGCTCAAGGATGAACCGGTAGACGCCGGCCGCCAGCAGCGAGCCGACGATCGGGCCGGCGAGGTAGGGCCAGACGCCGCCCCACTCGTTGCCGACCAGGGCCGGGCCGAACCAGCGGGCCGGGTTGAGGCCGGCGCCGGTCAGCGGGCCGGCGACCATCACCGCGAAGCCGAGGGTCAGGCCGATCGCCAGCGGCGCCCACTCCTTGAAGCTCTTCTCGGAGTAGACGGCGGTGAGGATGACGAGGACGAGGACGAAGGTGCCGATCATCTCGACGATCGATCCGGCGAAGTTGTTGGCCAGCAGGCCACTCACTTCGGTCGCGCCGTAATGCGTGGGACGGCCCTCGTCGAGCAGCAGCCCCTTGGTCAGCAGCGCGCCGAGCACACCGCCGGAAAGCTGGGCGAGCATGTAAATCCCGGCGTCGATCGGCTTGATCCGTCGGATCGCCAGCGCCGCGAGCGTCACCGCCGGGTTGAAATGGCCACCGCTGACGACGCCGAACATGACGATCAGGCCGAACAGCAGGAAGGCGTGGACGAGGCCGACGACCGCGAAGTCGGTGCCGAACTGGGCTTGACCTCCGGTCGAGACGTACAGGACGACGACACTGGTGATGAAGAAGACCAGCAGCAGCGTGCCGAGCAACTCAGCCAAATAGGCGGGTAGACCTCTCTCCTGCACTCTCTTTTCCTCCTCGTTTCCCGTGAACTAAGTAAGCGGCGGCAGTGTACTCACAATCGCTGGATGAAATAGCTTCCCGGACCGAATGAGAAGGGCTGTCGCGCTGCTGGCGACCGTCCTCGCGGTTGCCGGCCTCGCCGGTTGCGGCGAGAACGGTGCGGAACCGGGCGCGCCGCGAGGCGCGACGCTGGTGCTCGATTTCGTCCCCAACGCCGTCCACAGCGGCATCTACGCGGCGGCCGCTCGCGGCTACTACGGCGACGAGAACGTCGACCTGAAGATCCAGCCGCCGGGAGAATCGACCGACGCCCCGAAGCTGCTCGGCGCGGGCAAGGTCGAGTTCGCGATCCTCGACGTCCACGATCTCGGCATCGCCCGCGAGCGCGGCATCGACCTGGTCGGGGTGATGCCGATCGTCCAGCGCCCGCTGGCCTCGATCCTCGCCCGCGGCGACGGCCCGGTCCGCCGTCCGCGCGACCTGGAGGGCCGCGGCGTCGGCGTCACCGGCCTGCCCTCCGACGAAGCGATAGTCGACTCCGAGGTCGAAGCCGACGGCGGCGACCCAGCCGCGGTGAAGCGGGTGACGATCGGCTTCACCGCCGTCCCCTCGCTGGCCGCCGGCAAGGTCGACGCCGCGACCGGCTTCTGGAACGCCGAGGGCGTAACTTTGCGCCGCCAGGGCGTCCCGGTGCGGATTTTCAAAGTCGACCGCTTCGGCGCCCCGCCCTACCCCGAGCTGGTGTTGACGACCTCGCGCCGCACCCTGGAAAAGAACCCGGACCTGGTCGACTCCGTCGTCACCGCGACCGAACGCGGCTACGCCTTCGCCGAGAGCGACCCCAACGCCGCCCTCGAAGACCTCCTCGCCGCCGACCCCTCGCTCGACCGGGCCGACCAGCGAGCCCAGCTTGACGCCCTGCTCCCGGTCCTCGACCCCAAGCCCTTCGACGCCAAGGTCCTGCACGAATGGGCCGGCTGGGACCTCGAACACGGCCTACTGGAAAAGCCGCTGAACGTCGAAGACGCGTTCCTGCTCAGTCGCTGAGCAACCGCTCGGCAAGCGCCGGCAGTTCCCGCGCCATCCGCGAGCGCGGCACGACCAGGTCCACCCCGGCGGCCTCCGCCGTTTCCTTCGTAGCCACGTCGACGTGGGAGTAGTAACCGAGCACCGGCATCCCGAGCCCGACCAGCGCCTCGGGGTTCTCAACGTCGAGGTCGGCAACGACCAGGTCGATCCCTTCCCAGGTCGTCTCCTCGATCGAGGCCGAGGCGACCACCTCATGCCCGGCGGCCTTCAGGGTCTCCTGGACCTTGGAGCCCAGCATCAGATCGCTGGAGATGCTGAGAACGCGCGCCACGCGGCTCAGATCGAGCGCCGCTCGCGGAACTCTTCGCGCACGCTCTCGGGCCGACCCCACATCTGCACGACCTCGGACCGGCCCTCGCGCACGTCGGCGACAGCCAGCTCGCCGGCAACGCCGTCAGCGTCCAGCTTGGCCAGCACACCTTTGACGCTCTCCGGCGCCGCGGCGTGCCCGAAGCTCTTGGCGACGAGCAGCCGCCAGTGCCAGCCATCGGCCTTGGGGTGCTGGTAGACCTGCGCGTTGATCTGACTCAGGGCGGTGGCGGTGTCGATGTAGTGGCTGAAGTCGTCGATCCGCATCTCCACCTCCAGGTCCGTCCAGTCGGCCGGCAGGGTGTCGAGGATCTGCTGGAAGTCGGTGGCGAGCGGCATCGTCGGAAGCCTAGCTGGCCGCCGCCGCGCCGAAGAAGCGCCGCATCCGCCCGTGGCGATGGTTGAAGACAAAGCGGATCAGGGGACGAAACAGGGCGCCCGGGAGCGGCAGCCGTGGCTCCCAGCCCAGCCGGTCCTCGACCCGGCAGCGTCCCTCGCCCAGCGGAGTCACGGTTCGTTCGTGTTCCCAGAGCCGCATCGAGAGCATCGTCGAGCGCTCTAGAAACGAGCGTCCCGGCTCGACCCGGACGACGTTGAGATCGTCGTAGTCGAACGGGAGGAAGCCGAGGAAGAAGATCCAGCTGCGGCCGATGTGGCCGGGTTCGAGGTCGTCGAGGCCAAAGTCCTCCGCTCCCTTGGGAACGGTCATCCGCATCAGCGGTCGCAGCTCGTAGTTGATCCCCTCCGGGTCGATCGCCCGTGCCCAGACCGCCTCGGCGCTCGCGTCCAGCTCCGAAGACACCGCTATCTCCCCTCGCCGCCGCATCAGCCGGTGAACACCTCGAAGAGGAGGAATACGTTGAGGGCGATGATCAGCGACGCCAGCACGCCGGCCAGGGCACTGAGCCAGCGCGGGTTGACGAGGTCCCCCATCACCTCGCGGTCGGCGGCGATGATCAGCAGCGGCACCAGGGCGAAGGGGATGCCGAAGGAGAGGACGACCTGGCTGCCGACCAGGGCCTCGGTCGGGTCGAGCCCGATCGCCAATACGAAGAGCGCCGGCGCCAGGGTGATCGCGCGGCGCAGAAAGAGCGGGATGCGGCGGCGGATGAAGCCCTGCATCACCACCTGCCCGGCCATCGTCCCGACCGAGGAGGAGGCGAAGCCGGAGGCGAGCAGGGCGATGCCGAAGACGGTCGCCGCCCGGTCGGAGACCAGCGTCTGCAGCGCGTCATAAGCGCCGTCGATCGTGTCGACGCCGGTCAGGCCGCTGGTGTGGAACAGGGCCGCGGCGACGATCATCATCGAGAGGTTGACCAGGCCGGCGAGGGAGAGGGCGATGACGACGTCGACTTTCTCGAAGCGCAGGATCCGCCGCCGCTCGTCGTCGTCGCGGCCGACGATCCGCCGCTGGGTCAGGGCCGAGTGCAGGTAGACGACGTGGGGCATCACCGTCGCGCCGATGATCCCGGTCGCCAGCAGGATGCTCTCGGTGTCGGCGAAGCCGGGGACGAACAGGTGCTTGGCGATTTCCCCGCCGTCGGGGTTGCTGTCGAAGAGCTCGAAGACGAAGGAGGCGACGACGACCCCGACCAGGACCGAGATCCCGGCCTCGAGCCGGCGGAACCCCATCCGCTGCAGGGCGAGGATCGCGACGGCGCCGGCGCCGGCGATCAGCCCGGCCGGGAAGAGCGGGATCCCGAACAGCAGGTTGAGCCCCAGGGCGGCACCGACCACCTCGGCGATGTCGGTCGCCATCGCCACCAGCTCGGCCTGCAGCCAGAGCCCGATCGAGGTGCGGCGCGAGAAGCGCTCGCGGCAGAGCTCGGCCAGGTTGCGGCCGGTGGCGATCCCCAGCTTGGCCGACTGGGTCTGGACCAGCATCGCGATCAGGTTGGCGGCGAGGACGACCCAGAGCAGCAGGTAGCCGAACTGGGCGCCGCCGGAGATGTTGGTGGCGAAGTTGCCGGGGTCGATGTAGGCGACGGCGGCAATGAAGGCGGGGCCGAGAAAGGGCCAGAGGCCGCGGAGGCCTCGCTTGCGACCCTCCAGCGACTGTCGCGCCGCCTCGGCGACCGCCGCCTCGCCGGGGAGGACGTCCTCGACGCCGACGCCGTCCTCGACCTTCAACGAGCTCCCCAGGTCGGCGGCAGCAGGTCGGGGCCGGGGATCGGCGTCCCGTGCGGGTCGTGGCGCGGTTCGCCGAGCTTGGCGGCGATCAGTTCCTCCAGCTCCTCGGAGATGTAGTGCTCGAGCACCTCGGCCTCCTCGTGGACGCGGTCGTCGTCCATCCCCAGCGCCTCGGAGAGGTAGGCCTCGATCAACCGGTGGTGGCGGATCACCTCCAGCGCCACCTTCTCCCCCGCTGGGGTCAGGCTCACGCCCTTGTAGGGGAAGTACTCGACCAGGCCGAGGTCGGCGAGCCGTTTCAGCATCGAGGTCGCGGTCGCCGGGGTGACCCCGAGCCGCTGCGCGACCTCGCCGTTCAGGACCAGTCCCTCGCGCTCGGAGCCAATCGCGTAGATCGCCTTGGCGTAGTCCTCGATCGCCTCGGTGTTGGGATCGCGTCGGCCGCGCGCGCCCTCGCCCGCCGCCATCAGACGGACACCAGCAGGCCGGTTAGGTAAAGCGCGGCGATGCCGGCGAGGATGCCAAGCACGCTCGACGGGTAGAGCAGGCGGCCTTCGGGGTCGCGCATCGCCGGCGCCAGCTGGACGATCACGCGGACGATCGCGCCGACGCCGACGCCGAACAGCAGCGCCGCCAGGCTGGGGTCGTAGGCGGCGGCGCCGATCCAGGCGCCGAGGATCGCCGGCGCCCCGGCGATCAGGCCGAGGCCGAGCAGCCGGGCAAAGCTCGGCCGCGCCCCGTCGCGCAGCGGCGCGACGATCGCCAGCCCCTCGGTGGTGTTGTGGATCGCGAAGCCGACGACGAGGAAGGCGCCGAGCGCCAAGGCGCCGCTGGCGTAGGCCGAGCCGATCGCCAGTCCCTCGCCGAGGTTGTGGAGCCCGATCCCGATCGCCACCAGCAGCGCCAGGTAGGCGGCGCCGGCCGCGGCCGCGCCGCTCCCCTTGGCCGCCCGCGAGCGCTGCGACAGGTAGGAGTCGATGCCGGCCAGCACCAGGTAGGCGACGAGGCCGCCGACGAAGACCAGGCCGGTGCCGCCGAAGGCCGCTGGCGCCTCGGCGGCGATCTCCAGGCCCTCGAGGCCGGCGTCGATCGCCAGGAAGGCGAGCAGGCCGACGGTGAAGGCGATCAGGCCGCTCATCCAGCTCGGCCCGAGCCGGCGCAGGAACGGCAGCCAGAGCATCCCGAGGCTGACCGGGATGACGCCGACGTAGATCCCCAGCAGCGCCATCAGGGCGAAGAAGGAGACGTCGTTCTCGGGCGTTTCGGCGGCGACCGGGATCGAGGCTTCGACCGTGCCGCCGAAAGAGGTGAGGACGAAGATCTCGTAGGCCTCGCCTTCGATCCACGGGTAGTCGATCCGCAGCGTGGTCGAGCCGAGCCGGCCGATCTCCCGGCCGCCGTCGGCGACGAAGGGGGCGTAGGCGTCGTTGACCGCGACCTGGGCGACTTCGACTGGGTCGGGGCCGTCGTTGCGCAGGGTCAGCTCGATCTCGCCCGGGCGCAGCACGGTCCGCTCGACCGCGACTTCCTCGACCGGCGGGCCGGTGCGCTCGCCGAGCCCGGGACCGCCGAGCAGGGCGAAACCGCCGATCGCGACGGCGATCAGCGCCAGCGGGATCACGCCCAGCGCCCAGGCCGGCAGGCCGCCGCCGATGCCGCGCTCGGCGCGTGCGCCCGCCTCCATCAGGCCGGGCTCCCCTTGCCCCAGGGCAGGTCGCAGTACATCGAGGCCGCCGCCGCGGCGCTCATCTGGCTCGGGTCGCCGACCCGGAAGAACCCGGACCACCCGAGCTCGGCGAACTCGGCGACGTGGGCGTGGAACATGTAGTCGCCGTCGTAGGGGAACTCGAGCTCGAGGATCCCCCGCTGCGCCTGGCCCTGGATCACCGTGTCGGTGAACTCGGTCGGCCGCAGCGAGGTCCCGGTCGGGAAGTAGTTGAAGAAGTTGCCGTGGATGTGGAAGGAGTTGACCGGGTCGTACTCGAGGACGTTGACGAGGTAGATCCGCACCGGTGACTGACGTTGGACCTGGATCGGCTCGTCGACGTAGTGGAAGCCGACCGTGTTGACCGCGTAGACCTCGTTGGCGCGGTCGAAGTTGGTGTCGAAGCCGTTCATCACCATCACCATCTCGTCGGCTTCGGGGCGGCCCGCCTTCGGATCGATGACGAAGGCGCCGTAGAGGCCGCGGGCGATGTGGGCGGCGAGCGGCGCCACGTGGCAGTGGTAGAGGTGGAGGCCGAAGGGCGAGGCGTCGAACTCGTAGGTGAAGCTCTCACCAGGCTCGATCTGGCCGCCGCCGCGGTTCTCGCCGATCCCCGGCATTCCGTCCATCAGCGCCGAGTGGAGGCCGTGGAAATGCATCGTGTGCGGGTGTTCGGAGGCGTTGACGAAGCGGACCCGCAGCAGCTCGCCCTCCCGGGCCCGCAGGGTGGGGCCGGGGACGCGGCCGTTGTAGGTCCAGGCTTCGTACTTGACCCCCGGCGCGACTTCGATCTCGCGGTCGTGGGCGACGATCTCCCACTCACGCAGGACGCGGCCGCTGGCGAGGCGCGTGGTCTTGCCGTAGTCGAAGTCGCGCAGCAGCTCGGTCGGGTGGAAGCCGTTGCGTTCGTGGTCGACCGTCCGGCCGGAGGCGAAGGTCGCGTGCGGGAACTCCGAGTGGCCGGCGTGGCCCGGCTGCCCGGTGGGCTCGGAGAGAGCGCTCTCGCCGCCGCGGGTCAGGGCGAGACCGGCCACCGCGGGAGCCGCCAGCGCGGCGCCCCCGAGCAGTCGCCTGCGGCTGATTCCGCTCTTCGGATCCTCTGACACGAGGGGAAAGTTTGACACATCTAAAAACGGATTTCGATGCGTCTAAATCTCGGCGGGGAGACGCGGCTTCCTAGAATCAAGTCGGTGAGCGCCCCGACCGTCGAGCTAGACGCCCAGTACCGCCAGCTGCGCGAAGAATGCGGCTTGGTCGAGCGTCCGGACCGCGGTCTGCTGATCGTCAGCGGGCCGGATGCCGCCGATTATCTGCAGGGCCAGCTGACCAACGACACCGAGGCGATGGAGGCCGGCGAGTGGATCTACGCCGCTTTGCTCGACCGCAAGGGGCACATGCAGGCCGACATGCGGGTGCTGCGGCCGGGCGACGGACCCGATCTCTGGCTCGACCTCGAGCCCGAGGGCCTGGCGGCGGCCAGCCGTCACCTGGGGATGTACAAGATCGGCCGCGAGGTCGAGGTCGCCGACGCCAGTGACGAGCACGTCCTCCTCTCGCTGATCGGCCCACGCGCGACCGAGATCGCGCGGGCCGTCGAGGCTACTTCCCTGCGCACCGGCGAAGGCGTCGACCTGATCGTCCCCACCGCCGAGCGCGACAGCGTCCACGCGGCGCTGATCGACGCCGGCGCCGTCGAGGTCTCCCCAGAGGCGGCGGAGATCGTGCGGATCGAGGCCGGTCGACCCCGCTTCGGGGCCGAGATGGGAACCGCGACGATGCCCGCCGAGGCCGGCATCGTCGAGCGGGCGGTCAGCTTCACCAAGGGCTGCTACATCGGCCAGGAGACGGTCGCCCGCCTCCACTACAAGGGCAAGCCCAACCGCCACCTGCGGGGACTGCGATTCAGCGGCCCGGCGCGGCCCGGCGAGAGCCTCGTCCTCGGCGAGAAGGAGGTCGGGACGGTCGGCAGCGCCGCCCTCTCCCCCGCCTTCGGGTCGATCGGCCTGGCGATCCTGCGCCGCGAGGCGGAGCCGGGCACGACCCTCGCCGTAGGTGAAGATGGCGTTACGGCTGAGGTCGTCGCCCTCCCCTTCGGTTAGATTCAGCCCTCGAATGGGCCGAGGAGGAGCGAGAGCGGCGGCGATTGTCGCGCTGGTCGGGACGGCCGCGCTGCTGGTGGGCTGCGGTGAATCCCGGCACGCCAACGACCAGCGGCCGCAGGTCTCGACCCGGGTCAGCGTCGTGATCAAGCCCGACCAGGTGGTCGTGCAGCCGTTGAAGGTCGCGATGGGCCCGGAAAAATTCCAGGAGATCCCGCAGAACGAGGATCACCCCGAGCCGCCGCTGAACAACTCCAAGGGCCCCCTCGACGTCACCTTCGTCGCCGCCAACCAGACCGGCCACGACGCCCAGCTGAAGATCAGGGGCGGGGCCGGCAGCGGAATCGAATCGGAAACCGTCTACGCCAACAGCCCCGGCAGCTTCCAGCTCGACCTCCCCACCGGCAACTACACGATCACCGCCGTGGGCCTGCCGGACGCGAAAGCGGCGCACCTAACGGTCGGCCCCTACCGCGCCTCCTCCCAAAACGACGTCCTGACTCCTTAGCGCTGCGTAGGGAGGGTGCCGGTATCCCTCTCCGGAATTGACCTCCCCTCCGCTGCGCTCCGGGGAGAATATGCAGCGCGCTCCGCGCGCAGACCCCAGATTGCATATCGCCGAACATTCCTCCGAGGGACACCGGCACCCTCCCTCAAACGTCGGCGTAGTCCCTGTCTGACGAGAGCTGTCGAGAGGAGGGACGGGTGCCCCTCTCACAGAGGCTCCTGAGACCACATTTGGCGCCCAGCACACCGCCTCAGCTGCGCGACGGTCTCTGGGAGAGGGGCACCCGTCCCTCCAGCCACCAGCAAAGAAGAAGCCGCTGCAAGCGGCGTTTCAGGATCGGCCTTTCCGTCTGGAGGCAACGTCAGCCTGAATGGCGATGACGATTGCACTGGCGTTGACCGTCCTTGTCCTGGCCGTCGGCCTGATCTACCTGCTGCTCAGCCGCCAGCGGGAGCCGGCCGAGCAACAGGATCTCTCCCCCGCTATCCAGGAAGCCGCCTCGCAGGCGACCGCCCGGGCGCTGTCCGAGACGCTGCCGGGCCTGCTGCAGGCCAACAAGGAGCTGCGTGAGGTCGACGTCAAGACGGCCGAGGCGACCCTCGACAAACGCCAGGCCGAGATCAAGGGCCTGGCGGAGCGCATCGCCGAGGGCCAGAAGAAGATCGAAGAGCAGGTCCAGCGCCGCGGCGAGACCGACCTGCGGACCCAGGCGATGCTGGAGCAGATGGGCCAGACGATCGGCAACCTCAACAACGAGACCGCCGGCCTGAAGAAGGCCCTGCGCCAGCCCCAGACCCGCGGCCAGTGGGGCGAGCTGCAGCTGCGCCGCTGCATCGAGATCGCCGGCATGACCGAGCACGTCGACTTCGACCTGCAGCACACGCTGCGCACCGAAGACGGCAGCCTGCGCCCGGACGCGATCTTCCACCTGCCGGAAGGGCGGAAGTTCGTCGCCGACTCGAAGGTGCCGCTCGACGCCTTCCTCGACGCCCAGGAGTCGGAGGTCGAAAGCGAGCGGAAGACCCACCTCGAACGCCACGCCCAGCAGGCGCGCCAGCACGTTCGCGCCCTCAGCTCAAAGGACTACCAGGGCCAGTTCAAACCGGGAGAGACGCCCGACCTGGTGATCTGCTTCATCCCCAACGAGCCGGCCCTCCACGCCGCCTTCGCGGCCGATCCGGAGCTGTTCGACTACGCGCTGCGGCACAAGGTGCTGCTCGTCAGCCCCACCTCGCTGATCGGACTCCTGCGCACCATGGAGCTGGGCTGGCGGCAGGAGCAGATGGTCGAGCGGGCGACGGAGATCGCCGAGGCGGCGGAAACCCTGCACACCCGCTTCGCCAAGTTCATCGCCGACTTCGACGCCGTCGGCAGCCGCCTCTCCTCGGCGACGAAGGCCTACAACTCCGCGGTCGGCTCGATGGAGGGCAGGCTGCTGCCCCAGCTGCGCAAGGTCGAGGACCTCGGCGTCGCTCGCGACAAGGAGATCGAGTCGCCAACGCCGATCGAGTCGACGGTCCGAGAGATCACCGCTCCGGAGCTACGCGACACCCCCAAGGCCGCCTAACTAGGATTCGTCTCCCTTATTGAGACGACCTTCAGAGGAGCCGGTTTTGGCCGTTGACACGAGTGCAGTCGCGAAGTTGGACGTTGAGCCCGGGACCCTGCCGGAGACGATGGCAGCGTGGGTGATCCGCCAGGAGCGCGAGGGCGAACCGAAGGACGCCTTCCAGCTGGAGCAGATCGAGGTTCCTGAGCCCGGCGCCTTCGAGGTGATCGTGCGGGTGATGGCCGCCGGCGTCAACTTCAACAACGTCTGGGCCTCGCTGGGCGAGCCGGTCTCGATCTTCGGCTACGGCGACCACCCGGAGTTCGGCCACCACATCGGCGGCTCCGACGCCTCCGGCATCGTCTGGAAAG
>JBIOTO010000178.1:0-18962 GCA_044865945.1 Solirubrobacterales bacterium
TCACGTTGACGGTCTTGGGCGGCGACCACGGCATCGCCTCGATGTCGGCGATCGAGTGGATCGGCGCGTCCCAGGTCACCCGCTCGGAGACCGGGTCGAGCAGTGGTTTCGTCTCCTCGGTCACGTCGGGATCCTCGAGCCAGGCGTCCGGGAAGGTCGCAATCAGCTTCGCGTAGAGCTCAGGGTCGGTCTCGACGTCGACCGGCGTGCCTTTGTAGAAGCCCTTGAGGTCGAGCGAGTCGACCGCGCCGGTCACCGCCAGCGCCGCGATCAGCTCGTCGTCCCAGTCGTTGGCCGGGTCGAGCTTGAAGCGCAGCGTCGGGTAGACGGCGAGGCGGGCGAGCAGCGGCTCGATCGAGGAGCGGGCACCCTCCTCCCAGCCGGCGAGCCGCATCGAGTTGACGAAGTTCACCGGCCGGGGCTCGCGGCCGAGGGCGGCGGCGAGGTTGGTGCCGGCCTGGCGCAGGGCCAGGTCCAGCGCCGCCGACTCGAAGGCCCAGCGGCGGTAGCCGCGGGAGACGTCTTCGCGCACCGGCTCTCTCGCCGGGAAGAGGTCGATGCCGTCGAGCCGCTCGGAGAACTCGGCGAAGGTGAAGCTGCCGGTCAGCCCCTCCGGCGGACCGTGGCTCTGCTGGCCGATGTGGTCGACCGCGTCGTAGACGACGTCCTCGCCGATCCCCTCCTCGCCGCCGCCGCGCAGCCTGACGATCGTCGTAAGCCGTTCGAAATCTCCGGCGTTGAGTTCAAGCCCCTCGAACTCACAACTCTCAATCTCCAGCGGCAGGTCGGCGATCGCGTCGAAGCTGGCCATCACCACAACCTAGCGAGCGACCCGCAGCGTCTTCAGCTCACGGTCGCTGCTGCCGCGGACGTAGCCGCCATGCGCCACGCTTTCGCGGATGAAGTCGAGCGACTCCGCGGTCAGGCGCTCGCCGGGGAGGACGTTGGGGATCCCCGGCGGATAGGCGGCGAGGCCCTCGGCGGCGATCCGTCCGGCGGCGGCGTCGAAGGGGACAACCTCCTGCGCCCCGAGGAAGGCTTCGCGCGGGGTCAGCACCAGCTCGCCCCAGGGTGGCGCCGGCGCCAGCTTCTCGTCCGGCGCTCCCGGCGTCTCCTCCAGCTCGGCGACCGCCTTCCGCAGCCCCTCGACCAGCAGCTCCCCAGCCCTCTCGGCAGCCTCGCCGACGCCGAAGATCGCGACGACCACGTTGCCCGAGTACAGCTCGAGGTCGATCTCGGCCGTGTGGAAGGCGGCTTTCCAGAGGCGCTGGGCGCTGGAGCCGGTGCCGCGCACGTCGATCCCCAGTCGCAGCGGGTCCCAGCCGGCGACGCCGGGGCGGCCGACCATCCGCTCGTCCAGCACGTCGAGGCCGGGGATCTCCCGGATCCGTTCGCGGGTTTTCGCCAGCGCCGCCAGCGCTTCGCCGAGCAGCTCCTCGCCGTGGACGGAGACCTGGCGCCGGGCGGCGTCGAGCGAGCCGGAGAGCAGGCCGCTGGGGCTGGTCGTCTCGACCAGGCTGACGCAGCGGTCGACGACGGCGTCGTCGATGCGGCCGCCGCGGCCGACGTGCAGCATCGCCGCCTGGGTCAGGCTGCCGACGATCTTGTGGGTCGAGGAGGTGACGAGGTCGGCGCCCGACTCGAGCGCGGCGGTGGGTAGGTCCGGGTGGAAGTGGAGGTGGGCGCCCCAGGCCTCGTCGACCACCAGCGGCTTCCCGCGCGAGTGCGCCACCTCGACCAGGCCGGCGACGTCGGCGCAGGCCCCGAAGTAGGTGGGGGAGACGACCAGCGCCGCCACCGCATCCGGCGTCTCGTCCAGCGCCGCCGCCAGCGAGTCGGGCGTCAGCCCGTGGGCGATGCCCAGCTCCGGGTCAAGCTCGGGGGCGACGAAGGTCGGCCGCATGCCGCTCAGGACCAGCCCGTCGATCACCGAGGAGTGGACGTTGCGCTGGACGACGACCCGGTTGCCGATGTGGGCGAGGGCCATCATCGTCGCGTGGTTGCCCTGCGAGGCGCCGTTGATCAGGAACCAGGTGCGGCCGGCGCCCCACGCCTCGGCGGCCAGTTCCTGGGCCTGCTGGAAGGGGGTCGGTTCGGGGCCGACGTCGACCCCCTCGGTCACCGAGGGGATGTCGTTGCGCAGCCCCACCTCGCCGACCAGCTCGGTCATCGCCGGGTCGGCGCCGATGCCGCCCTTGTGGCCCGGCACCTGGAAACGGCCCGGGTCGAGCTTCGCGTAGGCCAGCAGGGCGTCGACGTAAGGAGTGGAGTCCTGACCGTCTCCTGGCATCGAGTCGAGTCTACGGACCCGCCGCCTCGGCCTTGGACAACTTCGGCGACGATCTTTGGACGGTGGCGACCGGCGGCGTCGGGGAGAATCCGGGGATGGTCCACACGCGCCTGGGCTACTGGATCGAGGAGGCGGGGGAGGTCGAGCCGCGGCCGCCGCTGAGCGGCGAGCTTGAGGCCGACCTCGTCGTGGTCGGCGGTGGCTACACCGGGATGTGGACCGCCTGGTACGCGCGGCAGCTGCGGCCCGGGGCGCGGGTCGTCCTGCTCGAGTCCGAGCCGGTCTGCGGGCATGGGCCGAGCGGCCGCAACGGCGGCTTCTGCAACGCGATGTGGTTGTCGCTGGCTTCGATGCGCGAGCGCTGGGGCGACGAGCAGGCACTGCGCGTCGCCCAGGCGGCCGAGGCGGCGGTGGCGCGGATCGGCGCCTTCTGCGACGAGCAGGGGGTTGACGCCTGGTTCAAGCCGGCGGGCTACCTGCAGGTCTCGACCGCGCCCGCGCACGACGGGAACTGGGAGCGGTCGGTGCGAGCCTGCCGCGAGCTCGGGGTGCCGGAGATGCTGCGGCCGCTCAGCGCCGCCGAGGTCGCCGAACGCTGCGAGTCGCCGGCCTTTCGCGGCGGCGCGGTCTCGCCTACCTCGGCGACGGTGCAGCCGGCGCGGCTGGCGCTGGGGCTGCGGCGGCAGTTGCTGGCGGCGGGGGTCGAGGTCTTCGAGTCCTCGCCGGTGCGCTCGTTTCGCGCCAGCGGCGACGGGGTGGTGGCGCGCACCGCGGCCGGTTCGGTCCGCGCCCGGCGCGGCGTGCTGGCGATCGGCGCCGCCGCCAAGGGCCGGCACGGCCCGCTCCGCGACCGCCTCACCGTCGCCTCCTCCCACATCGTCCTCACCGAGCCGGTGCCCGACGTGCTGGAGGAGATCGGCTGGAACGGCAGCGATTGCATCACCGACTCGCGGGCGTTGCTGCACTACTTCCGCACCACCCCGGACGGCCGCGTCGCCTTCGGCTGGGGCGGCGGCCGGATCGCGATGGGCGCCCGCACCGGGGGTCGAGCTGAGGTAGACGCCGACGTCGTCGCCGCGGCAACCGCCGACCTATACGAGTACTTCCCATCCCTGCGCGGCCGCCGCGTCACCCACGCCTGGGGCGGCCCGATCGACGCCTCCCCGACCCACCTTCCCGCCGTCCACACACTCGGCCACGGCAACGCCTGGGCCGCGGCGGGCTACACCGGCAACGGTGTCGGCCCCAGCAACATGGTCGGCCGCACCCTCGCCGCCCTTGCCCTGGCCCGCCGCGACGACCACACCAACCTCGCCTTCGTAGACGACAAGACCCCCCGCCTCCCCCCAGAGCCCTTCCACTGGATCGGCGGAGAGGCAATCCGCTTGGGCATCCTCCACAAGGAGCAAGCCGAGATGGACGACCGCCAACCCTCAAAGCTGGCCTCAGCCGTGGCCAAGGTCCCCGAGCTGATCGGCTTCCACATCGGTCGTTGAGGCCTGCTGCCTAGTCCACCGGCGGACCGGTGACGGCTGGGGTTGACGGCTCCTCACCCTCATCAACCCCCACGGCGTCATCGAACAGGGCCAGGTATGGCTCATATCGGAACAAGCGCGAGCGTTTCTGCCCCGTGATCTCGTTCAGGAGCCCGAGCTCTTCGAAGGCGGAGACGAGACGACTTGCCGTCGGAAAGGTGGTTCCGAGCTGCGAGGCGACGACTTTGACATTGACCAGCGGTCGCTGAAATAGGGCCGACAGGAGCAGAAGGCCGTTCTGACCCAAGCCCTTCTCCAGAATCAAGCTTCGATGTGATTCACGCAACTCGAACAACTGCTCGGCGGTTTCGGTCGCTTCTCTGGCGGTTTGCACCACACCGCGTAGGAAGAATCTGATCCAGCCCTCCCAGTCACCGGAAAGGCGAACGGCCATCAGTCGGTCGTAGTACTCGGTCCGGTGCAGCTTGAAGTAATAGCTGAGATAGAGGAGCGGCTTTCTCAGTATTCCCTGGTGAACGAGCAGGAAGATGTTGAGAAGCCGACCCACTCTGCCGTTGCCATCGAGAAACGGGTGGATCGTCTCGAACTGCGCATGCGTCAGGCCAACGTCGATCAGAGTTGAGTAGCTGTCCTCGGCATGCAGATAGAGCTCGAAGTCGTGAAGAGCGCGTTTCATGTCGGAGACTGAAGGAGGGATGAAGGTCGCCTGTTTGAGGCCTGCTCCCTCAGGGCCGATCCAATTCTGCGTTCGGCGGAATTCCCCCGGCGTTGCGTTTGAGCCTCGGCCGTCTCTGAGCAGCTCCTTGTGGATTTCCCGAATCAGACGCAGCGAAAGAGGAAGCTCTTTGATGCGATCAAGGCCGAAGTTCATCGCATGGACGTAGTTGACAATTTCGTAGGCGTCGGAGGAACGGTCCTTGCGATCGCTCTCGAGCTCCAGTTCCAGCAGATCCTCAAGCGTGCTCTGAGTGCCCTCGATCTGCGAGCTGAGCACCGCCTCTCGGCGTACATACATCGAGACGAAGAAGTCTGGGTCGGGAATGACCTTCGCCACGCCATCCAATCTGCCCAGCTCCCCAACAGATTCCTCCAGCAGGCGAAGCAGGTCTGAGTCGAGCTCCAACGGTGGATCTGGCGGCAGAGGCTTAGGAACGAATGAGGCGTATCCCTCGGGCTGAGTTATGAATCCGCCTGCTCTGTCTTTTGGGAAAGACGATGCCACAGGAGTTAATTTAGCTGTTAGCCAAGATCGTTAATAGCTGGCTTAGGAGCAAGCCATAATCAAAGTGGCCTTTGATTGCGATCAACTAAGAGCTAAGTAAGAACGTGAGGTAGTCAATGGGAACTCTGTAAGTAGTCTGTAACGGAAAGCGCAATTGACTACCTGTTGTTGAAGCCTTTGAAGAAGAGCGTAAATAAGACCGCTAGCTCAGGTCAGCTAATAACGCCAATCTTCATCTAGCTGGCATTGAGATAGCAGGCTCTGGCTGAACCGCCGCCATCCGTTCTGCCCGGCGCTGCTGGAACAGAACCAGCGAGACGGCTACCACCGCGACTAGGAAGAGCAGGGTCGCCAGGGCGTTCACTTGCACCGGGATGCCTCGCAGGCTGACGCCGTAGACGTAGAGGGGGAAGGTGACGGTCGTGCCGGAGTTGAAGTTGGAGATGACGAAGTCGTCAATTGAGAGGGCGAAGGCCAGGAGGGCGGCGGCGATGACTCCTGGCGCCAGCAGGGGCAGGGTCACGGTTCGGAAGGTGGTGATCGGGCTGGCGCCCAGGTCGGCCGCGGCCTCCTCGAGGTTGCGGTCGAAGCCGATCAGGCGGGAGCGCACCACTACGACCACGAAGCTGATCGAGAACATCACGTGGGCGATCAGCAGGGTGGTGAAGCCGAGCGCGAAGGTGTAGTAGATGAACATCGAGAGCAGCGAGGCGCCGATCACGACCTCTGGCGTCGCCATCGGGATCACGATCAGGAGGTTGGCGAGGCGCTTGCCGCGGAAGCGGTGGCGGACCAGGGCGATCGCCATCGCGGTCCCGATCGCGGTCGAGATCAGGGTCGAGAAGAAGGCCAGACGCAGGCTGGTGGAGAGGGCGTCGTTGAGTTCCGGGATGTCGAACATCGTTCGCCAGTACTCCCAGGTGAAGCCGTCGTCCAGCGTGAAGGTGAGTTTGTCTTTCGGCGTGTCGCCGAAGGAGAAGACGGCGATGACGACGATCGGGATCAGCATGTACGCAACCGCCAGCCCGGCGTAGATCGGCAGCGCGTTGTGGCGCAGCCAGGCCCAGGCTCGCGCCGGCGCGCTCACTTCGCTCCCTCCGCGTCGTCTTCGTCGCCCATGAACGCCTCGGTCCCGGCGAAGCGGATATAGAGGAGGACGATGACCAAGATCAGCGCCATCATCAGGAACGAAAGCGCCGCCGCCTCCGGGTAGTTGCGTTGGTTCAGGTAGAGCGACTGGATGACGTTGCCGATCATCGCTTGGCCGGTGCCGCCCAGCAGCTCGGCGTTGATGTAGTCGCCGAAGGCGGGGATGAAGGTGAGCAGGACGCCGGCGACGATTCCCGGCATCGTCAGCGGCAGGGTGACTTTGAGGAAGGCGGTGCGGGAGGAGGAGTAGAGGTCTTTCGCCGCCTCGACCAGCCGCAGGTCGAGGCGCTCGAGGTTCGCGTACAGCGGCAGGATCATGAACGGCAGGAAGTTGTAGGTGAGTCCGGCGATCACCGCGCCGGAGGTGGCCAGCACCCGCCCGTCTCCCGGCGTCAGCGAGAGCGTCCGCAGGACGCTGACCACCGGGCTGTCATCGCTGAGGATCGTTTTCCAGGCGATCGTCCGGATCAGGTAGGTGGTGAAGAACGGGGCGATCACCGCGAACAGCAGCAGGGTCTTGAAGCGACCGGCGCGGAAGGCGATTGCGTAGGCCAGCGGGTAGCCGATCAGCAGACAGAGCAGCGTCGCCGTGCCGGCGTAGAAGAAGGAGCGGAGGATCTGCTCCTCATGGCCGGAGAGTGCGTTGGGGAAGTTCTCGAAGGCCCAGGTGAGTTCGAATCCGCTCCTCAGCGACCCCGAATAAAGCGCCAGTTCGCCCATGAAGTACATGGGCACGACGAAGAAGAAGATGAGCCAGAGCAGGCCTGGTCCCAGAAGCCAAAACGGGACCAGGCGCTGCTTCAGGCTCCTCATCGGATCAGCCGGTCAATACGTCCTGCCAGGCTTCTTCCACCTCTTCGACGTCAGGCGGAGAGACCTGGGTAGAGCAGTTTTTCTGGAACTCGGGGGTGGGGAAGACGAGCGGGTTTTTCGCCAGTTCGGGTTCGGCCAGGTCCTTGATTCCTTCCACCGGCGAGACGTAGGTGATGTATTCGGCCAGTTTGACGGCCACCTCGGGCTGGTAGACGAACTCCATCCAGCCCAGCGCCGCCGCGGTGTTGGGCGCCCCGACCGGGATCACCATGTTGTCCGACCAGAGGACGCAGCCCTCGGTCGGCATCACCCATTCGGCGTTCTCGTTGCTGATGATCGAGGCGTCGCCCGACCAGCCGATCGCGGCGACGACGTTGCCGGCGTTCAGGTCTTCGTTGTACTCGTTGCCGGTGAAGCGCCGAATCTGCCCGGAGTCGACGGCCGACTTGACTTTGTCGATCGCCGTCAGCCAGTCCTCGTTGGTCGCCTCCGCCGGATCGATGCCTTCGGCCTTCATCACCAGGGCGACCGTGTCGCGCATCTCGCTCAGCATCGTCACCTTGCCCTTGTATTTCGGGTCGAAGAGGTCGTTGATCGATTTGATCTCCGGCGCCTTCGATTGATCGACCCAGATCCCGGTCATCCCGCTCTGCCAGGGGATCGAGAATTTGCGGCCCGGGTCGAATGAGGGGTCGCGCAGGCTCGCGGACATGTTTTCGAACACGGTCGGCAGGTCGTCGGAGTTGATCTCCTGCAGGTACCCGAGGTCGTACATCAGTTCGGCCATCCAGTCGGTGACGACGAAGATGCTGCGGCCGCCCGATTCGCCCTGTTCCAGCTGCGGCTGCAGCTTCCCAAGGAAGTCTTCGTTGTCGTTGACGTCCTCGATGTATTTGACGCTGACGCCGGTCTCGTTTTCGAATTCGGCGACGGTGCCGTCCTTACCTGGCTCGATGTAGCCAGGCCAGTTGGAGATCGTCAGATCGCCTTTGACCGGGCCGGCTTTCGCCGTGGGGGCTTCGCTGCTGTCGCCACCGCCACCGCCACCCCCTCCGCCACAGGCGGCGAGCCCGAGGGCGAGCGCCACCATCGCGACCATGACGGCGAGGACGGTCGCTGCCCCACCCTGCTGTCTGACTCTGCTCACCATCGGGTTCAACCTCCGTGCGTCGTTTCCAGGGACGACTGGTCGGCGGCGCTACCGCCGTTACTTCCCGCTGCCGCCCCGTCAGGGGTCTCGCGGACAAGGTGCATGTGCTCGGGCTCCCAGCTGAGCGCGACCTTGGCGCCGCCTCCCGGCAGGCGCTGGCGCTCAGCCTCGTCGGCGTTGGGGACGAGGACGGTCATCCGCACGTCCTCGCCGAGGTCGACCGCGATCTGGGTCGCGGTGCCGAGGTAGAGCGAGCTGGCGACGACCCCCTCGACCCGCGTCTGGCCCGTCGGCCCGGCGCCGTTTTCCGGCAGCTCGACCCGCAGCTTCTCCGGCCGCACCACCGCGTGGCAGCGCTCGCCGGTCGAGAACCCGTCGGTCGTGGTGGAGATCGTCTGCCCCTGGTCGAGCTTCACTTCGTTGCCGCCGGTCACCGTCGCCGGCATCAGGTTGGAGACGCCGATGAAGCCGGCGACGAAGGTCGTCGCCGGGCGGTCGTAGACCTCCTCCGGCGAGGCGACCTGTTCGACCCGGCCGCGATTCATCACCGCGATCCGGTCACTCATCGTCAGCGCCTCCTCCTGGTCGTGGGTGACGTAGACGAAGGTGATCCCGACCTCGCGCTGGATCCGCTTCAGCTCCACCTGCAGTTCCTTGCGCAGCTTCAGGTCCAGCGCCCCGAGTGGCTCGTCGAGCAGCAGGACCTTCGGCAGGTTGACGAGGGCGCGGGCGAGGGCGACGCGCTGCTGCATCCCGCCCGAGAGCTGTGAGGGCTTGCGCTTCGCGTGCGAGGCGAGACCGACTCGCTCGAGCTCGGCCCGGACCCGCTCGGCGATCTCGTCCTTCGCCACCTTCTTGCGCTTCAGCCCGAAGGCGACGTTGGCCTCGACGCTGAGGTGTGGGAAGAGGGCATAGCTCTGGAAGACGGTGTTGGTCGGGCGCTTGTGCGGCGGCAGCCGCGCCACGTCGGAGCCCTCGATCCGGATCTCCCCCTCGGTCGGCCGCTCGAAGCCGGCGATCATCCGCAGCGTCGTCGTCTTGCCGCAACCGCTCGGCCCGAGCAGGGTGAAGAACTCTCCGCGACCCAGGTCGAGGCTGAGGTCGTCGACCGCGACCAGCTCGCCGAAGCGCTTGGTCACGTCGCGCAGCTCGACGCTGGTGCTCTCGGCCCCCGAGTCCATCTCGTTTTTTCCCTGGTTCTCCACGCGTTCCCCGTTCGTCGCCCCCATCCCCTACCCACTTGCCGGAACTACGAGCACCGGCCGGTCGGCGATGTGCAGAAGTCGGTTCGGAGTCGAACCCAGCAGCGCCCCTTTCAGCGGCGCCTCGCCGTAGCTGCCGACGACGATCATCCGCGCCTCGCGCTGGTCGGCGACCTCGATCAGCGCCTCCGCGCCCCGCTTCGGCACCATCGCCACCTCAGCCGCGATTCCCTGCGCGGCGGCCCGCTCGCGCGCCTCGGCGGTCAGCTTCTCGCCGAGCTCCTCGATCGCTTCCTCGTGTTCGGCGATCTCGCCGCCCCAGATGCCCGGCGGCGCGTAGCCGAAGACGACCACCACCTGGTCGCCGAGGCTCTTGGCCAGCTCGACGGCGCGATCGAGCGCCTGCTTGCCGCAGTCCGAGGAGTCGTAGCCGACGACGATCGTGCTCATTTCAGATTCCCTCCGATCCGGTTGGTTTCGGCGGCGGTGCCTCTCCCTCGAGGAAGCCGGCAGGGACGACCTCGGGCTTGCGCCGGAAGAACTCGGGGAACTTGCGCCACTGGACCGCCATCAGGACGATCCCGAGCAGCAGGAAGAAGACCGCGATCAGGAGCGGCGGACCGACCCCGAGCCAGGAGTTCCCGGATTCGGAGTTGGCCGGGTCGGAGAGTTCGATCGCGTTCTTGACCAGCAGGTAGAAGAGGATCAATCCGCCGAACGCGGGTCCCAGGCCGATGAAGAAGAAGTTCTTCACGCTGCGCAGGAGCTCGTGCCGGTAGTAGATCGCGCAGGCGAATCCGGTCAGGCCGATGTAGAAGGAGATCATCAGCCCCAGCGCCGCCAGCGAGTCGAAGAGGATGTCTTCGCTGACCAGGGTCAGGCTCACGTACCAGAGGATCGAGAGCGCCCCCATCAGGATCGTCGAGACGTGCGGGGTCAGGTAGCGGGGGTGGACCTTGCCAAGGCTCCCGGGCATCGCGTGGGCGCGGGCCATCGAGAGCGTCGTCCGCGCCGTCGGCAGGATCGTCGTCTGGGTCGATGCCGCCGCCGAGGTGAGCACGGCGATGATCAGGATCTTGTCCAGCGGCGAGCCGAAGACTTCGGCGCCGAGGTGGCTGAGCACGTCTTCGGGTTCGGCGACCAGGCCCTCGACGCCGCCGTAGGCCTGGGCGGCGAAGGCGACGACGACATAGATGCCGAGCAGGATCAAGGTGCTGATCACGGTCGCCCGGCCCGGCGCCTCGCCGGGGTCCTCGGTCTCCTCGTTGACCGTCGCCGTCGTGTCCCAGCCCCAGTAGATGAAGACCGCGAGCAGCATCCCGGCCGAGATCTCGCTGGCGCTGAGCGAGAAGGGGTTGATCCAGGAGAGGCTGGGGTGAACCGAGGTGTCCGGGGCGTCGCCGGCGTAGACCTTGACCAGGGCGACGATCGCGAACAGCGCCAGGGTGATGACCTCCGCCGCGAGCAGCCCGACCTGGGTGCGGGCCGAGAGCTCGATCCCGATCACCACGATCGAGGTCATCAGCGCGATCCAGAGGACGCCGACGGCGGTGACCGCGAAGGTCGATTCGGCCGCCGAGGTCCAGCTGAACAGCTCGAAGGTGTAGAGGCCGGCGATCTGCGCCAGGTTGGCCATCACGATGATGTCGGCGACGACGATCGTCCAGCCGGCGATCCAGCCTAGCTGCGGGCCCATCGCCTTGGTCACCCAGGAGAAGCTGGTGCCGCAGTCCGGGTCGGCTTTGTTCATGTAGTAGTAGCCGGCCGCGACCAGGAACATCGGCACGAAGCTGATCAGCAGGATCGCCGGGGCCTGCAGTGCCACCGCGGCGGCGACGAAGCCGAGGGTGGCGGCGAGGCTGTAGCCGGGCGCGGTGGAGGCGACGCCGATGACGACGCTGGAGACGAACCCGATCGCGTTCTGCTTCAGGCCCTTTTCGCCAGCCCCCGAACCCATGCCAGGGGCGGGGCTGGCCGCAGCGGAGTCAGATGGGGGAACAGCCGTGCTCTCCATCTCCTCCGTCCGGCTCCTCTCTGTTTTCGAAACCCAGTGTTCTAACGGCGACGGTAAGCCCCGGCGGAAGACCGCGCAAGTGGCGAATGTCCTAAAAGCACAGGAGCGACTTATACGTCACGTACAAGTGCCCCGCCAGTCCTTGACCCAAAGACCACTTGCCAACGGCGGGAATGGGGTCTAGCTTTGTCCATAACGTCGTAACCGGGAAGGAGAGCCATATGGCCACTGCGTCGCAGGCCCCAGCAGGAACCGATCTCCAGCAGATGGCTCGGCGCCACCTCTGGATGCACTTCTCGCGGATGGGCGGCTACGGCCCCGATCACGAGATCCCGATCATCACCCGGGCCGAGGGCTGCTACGTCTTCGACGAACACGGCAACCGCTACCTCGACGGCCTCTCCGGCCTCTTCTGCGTCAACGCCGGCCACGGCCGCACCGAGTACGGCGAGGCCGCCGCCCGCCAGGTCGAAGAGCTCGACTTCTACACGCTCTGGAGCTACGCCCACCCGCGGGCGATCGAACTCGCCTCGCGGATCGCCTCGCTGGCGCCGGGCGACCTCAACCGCGTCTTCTTCACCTCCGGCGGCTCGGAGGCAGTCGAGTCGGCGCTGAAGCTGGCCCGCAACTACCACCGCATGCACGGCAAAGGCCAGAAGCACAAGGTGATCGCCCGCGAGGTCGCCTACCACGGCACCTCGTTCGGGGCGCTCTCGGCGACCGGGATCACCGAGCTGCGCAGCCAGTTCGAGCCGCTGACCCCGGGCGGTTGCCACGTCCCGAACACGAACATCTACCGCTGGCCCGAGAACCGCGACCCGCTCTGGGTGGCGGACGCGATCGAGGAGCGGATCGTCTTCGAGGGGCCGGAGACCGTCGCCGCGGTGATCCTCGAGCCGGTGCAGAACGCTGGCGGCTGCTTCGTCCCGCCCGACGGCTACTTCCAGCGGGTGCGCGAAATCTGCGACCAGTACGACGTGCTGATGATCTCCGACGAGGTGATCTGCGCCTGGGGTCGCCTCGGCCACTACTTCGGCTGCGAACGCTTCGACTACGTCCCGGACATGATCACGATCGCCAAGGCGCTGACCTCGGCCTACGCGCCGATGGGCGGGGTGATCGCCTCCGACAAGGTCGCCGAGCCGTTCATGGAGGGCACCGCCTCCTTCGCCCACGGCTTCACCTTCGCCGGCCACCCGATCGCCGCCGCGGTCGCGATGGCCAACCTCGACGTCTACGAGAGCGAGGACCTCTGCGGCCACGTGCTGCGCAAGGAGGGCGAGTTCCGGCAGATGCTCGAGTCCCTGCACGACCTGCCGATCGTCGGCGACGTGCGCGGCGCCGGCTACTTCCACGCGGTCGAGCTGGTCAAAGACAAGGAGACGAAAGAGAGCTTCAACGACGAGGAGTCGGAGCGGCTGCTGCGCGGCTTCCTCTCCGCCGAGCTCTACAAACGAGGGCTGATCTGCCGCGCCGACGATCGCGGCGACCCGGTCGTGCAGCTGGCGCCGCCGCTGATCTCCGACACCGAGCAGTTCGAGGAGATCCACGACGTGCTGCACTCCGTCCTCTCCGAGGCCTGGGACCAGGTGGTCCGCTAGGAGCCCTGGTGCTCACCGTCCAGAGCCTGCTTGACGAGCTCGACCTCGAGCTGGCCGCCGGGGCCGACGCCGCCGCGGCGCCGGTGCGCTGGGTCCATATCTCCGAGCTCGAAGACCCGACTCCGTGGCTCTCCGGGGGCGAGCTGATGCTGACCACCGGGATCCCGCTCGAGAACGCGGCCAAACAGCGCGCCTTCATCCGCATCCTCGCCGACCGCAACCTCGCCGGGCTCGGGTTCGGCACCGGCTTCAACCACAAATCTCTGCCCAAGGCGCTGGTCGACGAGGCCGAGAAGCGCGACTTCCCGCTCTTCGAGGTGCCCTACAACGTTCCGTTCATCGCGATAACCGAGAAGGCCTTCGCCCGCCTGGTCAACGAGCAGTACGAGGTGCTGCAGCGCGGGATCGCCGTGCAGCGGCGACTCGAGCGGCTGGTCCTGGAGGAGCGCGGCCTGGAGGAAATCGCCGCCACCGTCGCCTCCGCCGTCGGCGGCACCGTGGCGGTGCTCGACGGCCGCGGCGAGCGGCTCGCCGGCAAGGGCTTCCGCCGCCAGCTCTCGGCCGAGGCGATCGCCGCGATCCGCAAGGAAGCCCTCGGCCACGCCCACGACGGCCACCCCTTCGTCCCCTCGCACCCGAGCGTGGCGGGACGGGCGCTGGCCCACCCGGTGATCTCCCCCGGCGGCGGGCCGCCGCAGGCCTGGGTGGTGATCGTCCGCGACTCCGGCGGGCTCGGCGACTTCGAGCGGCTGATCCTGCAGCAGGCGGTCGCGGTGGTGGCGCTGGAGCTGATGCGGCGGCGGGTCGCCCGCGAGACCGAGCGGCGGCTGGCCGGCGACGTCGTCGCCGCCGCGCTGGGCGGGCGGATGGACCCGACCGAGCTGCGCCGCCGGCTGGAGCCGTTCGGGATCGGCGAGGAGGCGGCGGTGCTGGTCTTCCAGCTCGACGATCCGGGTGGTGCGGCGGCGGCGCTGGAAGCGGCGCTGGCGGCCGACGCCAGCCCGGCGGTCGTCGCGCCCCACTCGACCGGTGGCCGCGAAGTGCTCTGCGCCGTGGTCGACTGCGCCGATCGCGACCCGATCGACGTCGCCACCGAGGTGCGGAAGAAGATCGCCCCCGAACGCGGCGGGACGGTGCGCGCCGCCGCCAGCCGCCCGGCGCCGCCCGAGCGCCTGCGCCACTCCTTCCACGAGGCGCGCTGCGCCCTGGAGGCGACCGCCTTCGACAACGGCTCCGCCCCGGAGGTCGCCTCCTGGCGCGACCTCGGTGCCTTCACCCTGCTGCTCTCGATCCAGGACGACGACGCGCTCGACCTCTACTGCGACAGCGTCCTCGGGCCGATCGAGCGCGGCGACGAGGAGTACGGCGGCGAGCTGCTGCGCTCGCTGGAGGCGTTCATCGAGCAGAACGGCCAGTGGGAGCGGGCGGCGCGCCAGGTCTACTGCCACCGCCACACCCTGCGCTACCGGATGCGCAAGGTCGAAGAGCTGACCGGCCGCGACCTCTCGCGCGCCCACGACCGGATCGAGTTCTGGCTGGCGCTGCGGGCGAGGGAGCTGGTCGCGTGAGGATCGGCGTCCCGACCGAGATCAAGTCCGACGAGTACCGCGTAGCGGTGACCCCGGCCGGGGTGCGCGAACTGAGCGAGCACGGCCACGAGGTTCTGGTCCAGGCCGGGGCCGGCGAGGGCAGCGCGATCGCCGACGCCTCCTACGAGGCGCAGGGGGCGACGATCGTCGCCGACGCCGCCGCCGTCTTCGAGGCTGCGGAGATGATCCTCCACGTCAAGGAGCTGCAGCCGGGGGAGATCGAGATGCTGCGCCCCGGCCAGCTCCTCTTCACCTACCTGCACCTGGCGCCCGACCCCGACCAGACCCGCGGGCTCTGCGAGTCCGGGGCGACGGCGATCGCCTACGAGACCGTCGAGGACGCCCACGGCCGCCTGCCGCTGCTGGCGCCGATGAGCGAGGTGGCGGGCAAGATCGCCACCCAGGCGGGCGCCTTCATGCTGGAGAAACCGATGGGTGGCAGGGGCATCTTGCTAGGAGGGGTGCCCGGGGTCGCCGCCGCCAACGTGATGGTGATTGGCGGCGGCGTGGTGGGGATGAACGCGGCCTTCATCGCGATCGGGATGGAAGCCGACGTCTTCGTCTACGACCGCTCGATCGACCGCCTGCGCGAGCTCGAAGTCGACTTCGGTGGCCGCTGCTCGACCGTCTACTCGACCACGCTGGCGATCGAGGAGATGCTGCCGAGCGCCGACCTGGTGATCGGCGCGGTGCTGGTCCACGGGGCGCGGGCGCCCTACGTGATCCGCCGCGAGCAGTTGCGGCTGATGAAGCCCGGCGCGGTGCTCGTCGACGTCGCGATCGACCAGGGCGGCTGCTTCGAGACCTCGCGCCCGACCACCCATCGCGAGCCGACCTTCGAGGTCGACGGGATCACCCACTACTGCGTCGCCAACATGCCCGGCGCGGTCCCGATCACCTCCACCCACGCCCTCACCAACGCGACCCTGCCCTACGCGCTGGCGCTCGCCGACCACGGCGTCGACGAGGCGATCCGCCGCGACCCCGGGTTGCGGCTCGGGGTCAACGTCGCCGGTGGCAAGGTCACCCACCCGGCGGTGGCGGAGGGAGTCGGGATGGAGTACGTCGCGGTCGAGGACGCCCTCGGCCTAGAGCAGTCCGTAAAGGGGTAGTGACGAACTTGGAAACGAGCATCCACAGGGGAGCTGAATGAGCACTTACGCGGTAGTCAACCCAGCCACCGGCGAGACGATCAAGGAGTACCCGGAGATTTCCGACGACGCGCTCCGCGCGGCGATCGACCGGGCCGATCAGGCTTCGCGGACCTATCCCGCCTCCACTTCCGTGGCCGAGCGCGCGGCGCTGCTCCGCAAGGTCGGCGAGCTGCACTCCGAGCGGCGCCAGCAGCTGGCCGAGATCATCGTCCGCGAGATGGGCAAGCCGATCGAGCAGGCGCTGATGGAGGTCGACTTCGCGGCGATGATCTACGGCTTCTACGCCGACAGCGCCGAGAGCCTGATGGCCGACGAGCCGATCGAGCTGCTCGGCGGCGAGGGCACCGCGGTGATCCGCCGCAGCCCCTTCGGGGTCCTGCTGGGGATCATGCCCTGGAACTTTCCCTACTACCAGGTGGCCCGCTTCGCCGGCCCGAACCTGGTGATCGGCAACACGATCCTGCTCAAGCACGCGCCGCAGTGCCCCGAATCGGCGGAGGCGATGCAGCAGATCTTCGACGACGCCGGCTTCCCGGAGGGTGCCTACGAGAACGTCTACGCGACCAACGAGCAGATCGAGTGGGTGATCGCCGACCCGCGCGTGCACGGCGTCTCGGTCACCGGCTCCGAGCGCGCCGGCGCCGCGGTCGCCGAGATCGCCGGCCGCAACCAGAAGAAGGTGGTGCTGGAGCTGGGCGGGTCGGACCCCTTCATCCTGCTCGGCACCGACGACCTCGACGAGGCGGTGACGGCGGCGGCCGAAGCGCGGCTCGACAACACCGGCCAGTCCTGCAACGCGGCCAAGCGCTTCATCGTCGTCGACGACCTCTACGACGACTTCCTGGCGAAGTTCAAGCAGGAGCTGGAGGGGGCGAAGCCGGGCGACCCGACCGCCGAGGACACCGCGGTCGGCCCGCTCTCCTCTCAGACGGCGGCCGACCGGCTTGAGGACCAGGTGAAGCGGGCGATCGACAACGGCGCCGAGGTGGTCGTCGGCGGCAAGCGCGACGGCAATTACTTCGAACCGACGATCCTCACTGGGATCGAGCCCGGCGACGAGGCCTCCCAGGAAGAGTTCTTCGGGCCGGTGGCGCAGGTCTACCGGGTCGGCTCCGAGGAGGAGGCGATCGAGCTCGCCAACCAGACTCCGTTCGGCCTCGGCTCCTACGTGATGACCACCGACTCCGAGCAGGCCGGCCGCGTCGCCGACAAGATCGAAGCCGGGATGGTCTACGTCAACCTGGTCGGCGCCGACAGTCCCGAGCTGCCCTTCGGCGGCTTCAAGCGCTCCGGCTTCGGCCGCGAGCTCGGCCGCTACGGGGCGGACGAGTTCGTCAACAAGAAGTTGATCCGCAGCGCCTGAGTCATCGCTTGCGAGGGAGAGCGCCCCGGCCGCGGCGCCGGTTGGGGCGTTTACGATCCAGCCCACGTGACTTTGTCGAGGGGGGTCATCGCTCTGGCGCTGCTTGCGCTTGCCGCGCTCGCGGTGAGCGCCGTCGCGCTGGGCGCGGACGACCGGGAAGGTTCGCGCTGTCACGGGCGGTTGGCGAAGATCGTCGGCACCGAAGCGGACGACGTGATCCGGGGAACGCCCGAACGTGACGTGATCTGGGGCGGCGGAGGTGACGACGTCATCTTCAGCAGCCTCGGCAACGACCTGATCTGCGGTGGCCCGGGGATCGACGAGATGCACGGCGGTCGCGGCAACGACGAAGTCGACGGCGGCGCCGGGGCCGAGGACCAGGTGAACGGCAACCTCGGCGACGACAAGATCCTCGGCGGGCCGGGCGCCCGGGACGAGGTGGCCGGCGACCTTGGGATCGACATCGTCAACGGCGGCCCCGGCAACGAAGACCTCGTCCACGGCGACTACGGCTACGACCGCATGTCCGGTGGAGCCGGGAGCGGCGACATCGCCTCCTTCGCGACCGCCCGGGCGGGCGGCAAGGGCAGCGGCGTCTGGGTCTCGCTGCGCAAGCACCGGGCCTACGGCGACGGCCACGACAAGCTGTTCGGCTTCGAGAGCCTCGAAGGCTCGGCCTTCCGCGACACCCTGATCGGCAGCCCGCAGGCGAACGCGATCGACGGCGGCGCCGGTGACGACCACCTGATCGGCGGCGGCGGGGCCGACACGATCGACGGCGGTCAGGGCAGCGACGGCTGCGCCGGGGCGAAAGGCCGCACCACCTCCTGCGGCAAGGAACGGGCGCCGAAGGCGACCGCCTACATCGAACTCAACCCCACGCCCGGGGGCGGGGCCGGCCTGCAGGTGATCGGCGGCGGCGGTCGCGACAACTTCGTCGTCGCCTACGACGACGCCACCGAGACCTTCAGCGTCACCGGCAGAAAAGGGATGGCGATCGGCCAGGGCTGCAACCACGCTCCGAACAGCTCGACGACCGTCTCCTGCGCCGCCAAAGGCCCGGGGCGGTGGCTGATGGCGGACCTTGGACCGGGTAACGACAGCCTGGTGGTCGAAGGGACGCTGGAGTCGATCGGCAGCGTCAGGCTCGCCGGCGGCTTCGGCAACGACACGATCAAAGGCGGGCCAGAGGACGACCTGATCGAGTCCGGCCCCGGGGCGGACAAGCTCTATGGCGCCGACGGTGCCGACGGCCTGGTCGGCGGCCTGCCCGGCCCGACCTTCCTCTACGGCGAAGGCAGCGGCGATCTGCTGGCGGCCGGCGGCGGCTGCGCCGGCGGCGCGATCGTCGGCGGACCGGGCAAAGACGACGCCTCCTTCGCCGAGACCCAGGCCCATCCCGGCCTGCTGATCATCTCCTTCCCCAAACGCGCCGCCTGGGTCACGACGGTCAAGGGCTGCGACTCGGTTCGCCTCGATCCCAGCAACGAGGACATGGAGGGCTCCTTCGACTGGGACGTCCTGATCGGCGACGCCGGTCCCAACGCGATGCTCGGCCAGCCCGGCGAGGACCGCTTCTACGGCAACGGTGGCGACGACATCATCGACGCCCGCGACGGCGTCAAGGACTTCTCGATCCAGTGCGGCAAGGGCAGCCCGCCGAAGAAGGTCAAGGTGCGCGGCAAAGGAGGCAAGCTCGAAACCCGCGAGGTCCAGGGCACCGGCGAGCCGGCGGGACGGGCCATCACCGACAACTTCGACCCCGCCCCCTTCAACTGCGCCTACGTAAAACACGGCGTCCCAGTCCCCGGCCTCCACGGCTAGCTGCCAAGCGACCTCGGGCCGCAGCGAAATTTCGAGCACGTAGCGGCGAACCTGCGGCCGTCCGAGCCGCCGAAGGGGGAGAACTACATCGGCGT
>JBIOTO010000179.1:0-6284 GCA_044865945.1 Solirubrobacterales bacterium
GTGGTCCGAGCCCACTTCCTCGACCGCAAAATCAGCGACTCGCTGACGTGGGGAGAGCACCCGCCGCTCAAGCGGATCAGCGTCCCTTTTGATGCCTGAAAGGGCTGCTCGCGGAGGGCGCTCCCACCCGCCGAACGCGCCGAACTCGGGGTTGGACGCCCGACCGAAGGTCAACGCTCCGAGCAGCGGAGAGCCCGAGGCGCTCAGGCACGAAAAGCGAGTGCCTGTGTGGGTTCACATTGTGTCGGTCCTCCAGTTGGAGGGCTGTGGTGGCCGTAGTGATGGGGCGGGAGGATTCTTGCTTTTGGGAGGCGGGCCGAGAATCCAGGGGTGGGGATGAGAGCTACCTAAGAAGCAGGGAGGATCCAGTGCTTCAGATTCATCATGAGTCCAAGGCGGAAGACGGGACTTTGTAGAAGGAGAGAGATCCGCACACGGGTATCGCTGGGGCGCCGGACGAGCTGCGGCGCTCAGCGCTCCGACGCTCGATTTCCGATAGCTGCAGCCGGCACTGTTCGAAGGCCTCCATCGCTTCCTCGAATCCCTCCTCGTCAACGTTGATGGGGTTTCGACTGAGGTGAAGGTGCCGATCGAACCCCACCATCTGCGCCGCCCGCGAGGCGACGAAGTCGTCGATCATCCGCTGGAAGGTGTGGAGAACGAGGTCTTCGGCCATGATCGGATCGATGTTCTCGAACTCGTCGGTGTCAATCATCGGTCGCTCGGTCGCTCGGTAGAAGTGCTCCAAGGCGCCACGCACCGGTCGGGTCTGAACCAACTCGACGCATTCCAGCTCCTCCAGGCGGCGGACGTGATAGCTGACGCCCCGTAGGTCTGCCTGCAGCTCCCGACTCAGTTCCGCAGGGCTCATGACGCCTCGCTCTACAAGGAACCGGAGAATTCGAGCCCTCAGGGGGTGAGACATGGCGATGAGACGGTTGGTCTGGCCGCCTTCGTCGCGAACGGCCCCGACCTTCCGCTCACGGTCCGCTCCATCGGCCCCGGTCGCCCGAGTGCTTTTCCCCATGCTCCGATTGCTCCTTTCAGGTGGCTGAGCAATCGAGTTTACCCGCGCAGTTCGACTCTCCCTCATGCAGTTGAGCGCAACTTGCTTCGCCCTTCTCCACTGCTCTAATTTATTTTAGTAATCTCCTCCGCGCATCGGATTCCGGGAGGAAAGGGGGTGGGCTCATGAGGGTCAGCAACTCGCTGCACAAGCTGCCGGCTGTGCACATCGTCAAGAGCGCCTAAGCAGAGATTGGAATGGGACGGCGCCGTCAGCATCTGCGCGGGCGTCGCCGTCCCTTCCGATCTCGGTATGGCGATTTGAGGGAGGTTTCTCCACCGCTCCATTTGGGCGAAATGGGGTGACGTTGACAACCAACAGCCCAATTCGGAAATGTCGCCGCCACTGAGTTGACCACAACCTGCGGGGGTTCCGATGGGCAAGAAGGACGAAGACGAAGGGGGCGAAGTCGACCAGCAGATGTTCCGCGCGCTGGCGCATCCCCTGCGAGTGGAGATCCTGCGGCAGATGGAGGAGGGACCGAGCGGACCCAAACGCCTCTCTGATCGCATGGGCGAAAAGCTCGGGAACGTCTCCTACCACATGAAGGTGCTCCTCAAATGCGACCTCATCGAACTCGTGGAGACCCTCCCTAAAAGGGGTGCCGTCGAGCACATCTACAAGCTGAAGGGACAGGCAGCGTTTGGATCGCGGACCTGGAAAGCGGTCCCGCCTTCCCTTCGGACCCACTACGCCGGCAGCTCTCTGGCCGCCTTCACTGACCGCGCCGTCGAGGCTTTGGACGATGGCACTGCGGAGTCCCGCGAAGGATCGGGTGTCACCTGGCTACCGCTGAACGTCGACGAGGAGGGCTGGAAGGAACTGCGCGGGGTGCTCGGCAACGTCGAAAAGAGATTTCTAGCCGTTGCCGACAAAAGCGCGGAGCGCATGGTGAGCCCGAGGGACGGAATCCCGGTGATCGTCGCTGTTGCCGCCTTCGAGATCGCGAGCGGGAAGGACGTCGGCCCTTCATGAGCCAGCCCCTCACTATCTCCGCCGAGAGGCGCGACCTCCTCTACCACCGGCTCATGATTCATCTGAGCGGGATCGAATTCGACGGAGCGACTCCGGCGGCAGACGGGGCAGGGTAGTGGCCGGGGGACCGGCGGCGCTGCCGCCGCAGCGTGGGCTCGGGAAGGCAATCGTGACCCTCCGCGCGGAGAGGGGGATGACCGGAGCAGCCCTGGCGGAGCGCTCAGAGGTCTCGATCCCTTGGCTTTCGAGGATCGAGGATGGGCAGGTCGACCCGACCTGGGCGACCGTCGCCCGGATCGCCAAAGGACTGGGCGTCTCGACAGAGGTGCTGGCGAGTCTGGCGGAACGGTTCGAGGGGACGAACCCTGATGGCTGACCATCCCGAGTCCAGAAGGAAAGTGACGATTCGGGCATCGGCGACGAAGCGCTGGGAGCCGTCTCACCCGCCTGCGCTCACTTGAGCGGGGCGCGGATGGCCTCTGGGAGAAAACCGCGGTGGACTGAACAGCAGCTTTGGGACGCAGTCCGCCGCGCGGCCTCGCGGACGGATCGGCTTACAACGGTCGCCTACGAGGCGCTGAGACGCCCAGACGATCCCAGCGTCGCCACCGTGATCACTCGCCTGGGCTCCAGCATTGGCGGAAACTGGGGCGAAATTGTCGCTCGCGTAGGAAGTACGGCAGGGCACGGCAGGCGAAGTTCACGGGCAGAGAGGCATCGCGGTGCGAACAATCCGGGACAACCAGCCCGTTCCCTGCCCGCGGGCCACACTGGCGAGGTGGAGCGCCGCGTAGTTCAGGCGATCCTCCACCTCATGGCCGGAGGTTCGCCTGTTCGAGGGGCAAAAGTTGCCGAAATCGCCGGTGTCAGCCCGACGATGATCTTCACCTGCTTCGGAACGCTGGACGACGCAATCTCGACCGCCGTCAATGAGGTGATCGAGGCCGGCATGGACCGAGTCCGAAGCGCGGACTGGTGCGGGCTGCGCCGTTGGATAGAAGAAGAGCCCGAACATGCCAAGGTGGCCGTGGCCAGCGTCCTGCTGCGCCCCAAACATATGGACACACTCGCGCGCTGTCTGTCGGTTCCTCTGCCGGTCGCCCTTGGCGCGGTAGCCCTTCTTCGGCGCCGTTCTGCCGATGTCTGGGGTGTTGAGTCATCCGCCTACGACGAGGCGGTGCGCTTCGTTGAGATCTGGTGTCCAGCCGCGTGACCCGGTAGCTGGGCGTTTGGGCCACCCTTACTCGGCACTGAGGCCGACGCACTGGCTCGCCTCTGAGGTCGCTCTGACCGTTGAAAGGTCACAATTCCCGGCCATGACGGCCGAGCGGGCGGAAGCGCCCCGAGCGATCTTCGTCCGCTTCCTCAAGTTCGGTTGCCTTGCCTGGGGCGGGCCGGCGGCGCAGATCGCGATGATCAAGCGGGAGTGCGTCGACGAGGAGGGGTGGATCGACGAGCGCACCTTCCAGCGGCAGCTGGCGGTCTACCAGGTGCTTCCCGGGCCCGAGGCGCACGAGCTCTGCGTCTACTTCGGGCGCCTGCGGGGCGGCAAGCTCGGCGGCTTCCTCGCCGGGCTCGGCTTCATGTTGCCCGGCTTCCTGTTGATGCTGGCGCTCTCGGCGCTGTACGTCGAGGCCGACATCGCCAGCCACCTCGACTCGCTCTTCTACGGGCTCAGCGCCGCCGTCGGAGCGTTGGTGGCGCGGGCCGTGGTCCGGCTCGGCGGCTCCTTCCTCACCGACGTGCCGCTGGTCCTGATCGCCCTGGTGGGCTTCGCGCTGACCCTCTTCGCCGACGCCAACTTCGTCCTCGTCCTGCTCGGGGCCGGCGTCGCCTATGAGATCTGGCGTAACGCCCGCGCCTGGCTCGGGCGCGCCGGCTCGTTCACGGCCGGGCCGCTCGGGATCGTCGCCGTCGCCGCCGGCGCGATCGGCTTCTCGCTCGGCATCGCGATCTTCTGGGAGGGGCTGAAGGCGGGCCTGCTCACCTTCGGCGGTGCCTACACCGTCGTCCCCTTCCTCCACGACAGCGCGGTCGAAGGCCATCACTGGCTGACCGACGAGCAGTTCGTCGACGGCCTCGCGATCGGCGGCATCCTGCCGGCGCCGCTGATCATCTTCGCCACCTTCGTCGGCTACCTCGCCGGCGGGCTGCCGGGCGCCCTGCTGATCACCCTCGGCATCTTCATCCCCGCCTTCGTCTTCCCGATCCTCCTCCATCGCCAGCTGGTCGCGATCTCCGAGAACCCCCGCCTCCACCTCTTCCTGCTCGGGGTGGCGGCGGGGGTCGTCGGGCTGATCGCGGCGGTGACGGTGGAAATCCTCAAGACCAGCGTCGTCGACGGCTGGACCGCCGCGATCGCCCTGGCCGCCTTCCTCGCCCTGAACCGCTGGCACGGGAAACTCACCGTGCTCTGGGTGGTGCTGGGCTGCGGGGTGGCCGGGGTGCTGCTGCAGGCGACGGTGGTCTAGGGGCTCAGGCGTTGGCGGGGATCTTCACCTCGGTCAGGCGCAGGCTGTTCCCGGACGGGTCGCGGAAGCCGCAGTCGATTCCGTAGGGCCGCTCTTCCGGCGTCTCGGTGAACTCGACCCCGCGCTGCTTCAGCTTCTCGTAGTCGGCGCGGCAGTCCTCGGTGGTGAGGAAGACGGTGCCGGAGAAGCCCTTCGCCATCAGGTCCTCGACCTGGCGGGCGGTCTCCTCGTCCATCACCGGCGGGCCGGGGATCGCCATCAGCACCACGGCCACGTCGTCCTGGCCGGCGGGCGCGACGGTGAGCCAGCGGAAGTCGCCCATCTCGGGCAAGGTCACGTCGGAGCGCACCTCGAAGCCGAGCTTCTCGGTGTAGAAGGCGAGCGCCTCGTCCTGATCGTGGACCCAGAGCTGTGCGGTTGAGATCTTCATCGTTCCTCCTTGGTCGGGATCGTCTGAGGCGATGCTAGGTCTGGCCGGCCTTGCTGTCTTCTCGAATCGTGCGGTGTTGCGGGCGGGCGTAGGCGCGGACGACGCAGGCGGGCAGGCGGGCCTGGCTGGTGGCGGGCGGGAAGGACTCGCGGTAGGCCATCGGCGTCATCCCGTACATCCGCTTGAAGCTGGTGGTGAAGGAGCCGACGCCCCGCAAACCGACCTCGAGGCAGACCTCGGCCACCGAGTGGTCGGTGTTGCGCAGCAGCGCCGCCGCCCGCTCCAGGCGCCTGGTCAGCAGGTAGACGTAGGGCGACTCGCCGAAGGCGCGGCGGAACTCGCGGCTGAAGTGGGCCTTGGAGAGACCCACCGCGGCGGCCAGGTCGTCGACCTCAAGCGGTTCGAAGTAACGCGCGTCGGCGAGGTCCTTGGCCCGCAGCAGATGTCGAGCGGGAGGGACAAAGGCCATCGCCTCAGTCTAGGCTCGCGGTCTCGTGATCGGGACCTATGCAGCCGTGGTGGCGATCTGTGTGGCCTCGCTGGCGATCGGGCAGGCGGCGATCGCGCTCTGCGGGGCGCGGCGCTGGTCGTGGCTGGCGCCGGCTGTGGGCTTGGCCCTGGTCTGCGCCGTCTGCTGGGGGACGGTGCGGTTGCCGGGGGACGGGGTGGTCTCGGCGGTTGCCGTGCTCGTCCTCACGATCGCCGCGGTCGTCTATCTCCGCGGCCGGGTCGACCGGGCGGGGGAGGCGCTCGCCGCGGGCTGGCCGGTGGCGCTGGGCGCGCTGCTGGCAACCGCGCTGCCCTTCGTCGCCGAGGGCCACTTCGGGATCCTCGGGACCAGCTTCAACCCCGACATGTCCCAGCACCTGCTGGCCGCCGACCGGCTCGCCGAAGGCAACTCCTCCCAGCTCCTCGTCCAGGGCTATCCGCTCGGCCCCCACGCGATCGTCGTCGCCCTCAACAAGGGCCTCGGAATAGGCCTGGTCCAGGGCTTCACCGGCCTGACCATCGCCGTAGCGGTCCTCGCCTCCCTAACCGCCCTCGCCGCCTTCCGCGACCTCCCGGCCATTCCCCGCACGGCCGGAGCCCTCCTAATAGGCCTCGCCTACCTGGTCGCCTCCTACCTCGCCCAAGGCGCCTTCAAGGAGACGATGCAAGCCCTCTACCTGCTGGCCTTCGTCCTGGCCCTTCGAGAGGCAGAAAGCGATTGGACCTCACCGCTGCGCTTCGTCCCAGCAGCCCTAATCGCCGTCGGCTCCGTCTACGCCTACAGCTTCCCAGGCCTCATCTGGCTGACCGCAGCCTTGGTGATCTGGTGTCTAGCCAGTCTGCTCCCTGCTGT
>JBIOTO010000180.1:0-7560 GCA_044865945.1 Solirubrobacterales bacterium
TCAACATCGAGCCATTGGCGAGATGTGCCTGGCGGGGGTCATCCCCTCCGCCCCAAGCGGCCGGGCCGGGAAGTCCCTGTCCGCGCTTAGTCCTCCTCACCAGCGGCCCACCAAGTTTCAGCGCAACTCGCGAAGCCTTCTCGACGCCCTTCCACCGCTTCGCGGCGGCCAAAGCCCGCTTTTCCGCCCGCTCCGAATGCTGCGCCACCCGCAGCTCCTTGACCATCCGCCCCGTGTCGATCCCCAACGGACAGGCGATCTGGCAGGAGCCGTCGGTCGCGCAGGTCTCCAGCGCGTCGTAGTCGTACTCGGCGAGCAGAGCCCGCCGCACCGGCGACCCCTCGGGCTGCCGCGCCATCTCCCGCCGCAGGACGATCCGCTGCCGCGGCGTCGTCGTCAGGTTGCGGCTCGGGCAGACCGGCTCGCAGAAGCCGCACTCGACGCAGGTGGTTGCGCCGCCCCAGTCCTCGATCGCCGGCGTCGTCTTCAGGTCGCGCAGGTGGACGCCGGGGTCGCGGCTGAGGAGGACGTCGGGCGAGAGCACGCCGTCGGGGTCGGCGAGCCGCTTCAGCCGCCACATCAGCTCGGTCGCCTTCTCGCCCCACTCGCGCTCGACGTAGGGGGCCATGTTGACCCCGGTCCCGTGCTCGGCCTTGAGCGAGCCGTCGTACTTCTCGACGATCAGCTCGACCAGCCCGCCCATGAAGGCCTCGTAGCGGTCGAGGTCCTCCTGTTTGGCGAAGTCGGGGGTCAGCATGAAGTGCAGGTTCCCGGCCGAGGCGTGGCCGGCGACCCCGGGCAGGAAGCCATGTTGGCCGAGCAGCGCCTGCAGGTCCTTCGCCCCCTCCGCGATCCGCTCCGGCGGCACGCAGACGTCCTCGACGATCAGCGCCGTGCCCTCCGGCCGCACCCGACCGATCAGCCCGTGCAGGCCCTCGCGCACCCGCCAGGCCAGCTCGACCGCCTCCGGGTCGCGGGTGAAGTCGATCGGCCGGATCGTCTCGTGGGAGCCGAAGATCGCTTCGGCGCGCAGCACCTGCGCGGCGATCTCGCCCTCGTCGGCGCCGCCGAACTCGACCAGCAGCACCGCCGACTCGGGCGGCAGCTCTTTCCACTCCTGCGGCGCGCCGACCATGTTCCAGGCGGCGGTGATCAGCGCCGGGGCGACCATCAGCTCGACCGCGGTGGCGCCGGAGGCGACCAGGTCCTGGACCGGGGCGATCGCCTCGTCGATGCCGGGGAAGTGGACCCAGGCGGTGGTGGTCGCCGGCGGCTGCGGCACGGTCTCGAAGACGACCTCGGCGACGAAGGCGAGCGTCCCCTCCGAGCCGACCAGCAGGCGGCGGAAGATCTCCAACGGCTCGTCGGCGTCGAGGAAAGCGCAGAGGCGGTAGCCGGTGGTGTTCTTGATCGCGAACTTGCGGCGGATCCGCTCGGCCAGCTCGGCGTCGGCGCGGATCTCGTCGCGGATCGCCTCCAGGCCGGCGACCAGCTCCGGCTCCGCGGCGGCGAAGCGCTCGGCGGCGCCGGGCGCGCCGCTGTCGATCTTCGTTCCCGAAGGGAGGACGAAGGTCAGCTCGCGCACCGTCGAGTAGGAGTCCTTGGTGACGCCACAGCGCATCCCGCCCGAGTTGTTGGCGACGACGCCGCCGACCGTGCAGGTGTCGGTGCTGGCCGGGTCGGGGCCGAGCTTGCGGCCATGGGGCGCGAGGACGCGGTTGGCGTGGCCGAGGATCGTCCCCGGCTTGACCCGCGCCCGGGCGCCGTCGTCCTCGACCGCGACCCCGCCGAAGTGCTTGCGGACGTCGACGAGGATGCCGTTGGTTTGACCCTGGCCGTTGAGGCTGGTGCCGCCGGCGCGGAAGGTGACGGGAATGTCGCGTTCGCGGCCGAAGCGCAGCACCTTGGCGACGTCGTCGGCACCCCGCGCCTCGACCACCGCCCGCGGGAAGCGCCGGTAAGGACTGGCGTCGGAGGCATAGGCGATGAGGTCGCTGACGCGGTGCAGGACGCGGTCGGCGCCGAGCAGCTCCTCCAGCTCGCGCCGCAGCGGCGCGGCGACCCCGGCGGCGAGCTCGTCGGGGGCGCGGTCGGCGACCGGCTGGCTGGGCGGCGGCGGGCCCGGCGGGCGGTTGCGCTGCAGCAGGGCCATGGCTAACTCCAGGCCAAGTCGTGGTTCTTTTGTCCTCTTATGGCGGACAAAGGAACCACAACTCAGAAGAGGGACATCCCGGGGGACACCGGGACTTCGACCAGCTCCGGTTGCGAGGAGGCGAGCGCGGCGCTGAGCGCTCCCGCGACCTCGTCGCGCTCCTTTGGCCGGTGCGCCTTCACCCCGTAGCCCTCGGCGACCGCGGCGACGTCGAGCTTCGGCAGGTCGAGGCCGGGCGCGCCGTTCACCTGCTCGACGTCGGCGAACCACTTGAGGATCGCGTACTCGGCGTTCTGCAGGACCAGGAAGGTGACCGGCGCCTGGTAGGCGACAGCGCTCCAGAAGGCGGTGATCGCGTACTGGGCCGAGCCCTCGCCGAGGACGCAGACGACCGGGCGGTCGGGCTGGGCCAGCTGCACGCCGACCGAGGCGGCGAGGCCGAAGCCGAGGCCGCCGCCGGCGCTGAAGTAGTAGCTGCCGGGCCGCGAGAGACGCAGCTGGTTGCGCAGCGCCAGGGTGCTGGAGGGCGACTCCAGGACGACGATCGCGTCCTCGGGCATCACCTCTCCCAGGGCGGTGTGGACGGTCGAAGGGTTGAGCGGGTCCTCGGCCGGGATTTCCTGCGGGCCGGGGTTCGGCTCCGGCCCGGGCCGCGAGGACTCGGGCACCGCCTCGACCAGCGCCGCCAGGGTGAGGCCGACGTCGGCGACGATCGCGTCGCCCATCGGCGCCCGCACCGCCTCGTCGTGGTCGCTGGTGATCGCCACCAGCGCCGCCCCCTCGGGCAGCAGCGGCCCGGGGATGTGGGGGTAGTAGGGGAAGACCGAGCTGCCGACGACCACGATCAGGTCGTGGCCCACCAGCGTCTGGCCGACCGGGCCGATCGCCGGTGGCAGGACGCCGCGGAAGTTGGGGTGGTTCTCGGGGAAGCCGAGGCGGTGGCCGCCGGTCGCGGGCGAGGCCCAGACCGGCAGCTTCTGGCGCTCGGCGAGAGCGACGGCGGTCTCCCAGGCGCCGACGGTGTCGACGTCGGGACCGGCGACCAGGACCGGGTTGGTGGCGGCGTCGAGGCGCGCGGCCAGCGCCCGCACCGCCTCCGGGTCGGCGACCGCCCGGCCCGTGACCTTGCGCTCGATCGCCGCCCGCGCGTCGGCCTCGTTCACCTCGGCGTACCAGTCGTCCATCGGAAGCGAGACGAAGACCGGGCCGCGCGGCGCCAGGCCGGCGAGGTGGGCGCCGTGGGCCAGCGCGAGCGGCACGTCCTCGGCCCGCGGTGGCTCGTAGGACCACTTGACCAGCGGGTGCGGCATCCGCGTCGCGTCGCGGTTGGTCAGGTTCGCCTGCAGGGTGATCTGCGCCCGCGCCTGCTGGCCGGCGGTGATCAGCAGCGGCGAGTGGTTGGCCTGGGCGTTGAAGATCGCCCCCATCGCGTTGCCGACCCCCGGCGCGGTGTGGAGGTTGACCACCGTGGTCTTGCCGGACGCCTGGGCGTAGCCGTCGGCCATGCCGACCACGACCGCCTCCTGCAGACCGAGCACGTAGCGAAAGTCCGAGGGGAAGTCGGCGAGCATCGGCAGCTCGGTCGAACCCGGGTTGCCGAACATCGTCGTCATCCCGTGGGCGCGGAAAAGGTCAAAAGTCGCTTCGCGGACAGTCGGCATGAATCGAACCCTATCCGGCCGTGTTGCAACTACCTCATGTCGGTGATGCGTTCCGGGCAGGATTCAAGCGGCAAACGTCGTACGGCCGATAACGCGGGGGTGAGCCACCGCCTCCTCACCCACGCCTGGGTCCGCTTCCTCGCTATCTTCGCCGCCTCCCTGGCGCCCCTCTTCGCCGTCGTCGCCTACGCCGAGGCCGCGCCCCCCGGGCCGCCCCGGGTCCTCTTCGGGACCGGCAAGATCGTCCCGATCCCGGCCTCGATCCCGCACGCCGAAGGCGACATGGTCGACAAGCGGATCATCCCTAACCTGCGCTGGATCGCCCAGCGGTTCCCGATCTACGTCACCGACGGCTATTCCGGCCCGCTGCCCAACGGCGAACACGCCGGCTGCGACGGCTGCCACGTCAAAAACTCCGATCACTACAACGGCCTTGCGGTCGACATCGTCCCGGCCAACCCGAGCTCCAAATGCGACGCCAACTGGAAAGGGATCACCCGCCTCGCCCTCTGGGCCGAGCCGGTCCAGAACGAACCGCGCCCGCCCTTCCGCTGGGTCGGCTACGACGGCGACGCCGGCCACGGCTGCGGCCACCACCTGCACCTCTCCTGGAACCACGCGATCGCGCCGATGTTCCAGCTCGCCGAATGGGTCGAAGCCTTCCCGGTGACGAGCACCGAAACCGCTACCCCCGCGCCGAAGAAGCCGCGCGCGAAACCGAAACCGAAAGCCCCCGCCGGCCCGCCCGGCGGCCTCGCCCAGATGTCAACCGGCGGCGTCTCGGCCCGGGTCGGCGACTGAGTCGCGACTCGGCGCCTTGACCGGCAGGCGGTAGGCGAGCAGCTCCGGCCCCGGGTTCGAGTCGACGGCGCCGACGCGGACCAGCAGGGTGTTGCCCGCCACCGCCAACCCGCCTTCGATCGCGGAGGCGGCCCTTTCGCTCCAGAGCTTCTTGCCGTTCTTGGTGCTGAGGGCGTAGACCGTCCCGTCGGCGGAGGTGGCGAAGACGACGTCGTTGGTGTGGAGGGCGGGCCCGGACAGCGAGCTCTGGAAGCCGTGTTTCCACCGCGTCGTCCCGTTCGCGAGGTTCAGCGCCACCAGGAAGCCCTGACGGCCGTCGCCGGTTGGGACATAGGCGGTCTTCTCGTCGACCGCGATCGGGCCGACGACTTCAGAGCCGTTGAAGTGCCGCCAAAGCACCTTTCCGGCGCGGTCGAAAGCGATCACTGATCCCGCTCGATCGGCGACGACCACGAATTTGCGATCGCCCAGCTTGGCGACGACCGGGTCCCAGGCGCCCGCGCTCCTGCCGGCCAGCCGCTGACTCCATTTGAGCTTGCCGTTGGTTTCGTCGAGGCTGGCGACCGCGCTGGGGCCCGGCTCCCCAGTCGCCAGGTAGGCGGAGCCCTTGAAGTCGAAGCCGGGGACGGCGCTCAGCCCCTGGCCCATGTCCGTCTTCCACTTGCCGGGCTCGAACCGCAGGCGTTTGGCGCCGGAGCGAACGTCCAGCCCCCAGAGGACACCGTCCGCGCTCGGGTCGCCGCCGTCGGGACTGGTGGCGAGATAGGCGAGCCCGTTGTAGTACCCCGGCGTCATCCCGATCGCGGTTCCCGAGGCCGGCTCGGCCAGGCGCATGGACCAGATCTCCTTGCCGCTCCGTTCGTCGATCCCGAAGGCCTCGGTCGGGGTGGCGCCGACGACCATCTGGAACCCCCTGGTGACGGTCAATCCGCCGGGCGGCAGCGCCGGCACGTCGTACCGCTTTTCCCAGTAGGGCTTGCCGTCGCGGAGGTCGAGCGCCGCCACGTTCGAGTCGAGGTCCTGGACGAAGACGATGTCGTCGGTGACGATCGGGCTGGCGACGAAGCCCTCGCCCTCCCCCGTGCCTTCGATCGGCCGCGACCAGGCCTCGGAGAGCTTGGCGACGTTCGCCGCCTTTAGCGCGCTGCGCGCGTCGCGGGTGTTCTGCTGGTCGACGTCCGCGTAGGAGCTCTGGAAGTTCTTGTACTCGTCCCTCGGCGCGGGCGGAGCGGTTGACTTCTTCGCGGTCTCGCCCTGGCTCGTCTCGCTCGAAGAGGAACCGCATCCGGCGAGCGCGATCGTCAAGATCAACAACCCCACCAGCGCCAACCCCGCCATTGATCGCCATGAACTTCTCAAGATTCGTCAACTATAAGTCGACGCTCGCCTTCGTCGCTGTCTTTTTGGTCGGCGCGGCCGCGGGCTGCGGCAGCCAGGACGACTCGACTCCGGTCGCCTGCCTGGAAGGCGCCGCGGCCTATGAGCGGGCGCTCGCCGCGGCGCCCGGGGAAGTGCGGCTGGGCGGGGAGACCGCGATCAGCGACTGCCTCGCCCCCAACCAGACCGCCGGCGACCTGGCGCGGGTCGGCGAAGCGATGATCGAGGCGGCAACCGACCTCAACGCCGAAGCGCGGGCGCGGGGCGGCGGCGAGGCGGCCGTCCAGCTCGGCTACCTGCTCGGCGCCGCCGAGCGCGGCTCCGAGGAGAGCGAAGGGATCCACTCCGACCTCGTCCGCCGGCTCACCGTCGCCGCCCGCTACGCGCCCGGCAGGCAGCCGCTCTCCCAAGAGTTCCTCGACGGCTACGAAGAGGGCTTCGAGGCCGGCCGCTCCGACGGCTAGACCGGTCGCCGCTCCATGCCCAGTTCCGCCCGGGCCTTCTGGGCGAGCTGAACCGTCGCCTTGCGCAGGCCGGCCGGCTCCTCGATCGGCTCCTCGTAGGCGACCCGCACCTGCCGCTCCCCTGTCGGCGTCTCGACGAGCAGGTCGAGGCCGGCGCGGTCGGCGTCGAGGCAGCGGGCGGCCGTCGCGTCGGGGGCGTCCCCGAGCGCCCGCGCCATCTCCAGCAGGGCGTCGGCGTGGTCGTCGTTCAAGTGGGCGATGGCGCGCTCGGCACCGCGGCTGACGGGATCGTCGGGCTTCATAGTTAGGGCACCCTAATACACCTCGCCGGGACGGCGCCGGCAACCCGCGGCGAATACGCTGCCGGGACGAGAACTTTTCCGATGGAGGCTTCCTTGACTGAGCAGCTCTGGGGTGGCGAGACCACCAAGGCCGTTGACAACTTCCCGGTTTCGGGCGAGCCGGTGCCGGTGCCTGTCGTGCGCTGGCTGGGCCGGATCAAGTCCGCCGCCGCCGAGGCCAACGGCGCGCTCGACCTGCTCGACGCCGACCTCGCGGCGCGGATCGCCGCCGCCGGTCAGGCGGTCGCCGAGGGCGAGCACGACAGCCAATTCCCGGTCGACGTCTTCCAGACCGGCTCCGGCACCTCCTCGAACATGAACGCCAACGAGGTGATCGCCAACCTCGCCGGCGACGGGGCCCACCCCAACGACCACGTCAACATGGGCCAGTCCTCCAACGACGTCTTCCCCTCCGCCGTGCACCTGGCGGCGCTGGACGAGGTCACCCGCGACCTGCTGCCCTCGATGGGCGCGCTGGAGGCGGCCCTCGGGGAGAAGGCGAAGCAGTTCGCCGACGTCGTCAAGGCCGGCCGCACCCACCTGATGGACGCGGTCCCGGTCACCCTCGGCCAGGAGTTCGGCGGCTACGCGGCGCAGGTGCGGCTCGGCGTGCAGCGGATCGAGGGGACGCTGCGGCGGGTCGGCCAGATCCCGCTCGGCGGCACCGCCACCGGCACCGGCCTCAACACCCACCCCGACTTCGCCGCCAAGGTGCGGGAGAAGCTCGCCGCCGACACCGGCCTGGCGATCTCCGCCCCGCTCGA